>DATJRT010000254.1:0-5167 GCA_035504495.1 Occallatibacter sp.
AGCGGATAGCGCAGCGACCACGGCTGCGCCATGCGCACCAGCGCGTCGTAGACGGCGGAGTCGCCGTGGGGATGGTATTTCTTCAGGCACTCGCCCACCACGCCGGCGCACTTGGAATATTTCTTGTTGTGCTGCAGCCCCTCGCGATCCATGGCGGTGAGGATGCGCCGGTGCACGGGCTTGAGGCCGTCGCGGGCGTCCGGCAGTGCGCGCCCGATGATCACGCTCATGGAGTAATCGAGATAGGAGCGGCGCATCTCCTCTTCGATATTGATGGGGATGAGATTCGTGCCGCCGCCGGGAGGCGTACCACCGTCGAGAGGAAGCTGAGGGTTCTGATCGTCGGCCATAAAGTGTTTTTGGCCCGCAGGAGGGCGGCAGAAATGTCCGGAAAAGGAGGGGCCGGGCCCGCAGGCTTACAAGTTCTATTTTAGATGCCGGAGGGGCCTTTTATCAAGGCGGAAACGCTGAAATAAACCTCGAATTTTGAGACATTTAACGAGCGTCCGCGAAGGTCCGCGCCGGGGTGCAAAACGGGGCCGAAATTGAGCTCGTCCGAGCCCGCATTTTGAAGCAAAATCCTGCGCCGGGGAGCAGGGAAGAAAACTAGATGAGCGCGGGCAGGCCGGCCACGCAGACCGCTGCCTGCAACGCGATGAGAGCACCGGCCGCGGCCACCGCGAGCCGGCCGCGCGGACTCTCGTAAGCATCAGCAAACACGCCGCCAATGAAGGTGAAAAGGAATGGCAGCGACCACAGCCAGGGCGTTCCCGGCACGTCCGTCATAATCAGCGCCATGCAGACGAAAGCGCAAAGCAGCGGAGCCGTGTTGCCGAAGTAGCGGGAGCGGCGCAGCGCGAGATAGAGCACCAGCGCGGCGCCCGCGGCCACGCTGATGCCTGCGTTGGAGAAGCTCGAGAAAAAGCGGCGCGCCGGATCGCGGGAAAACCAGAGAAAGCCCGCGGCCGAGCGGAAAACGTAGCTGAAGGCGTCGGGCGAAAAGCCGTAGCAGAAGAAGACGAAGACGAGCGCGCCCAGCGTGGCCGCCAGCACCACCGGTAGCGCCTGGCTCCTGTGGCCCTCCGCCACCCACAGCATGAGCACCAGGCCGAGCAGCGCGGTGACCGGCAGCGCGGCGATGTGCGCCGCCGCGGCCACGCCGAAGAGCACCGAGAGAAGCACGATGCGCGGGCGCCATTTGCGGCGCGGTCCCTGCATGGCGTGAGCCACGCCGATCGAGGTATACACGCCGCCGTACACGCCCAGCGCGGCCAGCGCCTCAGGGTTGGGCGATAAGCAGGCCTTGAGAATCGCGGGGCAGAAGCAATAAAGCGCCAGCGCCGTGTAGCCGCCAAGGTCGCCGTAGAGCCGGCGCGTGACCCACCAGATGCAGCCGCCGAGCAGGCACCCGCCAAAGAGAAAGGGCAGGCGCAGCAGGAGGAGAATGTGCGTCATCTGGTGGCGCAGTTCCCAGGTGCTCAGCTCGTTGCTGCGCGTGCCGCTCGCCACCACTCTGTTCTCCGGCTTGCGGAAGAGATCGAGGCCGCGCTCGGCGAGCAGGTTGAGCGTGAGCGGGAGTCCGGCGAGGCGGTAGGCAAGAATGCCGTCGTGAATGTTGCCGCAGGTGGTGTAGTAGCCGGCCAGAGCCGAAGGGCTCTCCCAGGTCTCGCGGCCGCAGCGGGCGTACTCGTAATCGCGGTCGGTGAGAGACTGCTGCGCCGCCACCCAGAAGCCCTGGAGCAGGAACATCGCCAGCAGGGCGGCGGCAATGCGCTGCGGCCGATTGAAGCGAAAGCGGCGAAGGATTTGTAACCGGTGGGTCATCGCGGAGACGGGCTTTACCAGTCTAATGGGCGGAAGCGGCGTGAGCGGACGGAGCCGGGAAGCGAAGTGCGGAAGCGCGCCATTCTTGCGCGCAGAAGCACGCAGGCCGCCCCGAAGAGCGGCCTGCGCGGTGGAACTGCGGGGAGGGCTAGTTGAAGATTCCGCCCACTGTCTGGTCGACGCCGGATACGGTTATATCTTGACCCGTCAACTGGTCGTAGACCGTCTCGGTCAGATCGACCACACAGTAGTTAGGCCCGGCAGCGTTAAAGCCCGGAAGGGCCACGGGGTTGCCATCAACGTCGCTGGGCGTGCAGTTGTAGGACCATCCGCCGAACGCCCCGCCTTGCGCAGTCAGGACCACTCCCGGATTGCCGGAGGGGGTTACGGTGTCGATGGGATAGGTGGCCACGCAGACAGACCCCCCGGCCCCGGTCCATCCCGGCCCGCAATGAATCACGTCGGCCGTGCCGGTGGCCGAAGGAGCGGTGATCTGCCAGTCGGTAGTATTCAAGCCCTCGTTATAGACGGTGATGGTCGCCAGAAGCGAGGTGGCCTGGGATCCCTCATAGCACTCGCCCGGCTGGATCGGTTCGGTCGGTTCGGGGCAAGTGAAGGTTGCGGTTGCGGTCTGGATCGACTTCGTGGTTGGGTCGGTTGCCTCGGCGATAATCGTGGCGCTTCCTGCGCCAAAGGCCGTGACCGTCCCTGCCGGGGCCCCGGGGTTCGCGCTGCTGTCGCTGGCGGAGATGACGGGGAAGATCTCCGGCGCCGAGGAAAGCCACGTGACCGAGTTGGTGAGGTCTCTGACGTACGGAGTGGTGGAGAACGTGCCCACCGCGAGGAAGTTGCCGGTGTCTTGCAGGTTGCCCACCGTGATCGTGGCCGGAATAATCGAGAGCGAAAGCAGAGGTTCGGGCGCTGCCGTCGCGGTCACGTTGACGGTCGCCGTAGCCGTCAGCACGGCCCCGCCGCCGAGGGCAAGCTGGGCCGTGATGGTGCTTGTGCCTACGCTCACGCCGGTCACAACGCCGTTGCCGGTGGCTCCGCCG
Organism: Occallatibacter sp.; assembly: GCA_035504495.1. Classification (GTDB taxonomy): domain Bacteria; phylum Acidobacteriota; class Terriglobia; order Terriglobales; family Acidobacteriaceae; genus Telmatobacter. Next base: position 2,877 of record DATJRT010000254.1, read on the forward strand.
GTAACGACCGTGGCGACTGTCGGGATGGTGGAGCTCCAAGTGACATCGGCATCGTTGGTCACGTCCTCAGTCAGGCCCGTGGCTCCCGCGGTTGCAAGCGCAATGAAGTTGGCGCTCTGTCCCGAAGCGGAAACCGCCTGCGAGCCAGGGATGATGGAGAGGGCCGTGAACGGCTCCGAGACTCCTTCCACCACGGTGAACGAAGCCGTGCCCGTGGCTGTGGTTCCGTCGGCGTTGGTGTAAAGCGCGGTAATCGTCGATGTTCCCTGACCCTCTGCAGTTGCCAGGCCGGTAATCTGGTCGATTTTAGCCACCTGCGGGCTGCTCGAATTCCAGGAGACCAGGCCGTCGAGATTCACCGTGGCGCCGGAAGAGGTGGTGCCGATGGCCAGGAACTGCGCCGTATCGCCCACGATCGGAACGCTCTGCGAACTGGGAATAATGGTGATCGTGCCCACGTCGCCTGCGCCCGTGGGTCCGGTTCCGCCCGTGGTGGGCTGGGTGACGTTGACGGTCATGCTGGCGGAGATCAGTCCGGGAAATCCGGGGGCGCTGGCGGTAACGAGGATGTTGCTGCAGGAGTCGTCGCCAGAGGTGATCATGCCGGTGTTGTTCACGGTGACACACTCGCTGGCCGAGGTCGACCAGGTGACCTGATCGGTAATGTCCTTGGTCTCCGCCGGGTGGCCGGGATGGGTGTAATACCCCGTCGCAATCAACTGCGCGTTTAGGCCGGGCCCGCCAAAGTTCATGGCCGTCGGGGCAATGGTAATGGAAGTGAGGGAGGGGGAGTTGATGCAACTGGTGAGCGGCACCAGCATGCCAAGCAATAAAGCGCCCACGAGGGGACGATAACGCATAGAGGTCTCCTGGCGAATCCGCCGGGCCGGGTCAACGTGAGTGCTCATCCCAGCCGTTAATCCAAGGGAACTGTGCGGGCAATCGAGCGGCCCCAGCCGGCCTGTTCCCTTTCCTAGCAATCTGGCGAAACGCAGAACCGCGCCGCCTGGGTTCTCTCGTGCCCTGCGGCGGATGAAATTTGTGCCTGGGCAGCGGTCCTCCAGCGTAACTCCGCCGAGTGACTTGACCCGAAAGCGTGGCGCGCCTGAGGCTTCTTCGGAATCCGTAATCCAATTATGACGTGCGGAACCCACTCGCGAGCGCTGAGTCTTCAGCACTTTGGTGCATTGGCCTTACGTTTCTTTCCGAAAAATGCTCTGATTTAGCGCCATGCTACTGGAGGCCCGATAGAGCGTCAATGACCATTTTGAGTGAGGTATCTGGATTGTTATAACTGTGGGGACAGATGTGCGGAAGTGCTTGGGCTGCATGCCCATAATGGGCTTCAGTACCGGATGATTCCCTCGCGGCGGAAATTTTGCCGGAATGAAAAAGCCCACGCGCAATTCAAAGGCGGGCGCGCTACCCCAGGGAAGGGACCTCGCGCCGGCCTGAAGAATTCATTGGGTGGGTGCGCCGGGTCGAATCCGCGGCGAATTTCCCCCGCAATTTTGCCCGCCCAAGCCTCCAGCCGCTACACTCTTTTCGTGAGCATGGCCTCCACGCGCGACAACACGCCGGAACGCCTGGTAAGCGCCGCGCGCGCCGACGAAGAGCAGGGCTTCGAGCTCAAGCTGCGGCCGCGGTGGCTGCGCGAGTTTATCGGCCAATCCAAAGCAAAAGAACAACTTGCCATCGCGCTTGAAGCGGCAAAATCGCGTGGCGAGGCCCTGGACCACGTGCTGCTCTTTGGCCCCCCGGGACTGGGCAAGACTACGCTCGCCACCATCATTGCCAACGAGCTCGACGTCGGCTTCCAGCAGACCTCCGGGCCGGCGCTGCAGATCCAGGGCGACCTGACCGCGATCCTCACCAACCTGCGCGAGCGCCAGGTGCTGTTTCTCGACGAGATTCACCGCATGCAGCCGGTGCTCGAAGAAAAACTCTACACCGCGCTTGAGGATTACAAGCTCGACATCATCATCGGGCAGGGACCGGCGGCGCGCACGCACGTGATGGAGATCCGCCCGTTCACCTTTATAGGCGCCACCACGCGGCCCGGCCTGCTCTCGTCGCCGCTGCGCTCGCGCTTCGGCATTCTGCTGCGGCTGGAGTTTTATACCGAGGAGGACCTGCGCGTGATCGTGGAGCGCTCGGCCGAGGTGCTGCAGATTCCCGTCGACCGCGACGGCGCCGCGGAGATCGCGCTCCGCTCTCGGGGAACGCCGCGCATCGCCAACCGCCTGCTGCGCCGCGTACGCGATTTCGCCCAGGTGCGCGGCTCGGGCTCG
>DATJRT010000255.1:0-3413 GCA_035504495.1 Occallatibacter sp.
TTGGCAATGCTTCTCTCCTCACGCTTTGTCCGGCAACCGCATTCGATGCGACCGCCAATCTCATCTTATGGGTTGGTCGTGTGGGCGCGAGCCCGCCTCGGGCCCCAAGGCAGCCGCCGCAGATTTTTCCCACTTTTCCCAGCGCGCCGTTCTAGACTATTCGACATCCCCGCAAGGAGGCAGCACCTATGCCTAAGTACGTCATCGAGCGCGAGATTCCCGGCGCCGGATCGCTCACCGGCGATCAGCTTCAGGCCATCTCGCAAAAGTCCTGCGGCGTGCTCCGCAACCTGGGTCCGCAGATCCAGTGGCTGCAGAGCTACGTCACTGAGAACAAGATCTACTGCGTTTACATCGCGCCCAACGAGGCGTTGGTGCGCGAGCATGCCGCGCAGGGGGGCTTTCCTGCCAACAGCGTGGCCCGCGTGTTGCGCGTCATCGATCCCACCACGGCCGAATCCGCGTCCGCTTAGCTCCGCAGGTGCGGCGCTGCTTGCAGAACCTGACCCGGGATCCCACCCGCTCGATGAGGACATTTTTATCTTGGCGCGTACGCCGTGGTGTGCCAATTGCGTCGTCTGCTTTCGGGAGGGCGCGATGCACATCCACGGCATGAATCCCCAATCCGCCTATCTCGACTCTCTGGCCAACAGTGAGCGGGCCGGGGCGGCCGCGCGCGCCGAGGAGACGCGCAAGAAACTCCTGCGCAGCGCGCAATCCATCGCCGGTCATGCGGCATCCGGCGCATCTGAAGCCGACGGCGCGCAGTGGGCGAGCCAGTGGCAGAGCGCGCAAAATAACGAGGGCCTCGCCGGCGACGAGTACCACCCCTCCGTTCCCGGCAAGGATCCAGACTTCGGCTAGGATTCCCGCCAGGCCAGCCGGGATATTGGATTTCTTCCCAAGGGCTTTGTCATCCTGAGCGAGACCACCGCAAGCGGGCGAGTCGAAGCCGAAGATTCGCCGTGGCGGGGATCTGCGGTGGGGGTCTGCCTTCGAAGCGTACTTGCCGGCTACCCGACGCCTCCGCCTCACTATGATGGAATGAGCGCCCCATTTTTGGCCGCCGAGCGCCGCTCCATGCCCTCCAGCGAGACTCCAACCCGCACCCTGCCCACGCTGCACGGGTTCTTCGCGCCCGGCGGCATTCTCGCGCGTTCGCCGCTCCCCTACGAGTACCGTCCCGGCCAGCTCGAAATGGCGAAAGCGGTGGAGCGCGCCCTCGCCGAGCGCCGCCATTTGATCGTCGAAGCCGGCACCGGCACCGGGAAGACTCTCGCCTATCTGCTGCCGGCGCTGCGCACCGGCCAGCGCGTGATCGTCTCCACTGGCACCAAGGCTCTGCAGGATCAGCTCTTCTTTCGCGACGTTCCCTTCCTCGAAACTCTCCTCGGCGAGCTGCGCGTTTGCTACATGAAAGGCCGCGCCAACTATCTCTGCCGCCACAAGCTGGTGGCCCTGCGCGACCAGCCGATTCTTTCCGGGCTCGAAGAGATCGACCAGTACCGGCAGATCGCCGAGTGGGAACGCACAACGGAAACCGGCGATCGCGCCGAGCTTTCCGGCCTGCCCGAGTCCAGCGCTCTCTGGGCCAAGCTCGATGCGCGCGCCGACGCCTGCCTGGGGTCGACCTGTCCGGATTACCGCCGCTGCTTCATCACCGAGATGCGCCGCCGCGCTATCGAGTCCGACATCATCATCGTCAATCACCACCTCTTCTTCGCCGATCTCGCCGTCAAGCGCGAAGCGGCCGCCGCGCCCGACGCAGGCATCCTGCCCGAGGCCGCCGCCGTGATCTTCGATGAGGCTCATGAGCTCGAGGAGGTCGCTTCCAGTTACTTCGGCCTTTCCGTTTCCAACATGCGCTTTGAAGAGCTCGCCCGCGACATCGACGTCCTTCTACGCGGCAAAGAAGGTTCAGCCGGCATCCCCATCGCCACCCAGCAGCTTCGCGAGCGCGCCCGCCTGTTTTTCGCCGGCCTGCCCCACGAAGCCGACGGCCGTCATCCCTTCTCGAACCGTGAGGAGTTCCTCGAGACCTCCGGCGATCTCTACCTCGGCGTCCGCTCTTCGCTGCGCGTGCTCGAAACCGAGATGGAGCGGCTGGGCGAGGTGGACGAAGCACCCGGGTTGGGAAAGCGCATCGCCCGCCTTCGTTCCGAGCTTGAGTTCCTTCTCGAATCCAACGCCAACAACATGGTCTATTGGATCGAACGCCGTGCCTTCGGAACTGCGCAAGCCGCAGACTCGCTCCAAAGGGCTTTCCAACGCGGTAGCCAAAGGGCTGCGGTGCGCAGCACCCTTCAGGCCACCCCTATCGATGTCTCCGAACTTCTCCACGAGCTGGTATTCGAACCGATCCCTACGGTTGTTCTGACCTCGGCCACGCTCACCGTACAGGGCGGCTTCGAACATCTGCGCCGCCGCCTTGGCCTGGCTGAAACCCGCGAGCTCGTCGTTCCATCACATTTTCGCTACGGCGAACAGGCGCTTCTTTATCTGCCGCCGGAGATGCCCGACCCACGCTCGCCGGAATTCGTCTCTTCCGCGGCGCGCTGCATTGAGCGTGTCCTCAACCACTCGCGTGGCCGCGCCTTCTGCCTCTTCACCAGCTACTCGCAGATGCGCGCTCTCTACGAGCTCCTTCTCCCCGTCCTCGATTACCCAATCCTTCTCCACGGCAGCGCTCCGCGCCGGGCCCTTTTGGACGACTTTCGGGCGACGCCGAACTCCGTTCTCTTCGGCACCTCGAGTTTCTGGCAGGGGGTCGACGTCCAGGGTGAAGCCCTCAGTTGCGTCATCATCGATCGCTTGCCCTTCGCGGTTCCCTCCGATCCCGTCGTCCAGGCCCGCATGAAGGCCATCGAAGAAAATGGGGGCAAGCCGTTCTTTGACTACCAGGTCCCCGAAGCGGTTCTCACCCTCAAGCAGGGCTTCGGCCGGTTGATCCGCTCGCTCTCCGACCGCGGCGTGCTGGTCCTGCTCGATCCGCGTATCAGAACCCAGCGCTACGGCCAGACTTTCCTGCAATCGCTGCCGCCCTATCGCATGACCACGACGATCACCGACGTCGAAGCATTTTTCGAAAACGACGCAGCCTCGTACCATCGCTAGCCCGTCCACGCACGATTGTCATTCGGCACTCGTCTGTTACACTCCGCAAGGGTCCCCCGCCTCATCGCCAAGAAGTCGTGAACGGAGAAAATCAGATGATCACAGCCTTCCGCTTCCTGGGTCTGCCCACTCTTATGCTGTCTACCGGAGAAACCACCGGCGGCGCCTTCGGGCTGCTCGAACACTGGGACATTCCGCCTGGCTGGGCGTCGCCCTACCATACCCACCATCTTGAAGACGAAGCTTTCTACATTCTCGAAGGCGAAGTGGCCATCGTCTCCGACGGCAAGTGGTTGCTC
>DATJRT010000256.1:0-21521 GCA_035504495.1 Occallatibacter sp.
GTGCCTTCAATGGCCGCAAACAGCTCGTCCTGCGCCGTGTGCACCAGGTTCCAGCCCAGGGTTACGCCGCCCAGCTCCGGATTCACCAGCACCGTGCGGTCGCCGTTGTCCCAGCTCAGGCGCAGCAGTCCCGTCTGTCCAGCCCGGTACGCGTCCAGCCCCTCGCTCAGCGCGGCCACGGTCGTGTTCGCGCGCGTGGCGATGGCATCGAAGATGTCGCCCGTGGCCGAAAGTCCCGCTTCGATCCCCGTGTACTGCGGATGCACACTGCCCGGCACCACGCCGCACACGCCGGGCACCAGCTCCGCCCGGCGCGCCATGGCGATGATGCACGTCGACGTGCCCACCACGTTCACCGCGTCGCCTTCGCGGATGTTCGATCCGATCGCGTCCCAGTGCGCATCGAAGGCGCCCACCGGAATGGGAATCCCGGCGCGCAGTCCCAACGCCTCGGCCCACTTTTCGGTCAAGTGCCCGGCCACGCGGTCGCTGGTCAGGTACGCGCCGCCCATCTTGGCGCGCACGCCTGCAAACAGCGGGTCCACGGCGACCAGAAACTCCTCCGGCGGCAGCCCGCCCCACTTGGGATTCCACATCCACTTGTGGCCCATCGCGCACACGCTGCGCTTGAGGCCCGCCACGCTCGTCACCCCGCTCAGCGCAGCGGCTGCCATGTCGCAGTGCTCCAGCGCGGTAACAAATTTTTCTCGTTTTTGGGGATTATTCCGCAGCCAGTGCAGCAGTTTGGCAAAGCCCCACTCGTGCGAGTAAACGCCCCCGCACCACTCGATCCCTTCGAACTTGAGCTCGTGCGCCTTGCGCGTGATCTCCTCGGCCTCAGCAAAGGCGCGGTGATCGCACCAGAGATAGTATTCATCCAGCGGCTCCAACCCTTCGCCCACCGGAACCACGCTCGATCCGGTCGTATCCAGTGCGATGGCCTCGACCGCGCTCCCGCTCACACCCGTTGTCTTCAACACTTCGCGCGTAGCCTCGGCGAGCGCCTTCATCTGGTCCGCGTGCGCCTGCGTGGCGTAGTCCGGGTCTTCGCGGCGCCGGTGCAGCGGGTACGCGGCCGACGCCGTCCCCATCGGCCCCTTCTCGCTGTCGACCAGCGTCACGCGCACGCTCAGCGTGCCAAAATCCACACCGGCCACCACGCTCATGCCATCGCACCTCGGTAAACGCTTTCTGATTCGCTCACCAGAGTACACCACGCCGACGGGCGCCCAGGCCCGTCCTGAGCGAAATCGAAGGAACCCGATTCTTCAGACCTGGGAAACCGCGCCAACTCGCTGGCCTAGCGGCTCGCCGGCTTGCTGACTTGCTGAGCCGCTGACTTGCTCGACGGAGCTCCGCCTGCGGGCGCAGCCGTTCCCGACGCGACGGATGCATCGCCCACTACATGGCCCTGCTTAATCTCCGGCGGCGGTCCGTTGTCATTCTTCACCAGGATCGAAATTCTCCGGTTCGACGGGTCATAGGGATTATTCTTCACGCGCAGCATCATATCGGCGTAGCCGCGTATCTGCGTGACCTGGTCCTGGCGCACGCCGTCCTGCTGCATCAGCCGCCGCGCCGCGTTGGCGCGATCCGCCGAAAGCTCCCAGTTCGAGTAATTCGCATGGGTCGAGTACTGCGCCGCGTCCGTGTGCCCCTCGATCAGCAGATTGTTGGGCAGCGTCTTCAGCTCCGCCGCCAGCAGTTCCAGCAGCTCCTGCCCGCTGTCGCTCAGGCGCGCGCTGCCGCTCTCGTAAAAGGTGCCTTTCTTAGTTTCGATCAGCTCGATGCGCAATCCTTCCGGCGTAATCGTGATCTCGATCTGCTTCGACAGCTTTTCCAGCTCCTTCTTCGCCTTGATCTCCTGCTCCAGCTTTTCCTTCAGCCGCTTCAGAGCCTCGTCGTTCTGCGTCACCTCCACGCCGTTGCCTGCCATCGTGGTGCCCAGCAGATTGGCCGTCCCCCGGGGATCGTTGAAGTAACCGGCCACTGCTTTCTTCACCTTATCGCTCTGGCTCATCAGCCACAGCACGATGAATAACGCCATCATCGCGGTCACAAAATCGGCATAGGCCACCTTCCACGCGCCGCCATGATGGCCACCGTGCCCGCCCTTCTTCTTCACGATGATGATCGGTGCCGACTTGGCCGTCATGATCCCCGTCTTCGCCCAACTGAACGCGCAGTCTGCTTTCTCGCTGACTTGCTAACCCGCTGTCTCGCCGTGCCCCATCCATTCCGCGCGCTTTGCGGAATGGGTGGGGAACCAACTTCCCCCTACGCCGCTGCCTCCGCCGCCGGCGCATGGTTCTTGCAGTTCTTTTCCATCTCGTCGAAGCTCGGACGCGCGTAGGCGGGAATGGCGCGCCTTCCCATTTCGATAGCGATCATGGGCGCCGCGCCCTTCAGGAATGCCAGCAGCAATACGCGCAGCACATGCAGATACTCATCTTGCTCGTCGGCAGCCTTGCGCATGTTCGAGCCCAGCGGGCCCACCACGCCATAGCACAGCAGGATGCCCAGGAAGGTGCCCACCAGCGCCGCGGCTACGTGTTTGCCGATCTCCTCGGGCGGCCCGCCCAGCGCGCCCATCGTGATCACCACCCCCAACACCGCGGCCACAATGCCCAGGCCGGGCAACGAGTCGGCCACCGTAGTCAGCGCCTCAACAGGCTGCACCGCCCCGTTATGGTGCACCTCCATGTCCAGTTCCATCATCTGATCCATGTCGAACGGCTCCACGCCGCCGGTGATCGCCGTGCGCAGCGTGTCGCATACGAATTCGAGCGCGTGATGGTCGCCGAGAAACTGCGGATAGTTCTTGAAAATCGCGCTCTCCTCCGGCTTTTCCACGTCCATCTCCGCCGCCAGCAAGCCCTCCTTGCGCACCTTGTTCAGAAACTCGTACATCATCTTGAGCGTGTTCAGGTACCGCTCCTTGGTAAACGGCGAGCCTTTCAGAGCGCCCAGCACGCCAGCCACAATCGCCTTCAGAATGCGCAGGGGATTGGCCACCAACAGCGTCCCCGTGGCCGCGCCGGCAATGATCAGCAGCTCCGCCGGCTGCAGCAGCACCGCAATGTGGCCTTTCTCCATGAGAAAGCCGCCAATGACGGCTGCAAACACTATCAGGATGCCTAGGATCGCGAACATCCCTGCCCCCCTCCCGCGCTCGTCACCCGGTTGCCGCCTCCGCGCATGCTGATGACCATCGCCTGCTTTGCGCGCTCAAGCAGCGCCGCCAGATTTCCGTCGCGCCCGCTCTCGGCCTGCGCCGCGCCAATGCTTACCGTCAAGGTCACGCGATCGCCCCACCAGCGGAAATCCGCCGTCCGCGCCAATCCGGCCAGCGTCTGCGCGTGCGCGCCCAGCATCTCCGCCGTCCGCTCACGCGCAATCACCAGGAACTCGTCCTCGCCCCAGCGCCCGATCTCTTCGGCGGGCCGCAGTCCCGTGCGCAGCGCCCGCTCCACCTTGGCCAGCATGGCCGCGCACGCCGCTGCGCCGTGCGTCCGGCGTAACCCGTGCGCCTGGTCCACGCCTATCCACAACACCCCGAAGGGCAGTCCGCCGCGCAAAAAATCGTCGAACTCGCTGTTCATGCGGGCGTCCAGATCCTCCTGGCTCACGGCCACGTCCGCGTCTCCACGAGCTTCGCCGTGCGGCAGCGCATCCAGGCCCTCGGCCGGATGAAACATCGCCGCCATGCCAATGCGCTCGCCCAGTCCGTCGCGCAGCACCAGCGACCGCGCCATCACCGGCACTTCGTGACCCAGCTTGTGCCGCACCCGCACCACGGCGCCCCCGGGCCTTTGCATATCCGCGAGCCGCGGCCTTTCCACCAACAGCGCCTCCACCACTCCGGGAACCGGCTGACGCACCAGCTCCATGCTCGCGTAACCGGTAATCGCCTCCGCCGCATGGTTCCACAGAACGACTTCGCCCGCCGCACCAAAGACCGCCAGACCATCCGGCAGCGTGTCCAGCGCCGACTCCAGCAGCTCCGTGCGGTCGGTCATCGCATCCTTCCTTCCCAACAACCCGTCCCTGCGTGGCGCAAAGCGCATCCGTACACAGCCGGGCGCGGGCGCACCTCACCGGATCGCGCCTTCACGGCTTATCGGCAAAAAGAAACGCGCCTTCATTGGAAGAACGAAGGAATGAGAAAATTCAAATGAGGATTTCTAGAAGTTTGGTCCCGGACGCTCGGAAAACGAGAGTACTGAGTTTTGGTTTGGGAACGCCTAAACCGCAAGGCACTCTTCGAAGCCGACGCATTCCTCAAAATGCTGGAGGAAAAAATCGCGGGCGTGTTCGGTAATATAAATCCCTCCGGCAGCGGTAGAGCGGAAGATGTCGTCTCCGTTCCACGTCGATGACTCCACACGGTACTCCCAGGGAGTTCGGAAGCCACCGGGCCTGCTCGCCGTGACGTGCGCAGTTTTGGGAACGACGAGTTCCCATATATCGCCCATCGCGGCGGCAATATCCGGGCAGTGCTCATGGCCAAGAATGTAATTCTCGGGCTCGCCCTGCTCCGGGTGAACTGGCGGGTTTGGCGTCGTGAGGTCCCACTGCTCCCATCGAAGTCTTACGATCAACTTTTTTTCGACTGGCTGAAACGTGAATTCTTTGAGCCCGGACGATGCGAGATGGGACCGGGCTTCCTCGGTAAGCAGAACGTCTCCGATTCCGGGAAAGGTAATCGGCGGAATAAAGGGTCCTGTTCTCTCAAGCGCCAGCTTCCCGTCAATTCTGCGCGAGTGCGCCGTCATCCCATGCTGAAGGATCTCGCCGTAATCTCCCCATCCTCCGGGAATCATGGAACGGCTTGAAAGCTTGAAGAACCTCTCTTGCCCCTGCGCTATGTTCATCGCCGATCCTAAAAACTCCGCACCCACTCCACGATCGACCGCACCCCGATCCCGCTCGGCCCCTTGGCAATATACGGCCGCGTCTCGTCGATCCACGCCATCCCGGCAATGTCGAGATGGATCCACGGCACGTCTTCCGCGAATGCGTGCAGAAACTCCGCCGCCGTGCACGCGCCGCCATAGCGGCCGCCCGTGTTCTTGATGTCGCCGATATCGGACTTGATCTGGTCGGCATACTCCTCGCCCAGCGGCATGCGCCAGAACTTTTCGCCGCTCACTTTGAGCGCCGCCTCAAACTTAACAAACGTGGCGTCGTCGTTGGCGAATGCGCCCGCATTCACCAGCCCCAGCGCCACGCCGATGGCCCCGGTGAGCGTGGCTGCGTCGATCAGGTGGGTTGCGCCCAGTTGGCGTGCGTAGCTCAACCCATCGGCCAGCACCAGCCGCCCCTCTGCATCGGTGTTGATGATCTCGATGGTCTTGCCCGACATTGCCGTCTCTACATCCCCCGGCTTGTATGCCTTGCCGTCGGGCATGTTCTCGGCCGCGCAGATAACCGCAATCACCCGCACCTTCGGCTTCAAGAGCGCAATCGCGCGCATCGCGCCCAGCATCGCCGCTCCGCCGGACATGTCGTACTTCATCTTCTCCATGTTGTCGGCCGGCTTGATCGAGATTCCGCCCGTATCGAAGGTGATCCCCTTGCCCACCAATCCCAGAACGGGCCCATCTTTCGCGGCGCCTTCCGGCGCGTACCGCAGCACGATCAATGCCGGCGGCTCCTCCGATCCCTGGCTCACGCTCCAGAACGCGCCCATCTTCAGCTCGTGCAGCTTCTCGGTCGAGTGCACTTCGCACGCAAGCCCCACGGCCTGCGCCATCTCCGCGGCGCGCTGGCCCAGCACCGTCGGCGTGAGCTTGTTCCCCGGCTCGTTCACCAGCGTCCGTGCAAAGTTCTGGCTTTCGCCCACAATCACACCCTCGGCAAAAGCTGCCTCAAGCGCCGTCTTGTCCAGGGATTCCGGAGCCGCCAGCGTGAATTTCTGCACGCTCTGGTCCTTGCGCTCGCTGCGATAGGCGTCCGCGTCGAAATCGCCCGCCAGCGCGCCCTCAGCGGCCGCTCTCACGCTCGCCCGCGCCTCCAGGCCATCCATCCCCGGCAGTGGCACCGGCAACGCCAGCACCAGCTCTTTGATCCCCCGCGGCTTGGCGAAACGCACCGCGGTCCCCGCCGCGTTGCGCACGCCGTGCACGGTTGCTTTGGCCTGCTTGCCCAGCCCCACCACCAGCAGCCGCTTGGCTTTCAACCCGGCGGGTGCGTGCAGCAGCAGCGTCTCGTTCGCGCCGGCCTTGAACTCCCCGCTCGCCAGCACTGCCGCTGCAGCGGCCTTCACGGCCTCATCGTCCGTGAGCAGCGCCGGCGCCGGCTTTGTCTCCGGCCCCTTGCCCGTCTGGCTGTCGCCTGCGAGCACCGCCAGCAGCTCGGTTTCAATTCCTGCAAGAGCCGCAAAACCCAATTCAGTCCGCATGTTAGCTATTCTTTCATCCCCCCAGCGCCCCTACCGCCCACCCTTGAGCTTGCTCGCCTTGATCGCCGCCCTGGCCTCGCGGTCGGCCTCGCGCCGCCGCTCCGTTTCCCGCTTATCCCAGTCCTGCTTGCCCTTGGCCAGGGCCAGTTCGCACTTCACCCGCCCGTGACGGAAATAGAGCCGCGTGGGGATGAGCGTATGCCCCTTGATCTGCGTCTTCGACTGTAGTTTGCGCACTTCTTCGCGGTGCAGGAGCAATTTGCGCGTGCGCGTCTCATCGTGGTTGGCCAGGTTTCCATGAGAATAAGGACCAATATGCAGATTCAAAAGGAACGCCTCGCCGTCCTTGATCAGGCCATACGCATCCTTCAGGTTGGCTTTCCCTTCGCGGATCGACTTTACTTCCGTCCCGCGCAAGGCCACGCCCGCTTCCATCTTCTCCAGCAGAAAATAGTTGTGCCCGGCCTGCCGGTTAAACGCCGCGTCGCGCTCGCCGCTGGCCACGGGATCGCGCGGCCGCGCCGGCTTGTTCGCGCCCGGCGCATCTTTGGGAATCACGACATGGCTGCTCTGCCGGGCCATCGGGAAGCGTCCTCGAATTCCCATCCTAGCATTGGCTCGATTCCGCCATTCCGGACCGGACGCATCCAGGGCGGATTTGTTCAACTGAGGCTTCGATCACTACAATGAGGCAGCTTCGGCTGATTTCGGTCGGCAGCAAGAATCGCGCACCGGGCGGCCCTGCCAGCCCGCATCGTCCCGTCCGTCATGCTGCGGCGGGCGCAAACGCCTGGGAGTAGAATGACGCATCGCATCCATCCCTCCGCCATCTCCAGGTCCACGTTCAGGTCCACGTTCAGGTCCAGATGGAGGTCCGCTTCGCAGTCTGCTTCCCGGTCCGCCCGAGGGCGAGCCTTCGCCTGTTTTGCCTCGCTCCTCGTGCTCGCACTGGCCGTTCTTTTGAGCCCTTGCCTGCACGCCTACGGACCCTCCGCCAACGCCTACTTCAAGCATGGGCAGGCGGCCGAAGCCCGCCAGGACTACGACACCGCCTACGCGGACTACCAGAAGGCCTTCCAGAGAAATCCCAAGGATCTGCGCTACCAGACCGCGCTCTACCGCGTGCGCGTCTCCGCGGCGTCCGCGCACATCAGCGCCGGCCGCAAGCTCTTCCAGTCCGGCGATCTCCAGGGCGCGCTGGCGGAGTTTCTCCACGCTTCGGAGATCGACCCATCCGACGAAGAGGCCCAGCAGGAGATCAATCTCGTCCGCCAAAAGCAGGGCCAGGCCGTCGCGCCGCCGGAGATGGCCGTGCCGGAGCTCGCCGGCGAGCAGCAGGAGCTCGAAACCATCGAAGGCCCCGCCCAGCTCAAGCCCATGTCCAATGAGCCGCTCACCCTGCACATGACTGAGGACACCAAGATCGTCTATCAGGCCATCGGCAAGGCTGCCGGCATCAACGTCCTCTTCGATCCCGACTACAACTCCAAGCGCATCCAGGTCGACCTCAGCAACGTCTCCCTGCTCGACGCCCTGCGCATCGTGGGCACCATGTCCAACACCTTCTGGCGCCCCATCACCAGCAACACCATCTTTGTGGCCCAGAACACCCGCGTCAAGCGCACCGAGCTCGACGAGCAGGCAGTGCAGACCTTCTACCTGGCCAACGCCTGGCAGCAGAACGACCTCAATGACGTGCAGACCGCCCTGCGCAACGTGCTGCCCAACTCCAAGGTCTACGGCGTGCAAAGCCAGAACGCCATCGTCATGCGCGGCACGCCCGACGAGCTGCTGCTGGCGCAGAAGATCATCAGCGATCTCGACAAGCCGCGCGCGGAAGTGGTTATCGATACCGCCGTGCTCGAGGTGAGCAAGAACTGGGAGCGCACCCTCGGCATCTCCTGGCCCAGCAACGTCGGTGTGGCCCTGCAGGCGCCCAACTCCTCCAGCACTTCGAGCACCTCCTGCCCCTCGGGCGAGACCACCTGCTCCTCCAGCTCTACTTCGCCCACGCTGTACAACCTGGCCCATCTCAAGGCCTCCGATTTCGCCGTGACCGTGGGCGCGGCCACGCTGAATCTTCTGCTCACCGATACCGACACGCAAATCCTCCAGGATCCCCGCATCCGCGCCACCGATGGGCAGAAAGCCGAGATGAAGATCGGCTCCAAGATTCCCATCGCCACCGGTTCCTACCAGACCGGCGCCGCCACGGCCCTGGTCAGCTCGCTCGTCAATACCCAGTTCCAGTACGAGGATGTCGGCGTCGATATCGAGGTGACGCCGAGCGTTCACTACGATCACGACGTAACCCTCAAGATCAAGATCACCGTCAGCGCGCAATCGGGCTCCGTCACCATCAGCGGAGTCACCGAACCCATTCTCTCGCAGCGCGTGGTCGATCAGGTCATCCGGCTGCGCGAGGGTGAAGCCAGCATCCTCGGCGGCATTCAGGACAACCAGGATCAGCAGAGCTGGACCGGCATTCCCGGCCTCAGTTCCATCCCCATCCTCAAGTACATCTTCGGCTCCAAGGATCACACCGTCCAGAACGACGAGATCGTCTTCGTCGTGGTGCCCCACATCGTGCGCTCGCAGTATCTCGACCAGGAAAACCTGCGCGCCATCGATACCGGCTCCGGCCAGTCCATCGATCTCCGCCGCGAGGAACCCTCCGCGCCCGCCGTGCGCCCCACCGCGCTGGAGCAGCCGGCGCCCGGCCCCGGTCAGTCCGCTTACGACACGGTTCCCGCGCAGAGCGCTGAGGTTGCGGCGCCGCAGGCGCTGGCCCAGATGCGCCAGGCCCAGCAGCCCAACTTCAGTCCGCCGCCCTACACGCCTCCGGCTCCGGCGCAGCCAACGCCGGCGCAGCAGGCAGCAGCGGCCAACGCCCGTCAGGCCACGATCAACAATCTCGAGACCGGCGCTCAAGTGGGCGCGCAACGCAACGCTGCGCCCGGCGCTCCCAACAACGCACCACCTGGCGCTCCGTCTGCACCGCAAGCGGCTCCGCCCGCCAATCCTCCGCCGGCCACCGCTCCGCCCGTCGGCGGGCCGCCGGGGAGTGCCCCGCCAAGAACCGGTGCGCCCGCCTTCAGCTTCAACCCGCCGGCCGCGCCGCTGGCGCCCGGAACCACCTTCCAGGTTCCCGTTGTTCTCAACGGCGCAACCAACGTCGCCTCGGTGCCCATCCAGATCCACTTCGATCCGGGTAAGCTCGGGCTTATCAATGTGGACACCGGCAACTTCCTGAGCGGCGATGGCCAGGCCGCGGCCCTCATTCACCGCGATGACGGCCAGGGCACCGTCACCATCGTGGCCTCGCGCCCGCCCGGCGCAGTTGGCGTGAGCGGCGGAGGGGTCGTCTGCGTCCTTACATTTCAGGCGAAGGCCGCGGGACCCAGCACCCTAACCATGACCCGCGCCTCCGTGGTTACCAGCGCGCAAAAGACCATCGCCGCGCAATCCACGCCGGCCAGCGTCACCGTGCGCTGACGCGAAAATCGGGGCTTCAGCCCTCCTTGGAGGAAGCAGCGGCTTTCAGGCCCCTGAAACCTCGCAAGAAGGGGACAGGAGCTTTCAGGCCCGGAGCCGACAACTCGGGAACGAGAAAGGCATGCCCGCCCAAGCGCATAATGGAAGGGGCCCTTGCCCCTGGGGAACAGGCAAACTGAAACACATCGCGCCAATCCGCACCGTCCCGCCGCGCGAGCGCGGACTCACGCTGATCGAGCTCATCGTCACCATTACCATTCTCTCGGTCCTCGCCGGCGCAGCGTTTCCCATCGCCCGCTTTCAGTACAAGCGCCAGGCCGAGCGTCAGCTCCGCTACGACCTGTGGATGATGCGCGACGCCATTGACAAATACAAGGACGCAGCCGACAAGGGGGCCTTTCAAACCAAGGTCGACAGCCAGAACTACCCGCCCGACCTTGAGACCCTCGTCAACGGCGTCGATGTGCAAGGCAAGAAGCTCAAGTTTTTGCGCCACATCCCCGTCGACCCCATGACCGGCAAAGCCGAATGGGGCCTGCGCTCCATGCAGGACGACCCGGATTCGGACTCCTACGGCGGCCAGAGTGTTTTCGACGTGTACTCGAAATCCGACGGCACCGCCCTCGACGGCACCAAGTACAACACCTGGTAATGGTTTTGCAAGGGCACGGCTTGGGCCGTGCCGGTAGGGAATGAATCGGAAGGCCGGGGCTTTCGCTCCGAAGGGAATCGCGACCTGAACCGCACGCGCCAATCCGAATCAGGATTCACGCTCATCGAGCTGATGATCGTCATGATGATTATCGGCATCCTCGCCGTGGTGGCCATTCCCCGCTTCGCCGGCGCCATCCAGCGTGCGCGCGAGGCCGTGCTCAAGGAAGACCTGCACGTGATGCGCGACGCCATCGACTCCTACACCATGGACAAGGAGAAGGCTCCCCAATCTCTCGACGACCTTGTCCAGGCCGGCTATCTCCGCGAGATCCCTGAAGACCCCATGACCCACGCCAACGATACCTGGGTCACCGATACCAGCGACGCCATGTACTCAATCGACGAAACCGAGCCCGGCATCACCGACGTTCATTCCGGCTCGGAAGAGACCGGCTCCGACGGCCAGCCCTACTCTTCCTGGTAAAAGTCCACCCCTCCGTGGCAAAGTAAGGGTATGACTCCTCCACGTCTGGGTGTCCTTGCTCTTTGCTCGCTCGCCGCTGTCGTCTGCCTTTCCACATTTCACTGCGTGCGCGCCCAATCCGGAGCCCAGGACGGAACAGCGGCCGGCACCGTCATCTCCATCCGCATGTTCGACGCCCGCACCGCTCGCCCGCTGATGCCTTCCAACCTTCTCGTGCGCCTGGATCATGACGACGATATCCGCAGCGAGACCCTCCACATCGACGACCAGGGCGTGGGCACGGTCACCGTCCCCGCGGGCGCGAAGTTCCTCTCCGTGCAGGGCACCTATGATGACGGCATGGAGATCTATATCAACTGCGATGCCGGCATGGAACGGAACCTCGCCACGCTGCACTGGTATTCCATTGCCGACATTCTTTCGACCGGCGTCATCGCGCCCAACGAGTGCGACAAGGGCAAATACGAGCGCAACCCGCGCGTTCCCCTCAAGCCGGGCGAGTTCGATTTCTTTGTGCGCAAAACCTCCGTCAAAGACCAGCTCTTGGATTAAGCTCAGCCATCGATTAGCGCCGGATGACGCTCGAACCCCTATCTCCGCACGCGTTTGCCTTCATCGCTCAGGTGGAAGAGGCCTTCGCAACCCTTTTGTGCTCGGCTGTCGCCAATGAAACGGGTCTGCGCGAGGCTGGACTGGGCGGCAAGCTGCTCTACGCGGGCGAGCTCGACGAACCCGGCCGCGCCTTCACCGTGGCCGCCAACATCGCCGGCGCCGCCACGCTCGCCGCCTGCGCCGACCCGGCCTCAGCCAAGCAGGCCATGCGCGACGGCGTTGCCGACTTCCTGGTCAACTCGCTCGACGAGGCCCTGCGCATCCTCAAAAATCAGCTCCGCAAGCGCGAGGCCGTCGCCGTCTGCGTCTCCCTGGCGTCCGCCTCGATCGAAGTCGAGATGTGCGCCCGCGGCGTCGTCCCCGACCTCACTTTTTCTCAGGATTCTTGTGGCGCGCGCGCGCGTTGGGAAGAATTGCGCGGCGCGCGGACGCACGCGCAGCCTCAAGACCACGGCGCGCCGATCGAACATCCCACAGCTGCAGTGGAAGAAGAAAAGGACTGGCTCACCTGGCGCGTAGCCGATTCTCCGGCGCTCTGGCTACCCAGGCTTGACGCCCTCGTTCTCGACTCTCTCCCGCCGGGTCAGATTGCGGCGCGCCTCTGGCTGGAGCGCGCTCCGCGTTATCTCGGCCGCCTTGCGCACAATGCCCGCACCCTGCGCGTCACGCAAGCGCAAGCCGGACACATCCTCGCCCGCTTCGGCGCCGCCCAAATCGACGTCCCTATCGAAATCACCGTCGGCCCCTGGGGCGCATCATCTGCGGAGTCCCTCGTCCCTTAATCCCTCAGTCCCCGCCTCTCCAATCTTCTCCCACAACTGCTTCAGCCCATACCCCGTCTTCGCGGAAACCGGCAAAATCTCTCCCACTTGCAGCCCATCCTGGAGCGCCGCCAGGTTGCGCGTGCGCGCATTGCCGCTCAGCCGGTCGACCTTGGTGGCCACAACCACAAACGCGCGTCCCTGGGCGCGCAGCCACGCGAGCAGTTGCGCGTCCCGCGCCTGCGCCGGCACGTTCGCATCCACCAGGCACACGCACAAGCGCAGCGCCGCGCGCTTCTCGAGGTACGGCTCGATAAACTTCGGCCACTCCGCCGAGATCGATTTCGCAATCTTCGCATAGCCGTAACCGGGAAGGTCCGCAAACACCAGGCGCGTGCGCGCATTCTCAACCGAGATCAGGAAAAAGTTGATCGCCCGCGTCCGACCCGGCGTCTGCGAGACGCGCGCCGCCTTGGCGCCCACCAGGGCATTCAGCAGGCTCGACTTGCCCACATTCGAGCGCCCCAGAAACGCGATCTCCGGCGCAGCAGCCCTGGGAAACTGCGCGGCGGAAACCGCGGAGAGCAGAAATTCGGTGGAAACGCGCATCGCTTTTCATGCGCGGCGCCTGGGAGCGCCCGCCTCTCTTGAACATACAGGACGTGGGTCTTCACTGCGCGTCCCCGCTCCCGTTCAAGCCCGCCGCGCCTCCACGCACGGCCATCAAAACCGGTTTTCGCGGCACCAAACCCCGGTTACTTCCGGCTCCCACAAAGTCGTTCTGCCCGATCCGCATTCGCCCTATACTGAGCTCACCGAAACACACCTGGAGTTCCCGTGAACACCTTCCTTGCGCTTGCCTTGGCGGCCGCCGCGGCGGCTAACCTGCCTTTAACCCACGTCACCCAGCCCGTGAACGCGGCCACAAAGCCGACCTTCATTCAAATGCCGAAAGGCGATGGCGGACTGACCCTCTACAACAGCCAGGGCGAAATCGTGGCCCGCTGCGACCAGAAAGACGATGCCTTCTCCAACTGCAAAATGGAGCCCGGCTTCACCTTCGACGACGTGATGAACGCCTGGGTACGGGCCTACCAGGATCTGGAAAAATAGATCTCCGGAAATACCCGATCTCAGGAGATCGAGCTCGCCCGTGCGCGCCGGACTCGGCGCCCGGCTCCCGGCGTGTGCCGGAAGCGGCAATGGCGGCGAGCCCTCCGCCGCCCCGCCATTCTCGAACGGTCCCGCTTAAAGCAAACTGCCGAAGGGCGTACTCGTGGTAATGCGCGTCGCGGTCAATACGCCGGTAACCTCGAGTGTGGGACTTCCGCTGAGGTCGTAGGCCTGGAACGTGAATCTACCCGAATAATGATTCCCATCCGGGCTCAAAGTGACTTGCTCCAGCAGCTGAGCCCCGCCCTGGGGATTACCGGAGGGGTCATTGCCCTGCCAGGGAATGTGATTCAGGAAGTACTGCCATTTCCCTGTCTGTTGCCACACCCCCATGCAGAAGTTTCCGTCCTGCGCGGGCCGCGAGGAGTTCATGATCTCGGTTCCGTCGCTGTGCCAAACCACCACTGAGTTGTCTAACGGTTCGGGCAAAGTGTAAGCCCCCCCATTCATGGTTTGGCCTGTAAAGACCACGTGCCACATTCCCACAATCGACGCCGTGCCGCCCCCGTCGGGATGATCGCCGTCGACGGCAAGCACGAGCCGCGCGCTGCCCATCTGCGGATGCCACGCTGTCGGCTTCACTGCCTTTGCCGGCGATCCACACTGCGCCAGCGCAATCGGCGCCGGAACTAGAAACGCGAGCACGCCCAGCGCCAGCATCCATACTTTAACCATCGCTTTCATATTTTCTCCTCCTCCTCGGCCGGGGATCGCCGGCAGCCCCGAGCTAACCCCAACCCAGCCCAACGGCGCAATGAAGCGGAGGTAAAGACCGAGGTGAAGTTTTGGTGAAGCCCCAACCCGCTGAATCCGTGATATTTTGGTGGAATCCCGAATTCTGAGCTCGTCCGCGGAGGGGGTTCCCGTGCCCGCGCCCGTATTTCAATTTGCCGAGTTTCGGCTCGATTGCGGCCGCTACGAACTGCTGCGCGAGGGCCATTCTCTCCGTCTCGAGCGCAAGCCCATGGAACTGCTGATCCTGCTCGCCTCCTGCGACGGCCAGCTCGTCACCCGCGATGAGATTGCCAAACGCCTCTGGTCAACTGAAGTCTTCGTCGACACCGAGCACGGCATCAACACCGCCGTTCGCAAGATCCGCCAGGTTCTCGACGATGACTCCGAGAGCCCCCGGTTTGTGCAAACGGTCACCGGCAAGGGCTACCGCTTTTCGGCGCCGGTTGCGCGGATTTCACCGGTGGAGAGTGCACCCGCACCTGCATCGCCCGCTTCTTCCCCGTCTCCGCGAAAGCCGGTCGCCTGGTCCATCGCCGGCGGGGCCTGCGTGCTGTTGGCCATCGCCAGCATGGCCTTTTATCGCTCCCAGCGCCGCCGCCCTGAAATCTCGTATACGCAACTTACCGATTTCACAGATTCCGCGGTGTCTCCGGCGTTGTCACCGGATGGACGCATGCTGGCGTTTATCCGGGGAAGCAACACCTTTCTCAGTCCCGACCAGATCTACGTGAAGATGCTTCCGAACGGAGAGGCCAGACGCGTTTCCAACGACACCCGGCCCAAATACGGGCTGGCTTTCTCGCCGGATGAATCGGAAATCGCCTACACCGTGCTGGATCCCCCGGTTTTTTCCACCTACGCCGTTTCGGTTTTGGGAGGCGAGTCTAGCCTTCTGCTGAAGAACGCCGCCGGACTTGTCTGGCTCGACCCGCACCAGCTTCTTTATTCGCAGATTCGGTCGGGAATTCATTTGGGGGTTGTGACCTCGACCGATACCCGCGCCGGTCTTCGCGAGATCTACTTCCCCGCCCACGAGCGCGGGATGGCGCATTACTCGTATCCCTCTCCGGATCGTCGCTGGGCGTTGGTGGTGGAGATGGACGGGAACGGCTACTGGGCGCCCTGCCGGCTTGTTTCTCTCGACGGCCAGCAGCCTCCGAGAACCATTGGACCCAACGGCGGCTGCACATCCGCCGGCTGGTCTCCCGATGGCTCCTGGATGTATTTCGCCGCCACGCTGGAAGGAAGCAGCCACTTATGGCGCCAGCGCTTTCCAGGCGGGCCGCCGGAGCAAATCACTTTTGGGCCAACCGAAGAGGATGGACTAGCCGTGGAACCGGGCGGGCGGGCGCTGATTACTTCAGTTGGCGTGCATCAAAGCGCCATTTGGATTCACGACCCCGCTGGCGAGCGGCCGCTCTCTTCAGAAGGCGAAGCCGTCACCGATATGTCCCCTCCTTCTTTCAGCCCGGACGGCCAGAGCGTCTACTATCTCCTGCGGCGCGAACAAGCAGGCTCAGGCGCGGAACTTTGGCGCACGCAGGTCGACTCGGGGAAGAGCGAAGCGGTTTTTCCCGGAACCTCGATGATCGCCTTCGATGTGTCGCCCGACGGCAAGCACGTGGTCTATGCAACCGCGCTCCCCGGCGGACCCACGCAGTTGTGGATGGCGCCGGTGGATAGAAGCTCGCCCGCCGTCAGAGTGGGCAATACCGCGGGGATAATGCCGCATTTTGGCGCGCGGGGCAAGATTCTCTTTCAGCGGACAGAGGGGAACTCCAACTACATCGAGCAGATGAATCTGGACGGCTCGAATCGTTCGAAGGTCTTTCCGTATTCCATCGCTGAAATCCAAAGCGTTTCCCCTGGCCGCCGGTGGGTTACAGCGGCGGTTCCCAAAGCTCCGGGGCAAGACGGACCGGCGGTCGTGGCCATTCCCCTGGACGGCGGGACTCCGCGCCGCTTATGCGTGAGCTACTGTCGGGCCACCTGGTCCACGAGCGGAAGGTTCCTGTTTGTTCAGTTGGAAATGACATCACGCACAAGTCCGGGTCGGACCTTGGCGCTCCCCGTCGGTCCCGGGGAAAGCCTGCCGGACCTGCCGCCCGGCGGACTCGCGCCCATGGCCGAGCCGAGCGTGGTCAGGGGAGCTCAGCTGATCGCACACAACGCGATCGCGCCGGGCAGGGACCCCGAGCACTTTGCCTACGTGAACACCACTGTTCACAGGAACTTGTACCGGATTTCACTGCCCTGAGTGCGGCGTTGCCGTTGCCGCTCCCGCGCCCTGATTCAGCAAGCCGGCCTTCCGCCCGCTTATTGATTGCAGATTCCCCGCCTCAGTTCATCTTCATGCCCGGCATCGCCGGCATTGGCGATCGGTCCATGTTGTCGTGTCCCTGGTCGTCGTCCATGATCGACCACACCTTCTTGGGATCGGTCTCATACGGATACACGTGCACCATCCAACCGAAAACATGCGGGATAAACACTCCGCCCGCGGCCACGCACGCCTCCCGCGTGTGGATCGAGCCCATCGCCCCGAACTTTGCATTTGGTCCGAAAGACTCCGCCCAATCGCCCGCCGGCGCCTTGCAGAAGTTCACGTGCTGGTGCCAGCGCGCCACGCTCAGCGGAATCCTCTGGTTCAGCTCGTCCTCGCTCGCGTCCACGCGGTCGGTGTACATGGCGCCCACCAGCGTGTACCCTCCGTCGGCATTTTTCTTGTAGAGCAGCGAGGTTGGCTTCAGCGGATCGAACTTCCACGCCGCCTCGCGCGCGTTGGCGTAATTCGTAAAGTGATACTGCGGCTGCGGCAGATTGGGCAGAAAGATTCTGTACCCGTCCGCGAGCGCCTTGCGGTAATCCTTGTAGGGCTCCATGGCCTCGCGCGCCGCGGCCACAACCGCGTCTGCCCGCTGCTGGTCTCCTGCCGCGGCGGGCCGCAGCTTGGTAAGAAACATGTGGCCCGCCATGCCCGTCATGCCGCCCATGCTTCCGCCGGCTCGCTGCGCATGCGCCTGCGCGGCCGCGGCGTCTGTCTGTGCCGTTGCTCCCATCGTGAACAGCGCCGCGGCGCACAGCAGCGCCGCGGCCCGCACGCCCGTTCCAAATCTCAAGCGAAAAAACAAAGCCGTCATTGCAATGGACCTCCGGGGAGATTCCCCTTCGCGCGAAAACGCCGCGCGCCCTGCATATCCGGAATTACGCGCGCTCTTTGCGTCCGGTTCCCGCACCCGCCGCCCCTCCGTTACCGGAGTAATCTGGTTCTCTAAACTGGTTTTTGAGGGGGGATTCTCCATGCGGGCTGCTGTCTTCCACGCCGGATCGTATGCGCCAGGAACGTGGCTCTCCCTCGAAGAGATAAACCGGCCGCTCGCCCAGCCCGGCCATCTTCTTCTCAAGGTGCTTGCCTGCGGCGTCTGCCGCACCGATCTCCACATCGTCGAAGGCGATCTCCCGGCCATTCATCCGCGCGTCGTCCCCGGCCACCAGATTGTAGGCGAAGTGGTCGAAGGCGCAACGCCCGCGGCGCCGCTGGGCTCGCGCGTCGGCGTCTCCTGGATCGGCGGCGTCGACGGTGAATGCTGGTACTGCCGCCAGCAGATGGAAAATCTCTGCGACCACCCCGTCTTTACCGGCTACACCGTCAACGGCGGCTACGCCGAATATGCAACCGTGCGCGCCGACTTCGCTTATCCTCTGCCCGCGGAAGCAAAACCCTCCCGCGTCGCGCCTCTGCTTTGCGCCGGCATCATCGGCTTCCGCAGCCTGCGCGTGGCCGGCGTTGAGCGCGGCGAACGCGTGGGCCTCTATGGCTTCGGCAGCTCTGCCTCGCTCGCTATCCGCATTCTTCAATCGTGGGATTGCGAAGTCTTCGTGGTCACCCGCGGCGAATCGCACCGCCAAGCCGCGCGCGCCCGCGGCGCCGCCTGGGTCGGCGACGAAGACGCGCGCCCACCCGTCGTGCTCGATCGCGCCATCACCTTCGCGCCCAGCGGCAAGGTCGTCGTGAGCGCGCTCTCCGCCCTGCGCAAAGGCGGCGTGGTCGCCATCAACGCCATCCACCTCGACCAGATGCCCGCCTTCGATTACGACAAGCTGCTCTGGGGCGAGCGCCAGCTGCGCAGCGTGGCCAACATGACCCGCCAGGACGCGCGCGATTTTCTTGCCCTCGCTCTCGCGTTGAACATTGAACAAGAAGTCACCGAGTTCCCGCTCGCCGAAGCGAACAAGGCGCTCGAAGCCGTCAAGCACGAAACCGCCGACGGCTCAACCGTTATCGTCCTTTAGGCTCCGCTGGAAAGAAATCGAATCCCAGGTGCCCGATGTCTCGATCCTGAGACCTGGAATGGCGGGAACCATCGCGCAGCGGTTGAGAAACGTCCTTTATTGCCGCGCCGGCAGATTTGCCGTCAGGTCGGAAGGCGGCGGCACCACGGCCATCACTTCGGCCTCCGACGCCGGGCCGGGCAGCGGGCTTTCGAGCGCCAACGCCAGCACTTCGTCCATCGAGTCCACAAAGCGCAGCTTCATCGAGTTCTTGATGTTGTCCGGCAGCTCGGCCAGGTCCTTCTCGTTGCCCTTGGGCAGGATCGCCTCGAAGATGCCGGCGCGCAGCGCAGCCAGCAGTTTTTCTTTCAGGCCCCCGATGGGCAGCACCTTGCCCCGCAGCGTGATCTCGCCGGTCATGGCCACGTCGCGCCGCACCGGAATCTTGGCCAGAGCGCTGGCGAGAGCGGTGGCCATGGTGATGCCGGCCGACGGCCCATCCTTGGGAATCGCGCCCTCGGGTACGTGCAGGTGCAGGTCCATGTTGCGGTAGAACTCGCGCGTCAATCCCAGCATCTGCGCCTTGCTGCGGATATACGCGAGCGCCGCCTGCGCCGACTCCTGCATCACGTCGCCCAATTGCCCCGTGATGGTGAGCTTGCCCTTGCCGTCCAGCACCTGCACCTCGGTGGTCAAAATGCTTCCGCCCGCTTCCGTCCACGCCAGGCCCGTCACCAGACCGATCTCGCTCTTCTCGTGCGCTTCCAGGTCGCGGAACTTGGCCACGCCCAGAAACTCGCCCACGTTCGCCCCCGTCAGCTCTTCTTTGTGCTTGGCGCCCGCCTTCACCACCTTGCGCGCCACTTTGCGGCAAACGTTGCCCATCTCGCGCTCCAGATTCCGCACGCCCGCCTCGCGCGTGTAGCCGCGGATGATCTCCAGAATCGCTTCGTCCTTGAACGTGATGTTCTTCTCACTCAGCCCCGTCTGCTCGCGCTGCTTCTTCACCAGGTACTGCTTGGCAATCTCGAGCTTCTCCTGCTCCGTGTACCCCTGCAGTCTCAAGACTTCCATGCGATCCTGCAGCGCCGGCGGAATGGTATGCAGCACGTTCGCCGTGGCGACGAATAAAACCTGCGACAGATCGTAGTCCACGTCGAGATAGTGATCCTGGAAGGTCGTGTTCTGCTCCGGATCAAGCACCTCCAGAAGCGCCGACGCCGGATCGCCGCGGAAGTCCGAAGAAATCTTATCCACCTCGTCCAGCAGGAACACCGGGTTCTTGGTGCCCGCGCGCTTCATGTGCTGGATGATCTGCCCCGGCATGGCCCCGATGTAGGTCCGCCGGTGCCCGCGAATTTCCGCCTCGTCGCGCACGCCGCCCAGCGAGAGCCGCACGAACTTGCGCCCTGTCGCCTTCGCGATCGACATCCCCAGTGAAGTTTTGCCCACGCCCGGAGGCCCCACAAAGCACAGGATAGATCCCTTGGGGTTCTTCACCAGTTGCCGCACGGCCAAAAATTCGAGGATGCGATCCTTGATTTTTTCCAGGCCATAGTGGTCGCCGTTCAGCACCTTCTCCGCGTAATCGATCGACCGCGTCTCCTTCGAGCGCTTCTTCCACGGCACCGCCAGCAGCCAGTCAATGTAATTGCGGCTCACCGTCGACTCGGCAGACATCGGCGGCATGGCTTCCAGCTTCTTGAGCTCCTGCACCGCCTTGTCCAGAACTTCCTTGGGCATGCCCGCAGCTTCAATCTTTTTGCGCAGCTCGTCGAATTCGCTCTTTTCGCCGCGGCCCAGCTCTTTCTGGATGGCCTTGATCTTCTCGTTCAGGTAATACTCTTTCTGCGCCCGCTCCATCTGCCGCTTCACCCGCGACTGGATATTGCGGTCAAGATCGAGCTTCTCAATCTCCACGTCCAGCACGTCGGCCACGCGCGCCAGCCGCGCCGCCGGGTCAAAGATGGCCAGCAGCTCCTGCTTCTCCTCGATCCCGATCACCAGATTGGCCGCAATCACGTCCGAGAGCTTGGCCGGCTCGTCCATGCGCACCGTGGCGATGATGGTCTCATAGTTGAGCGACTGCTGCAGCTTCACGTACTGCTCGAAGAGCGAGGTCACGCGCTGCATCAGCTGCTCAGCCGCCGGCGACATCTCGAACTGCGATTTGCCGGTGCGCACCGAGGCCACGAAGAATCCGTCGCGGTCGCTCACGTCCACGGTCTTGGCGCGCTCCACGCCTTCGACAAGGACCTTGATATTGCCGTCCGGCGCCTTCACGCTCTGCACGATATTGCAGATCGAGCCAACCTGGTAAATATCCTTCGCCTTGGGCTCGTCGATGGAGGCGTCGTGCTGCGTGGCGAGAAAAATCTTCCGGTCGCCGTTCAGCGCCTCCTCAAGCGCGCGCACGCTGGACTCGCGCCCCACCACGAACGGGGTCATCATGTAAGGGAAGATGACCATATCGCGAATGGGCATCATGGGCAGCTTGCGCAGCTCGGATTTTTCTCGTGTGGCCGTCATAGTCTCACTGAAAGCTTTAGACGATCCGGAACCGATTCGGCTATAAATGCCCGGTTCCAGGGGTTCATGTTGGGATTGTACAACCTGCCGGGAGTGTAAAACCGTCTTCGCGCCAATCGAAGGAAAACCTATGTTCATTTTTGATGTACATTGGTTTCGGCACTTCCGGAAGGTTTCATCGGAGGAAAAGTCCGCATGCCAGAGCCGCCGACCGGCCCGTCCATAGCCCCGATCCCCGCCGTCCCGGTTATTGCGCAGCGCGGTCCCTACGAAGTGGAGCTCGAGGCAGGCAAGACCTACCTCTGGTGCGCCTGCGGCCGCAGCGCGAGCCAGCCCTTCTGCGACGGCAGCCACGCCGGCAGCGGCCTTACGCCGGTGCGCTTCGAGTGCGCCGTCTCCGGGA
>DATJRT010000257.1:0-4940 GCA_035504495.1 Occallatibacter sp.
TTTCTGCTCTTCAACAAGCAGGTCTACGCGCCCGCGGGACGCTGGACGCGCTGGCTGCTGCCCTACCGGCCGGTGCAGCGGGGAGACATTGTCGTCTTCCATCATCCCAATCCGCCGCTGCTCATCAAGCGCGTGGTCGGCTTACCCGGCGACCGGCTGCGCATCCAGGACGGCAAGGTCTATATCGACGGCGCGCCGCTCGACGAACCCTACGCGGCCTTCGAGCCGGCCCCGCCCAGCGGCTTCCGCGACAATTTTCCCCCCAGGATCTACGCCGATCCGCAGATCGATCCCGACTGGTGGCGGCAGATGCAGAGCCTCACTGAAAACGGCGCGCTGGTGGTGCCGCCCGGAGAGTACTTCGTGCTCGGCGACAACCGCAACCACTCCAGCGACTCGCGTTACTGGGGTTTCGTGCCCCGGCAGGCCATTGTGGCGCGGCCGCTGGTGATCTACTTTTCCGTGCGCCGGCCTTCCAGCACCGATGTCGAGCAAGCCGCGGATGATAGACTCGGACACGAAAGGGATCTCTCGCAACGGCTCAGGGGTTTCGCCCGCTGGAGCCGCATCTTCCGCGTTGTGCACTGAGCTGGAAGACGCGGAGAGAGAGCCGGAGATTCCGCACACGAGCGACAGGATGACGACAAAAAAGGCGCCAGTGTCCACAGAGCCGGCCCGGGCGCAGCAGGGCCGAGCCTCAAGGGAAAAGGCGTCGGGGGAAAAGACGCCCGGGGACAAGGCGGCACGCGGCGTGGAAGACGGGGTGGAAGAGACGCCGTTCGAAGCGGCCGCCAGCATCTGTGGGGTGCTGGTGGTGGGCCTGTTCATTCTTACCTTTCTGGCGCAGAACTTCGTCATTCCCTCCGGATCGATGAAGAACACCCTGCTCGTTGGCGACCACCTGCTGGTGGACCGCATCAACCTGGCGCCGCCGGCGAAATGGATGCCTTTGATGAGGTACCGCGAGCCGCAGCGCGGCGACGTGGTGGTGTTCATCAAGCCCTCCCCCGAGCCGCAGCCCGATGCCGAAGGCAAGCCGCAATATTTCTTCCTGGTCAAGCGGCTCATCGGCGTGCCCGGCGATCGCATTCATCTGCATAACGGGATCGTCATCATCAACGGCGTGGCCCAGAGCCCGCCCAAAGACGGATTAAGCGACCCCGGATTGCCGATGGAACAGGAGTATCTCGACGAGTTCCCGTCGATTCCCCCCGCCCAGGATCCGAGCGGGGCCGAAACCGAGAGCTGGGCGCTCAATGCGCCGAAATATATCGTCGACGGCAATCTCGTGGTCCCGCCGGGGATGTATTTCATGATGGGCGACAACCGCCACGACAGCCTCGATTCGCGCTATTGGGGCTTTGTGCCCAGGGCGAACATCGTGGGACGGCCGCTGTTCAATTATTGGTCGTTCCGGGCCACGGAGGGTGATCTGGATCAGACCGGGCTGGGCGAGCGGCTGGCGTGGATGGCGCATGTGGCGCTGCACTTCTTCAGCGACACGCGCTGGAGCCGGACGTTCCACAGAATCCGCTAAGAGCTGGAATAGACAAAGCTGGAAAAGTCATGACGGAGGATGTCCATCTCGGGCGCCCCGGCGCCGGGCATCCCGCGGGTCGCCGCGGCGGGCGTCGGCGTCTTTGGCTTGTGCTCGCCGCGGCCGCGCTCCTCATCGCCGTGTTCGTGGGGCCGCAGATGGTGAGCCTGAACCGGTATAAGAGCCGCATTGCGCGGCTGATCGCCGCATCGCTGGGAAGGCCGGTCGAACTTTCTTCTGTAGAAATGCGGCTGCTGCCGTGGCCGGCCTTTGAGCTGAGCGATCTGAGCGTGGCCGAAGACCCGGCATACGGCGCGGAACCGGTGCTCCATGCCAGCACTGTGACGGCGTCCATCCGCTTCCTGCCCCTGTGGCGGGGAAGGCTGGAGATCGGCACCATCAGCGTGGACAATGCCAGCCTGAACCTGGTGCACAGCGGGCCGGGCAAGTGGAACCTCGATCCGCTGTTCCGCACCGCGGCGGTGAAGGCGGGCTCGGCAGAGAACAGCGCGGAGGCGCGGCGAGCGGCAAGGCTGCCCTATCTTGAAGCCACCAACTCGCGGATCAACATAAAAAACGGCGCAGAGAAGCTGCCGTTTTCGCTCATTAATACGGATTTCGAATTGTGGCAGGAGAGCCCCGGCGAGTGGCACATCCGGCTGCGCGGCCAGCCCGCGCGCACCGATGTAAGCCTGTATCAGGAAGACACGGGCGAGGTGCGGCTCGAGGCCAGCGTGGGCCGCGCTCCCGCGCTGAGAGAAATGCCCATTCACGTCGATCTCGACTGGCGCGAGGCCCAACTGGGGCAGCTGGCGCGGCTGCTCACCGGCTCCGATCCCGGATGGCGCGGCGACCTCACCGGCGAAGTGCATGTGGACGGCACCGCCAATGCGGCGCAGGTGCGCACGCGGCTGCAGGCCACCGGCGTGCATCGCGCGGAGTTCGCGCCCGCCGAGCCGATGGACTTCGACGCCAACTGCGGCTTTGTCTACCACTACTCGCAGCGTGCGCTTGAAGACCTCGTGTGCGACTCGCCCCTGGGCGACGGGAGCATTCATGTAACCGGCGCAATGCCCCATGAGAGCCGGCCGCCACGGCTCTCCGTCGAGCTCAATCAGATTCCCGTGGCCGCGGGACTGGAGGCGCTGCGCACCCTGCGCAGTGACCTGCCCGAAGACCTCGAAGCCGGCGGCGCCGTGAGCGGCAACCTTGCCTTTGCGCCCGCGGACGAGTCGGCGCAAACCCCCGCCCGGGGACACGCGCGCAAGGCCGCGCAGCCGGCGCAAGGCCCTCCAGCCGGATCCCGCCCCCGGCTCCCGGCCTCATCGCCGGCCTCATCGCCAGCCTCATCGCCGGCCGCATCATTGTCCGGGTCGCTGACGGTCGACGATTTCACCCTCAGCGGCGCGGGCTTGAGCCGGCCCATTCAGATTCCGAAAATTGTGCTCGAGCCCAGCCAGGCGAAAGACTCCGCCGGTGCGCTTGTGGGCAAGGCCACTCTGCCGGCCGGAGGAACGGCGCCGCTCGTGGCTGAGTTGCGGCTGACGCTGGAAGGCTACCAGATCGCTCTCCGCGGGCCGGCCAATTTGCCGCGGGCGCGCGAGTTCTTGCGCGCGGCGGGCGTGGCCGCGCCGGCGGGACTGGATGCGATGGCGGGCGATCCGCTGGCGCTCGATCTGCACGCCCAAGGCGCGTGGCTGCCCGCCCCGGCGGTCGTCATTGAAACCGCGGCCGTCGGCGACGGCGCGGCGGCGCCGGCAGCCGATGGCGCGCTGGCCGGCAACCTGAGCGGAACCGTGACCGTCCACGATGTCGACTGGAAGGCCGATTTTCTCGCGCACGGCGTTGAGATCACCCAGGCCACGCTGCACCTGGGCAATGGCGTCTTCCGCTGGGACCCGGTCGACTTTGCCTACGGGCCGGT
Organism: Occallatibacter sp.; assembly: GCA_035504495.1. Classification (GTDB taxonomy): domain Bacteria; phylum Acidobacteriota; class Terriglobia; order Terriglobales; family Acidobacteriaceae; genus Telmatobacter. Next base: position 3,462 of record DATJRT010000257.1, read on the forward strand.
AAAAGGCACGGCCAGCCTGAGCGTGCCCGTTCTCTGCGCGGACCCCGACGGTTGCCCGCCGCAGTTCACAATGCATTTCGCCAGCCTGGATGCCTCCACGCTGGAGACGGCGATCCTGGGCGTGCGGGAAAAAGCCACGCTGCTCTCGGATTTGATCGAGAGGCTGCATCCCGAGTCGGCCCCGCCGTGGCCGCGGCTTGAGGGCAGCGTGAGCGCCGACTCGCTGGTGCTGGGACCGGTCACGCTCAAGCAGCCGCAAGCCGATTTGCAGTTGAAGCAGACGGGCGCGGAGATAACCCGCCTCCAGGCCGGATTGCTCGGCGGAAAACTCGAGGGCTCGGGCGACTTCGAGCGGGCCGCGAGCGAGGAAGACAAGCCGGCGTACACGCTCGATTGCCGGCTCAGCGGCGCGAATGCGCAAGCCGTGGGCCGGCTGCTCGGCCAGACTTGGTCGGGAGGAACGCTGAAGGCGCAGGGCGAGGTGAAGCTTGCGGGCTACACTGACCGCGATCTGGCCGGCTCGGCGACGGGCAAATTGCACATCGAGTGGCGTCACGGCGCGGTGTCGCTCAGAAGCGGGGCCGACCCGGCCCGCGCGGCCACGGCGTCGCCGCTCAGGCGCTTCGATCTGTGGACTGCCGATGCGGCCATCGGCGATGATGCCATCACCCTGAGTGAGAGCGCGGTCGAAGCCGGAGGGCGCAGCCAGCCCATCCGCGGAAGCGTCGCCTTTGGCGATCCGCCCGCGGCCAGGTTCACCGCCGGCAAAGCCACGCGCGAGCGCGGGAACGCATCCGCAGCCGGCGTCAATCCCGGCGCCGCGGCCGATGGCGTCGACGCGCCCCGCCCGAAGCATTGACGCGATGAAGACTTCTCCTGTTCTCGTCCGCTGCCGGGGCATTCTCTTCGACATGGACGGCATTCTCATCTCTTCGCTGGGCTCGGTGGAGCGGAGCTGGGCGGCGTGGGCGCGCATGCGCGGTCTTGAATCCGAAGACACGCTGCGCCTGGCCCATGGACGGCGCGCCATCGAGACCGTGGCGCTATTGCGGCCCGATCTCGACAGCGAGGCCGAGCTGAAGGTAATCGAGGATCTGGAAGTGGCCGACAACGACGGGCTGACGGTGCTGCCGGGAGTGCCGGAGCTGCTGGCGGCATTGCCCGCCGGACGCTGGACCGTGGTGACCAGCGCCACCGAGCGGCTGGCGCGGCTGCGTCTGGCTGCCGGCGCCATTCCTGTGCCGGCGCGCCTGGTCACGGCGAATCGCGTCACCCGCGGCAAGCCCCACCCGGAGCCGTTTCTGGCCGGTGCGGCGCTGCTGGGCATGAAGCCGGAGGCGTGCGTCGTCTTTGAGGATTCGGCCTCGGGCGCGCAGGCGGGCCGCGCGGCGGGATGCACCGTGATTGCCACCACATTTTCGCATCCGCTGGAGACGCTCGCCGCCGCGCACATCCTGGTGCGCGATTTGACGGCCGTGC
>DATJRT010000258.1:0-5528 GCA_035504495.1 Occallatibacter sp.
TCAGCTTGGCCAGCTCGGCGGAATCGACTTCGGCGGCAAGCATGAGCCCCTTGCCGCGCACGTCGACAATCGCCTCGTGGCGCCGGGCGAGCGAGCGCAATTGCCGCTGAAAGTAATCGCCTAATTCGCTTGCGTGCGCCAGCAGGTTTTCCTTCTCCATAAAGTCAATCACGGCGATGGCGACCGCGCACGCCAGCGGCCCTCCGCCGAATGTGGTGCCGTGCATGCCGGCGTGGATGGCGCGCGCCACTTGCTCCGTGCACAGGACGGCCCCAAGCGGAATGCCTCCGGCAAGCGGCTTGGCCAACGTGGCAATGTCCGGCAGAATGCCGTAATGCTGGTAAGCGCACCACTTGCCGGTGCGGCCCATGCCCGCCTGGATCTCGTCCACGATGAGCAGCGCGCCGGTCGAAGCGGTGAGTTTCCGCGCTTCTTCGAAGAACTCCTGCGTAAGCGGCCGGATGCCGCCCTCGCCCTGGATGGCTTCGACCAGGATGGCGCAGACTTCGCTCGAAAACTTTGCGCGCAGATCGTCCACATCGTTGAAGCGCACGAAATCCACGCCGGGCAGGTTGGGCGCAAACGGCTCGCGGTACTTGGCCTTGTGCGTGGTCGACATGGAGCCGAAGGTGCGGCCGTGAAAACTCTGCTCGAGGGCGAGGAACTTGGTGCCAATATTCACGCCTTCGCTGCGCCTGAGCCCGGCGAAAGCGCGCGCCAGTTTCAGCGCGCCTTCCCAGGCCTCCGTTCCGGTGTTCGAGAAAAACGCGCGGTCGAGGCCGGTGCACTCCGTGAGCCGAAGCGCAAGCTCGGCCTGGCCCTCGTGATAGAACAGGTTCGACGTGTGGATGAGCCGCCGGCTCTGCCTTGCGATGGCCTCTTCGATCACGGGATGGCTGTAACCGAGCGCATTCACGCCGATGCCGCTCAGCAGATCGAGATAGCGGTCGCCGTGCTCGTCGAGGATGTGGACGCCCTCGCCTCTTACGAAGAGGATAGGGTTCCTTTCGTAGGTGGAAAGCAGCAGCCGCGATTCCGCGGCGCGAATCTGGTCCAGTTTCGTCAATTCCGTCTCTCCTCCCGGCGATTCAACATCAGGCCACCATCACTTCCGTCCCGTGCGCCACGCGCGAGCGGCACAGGTCAGGCAACGAGCCCGCGGCCTCGGCGGGAAGAATGCGCACGCGCTTCACGCCGTTCAGCAGCGCTTCGCGGCAGGCTCCGAGCTTGGGCAGCATGCCCCCGGAGATCACGGCGCACTTGGCCATCTCCGCAATCTGGTCGATCGAAAGCCAGCGCAGCACCTCGCCGTTTGCGTCTTTGACCCCGGGCACGTCGGTAAGAAAGACAAGCGCGTCGGCGTGGCAGGCAATCGAGCAGGCAGCGGCCATCTCATCGGCATTGATGTTGTAGTACTCGCCGTCGAAGCCCAAGGCCATGGAAGAGAGCACCGGCACGCCGCTTAACTGCCAGATGGCCTCGATCCAGCGCGGATCGCTGGCCGCGATCTCGCCCACGTAGCCGAGATCGGGCGCCGTGCGCTTCTTGCGCGCGCGGAAAAGCAGCCCGTCGCCGCCGGAGAGCCCCACCGCCGGCTGGCCGTGCGCGCTCAGGGCGGCCACCAGAGTCTTATTTACGCGCCCGGCGAGGACCATCAGGGCCACGTCGCGCGTCTCGGCGTCGGTGACGCGCAGGCCGTTGATGAACTCGCTCGTCTTGCCCAGGTCTTTCAGCGTGCGCGTCAACTGCGCGCCGCCGCCATGCACCACGGCCACCTGATTGCCGTCGCGCACCAATTCCGTGATGGCGCGAACGCAACCCTCGAGGAGCAGCGGAGTTTCGAGGCCGGCCCCACCCAACTTGACGACAAACTTCATGCGGGACCCTCCGTGGCGATGTTCATGTGAGGCCTTCGGCCTCAGGCCATCCGAGCACGACGTTCAGGTTCTGCACGGCCTGGCCGGCCGCCCCTTTGAGCAAATTGTCAAGGCAACTGACGATCACGGCGCGCTCGCCGCTGGCGTCGAGCTCGAAACCGATGTCGGCATAGTTGGTGTGCAGCACGTGTTGAATTTGCGGAAGCGACTTCTCATGGAAACGCACCATCGGGCATGACGCATAGAAGTTGCGATACACCTGCGCGAGCGCGTCGCGCGTCTGCGCCTGCTTGAAGCGGACATAAATTGTGGACAGAATTCCGCGCGGAATGGGCAGAAGATGCGGCGTGAAGACGATCTCGCCTGCGCCGACGCCGATCTGCTCCAGCAGTTCGCCCGTGTGCCGATGGCTGAAGACGCCATAGGCCGAAAGATTGTCCGCGGCGTACATAAAGTGCGTTCGCGGCGTGGGCGCTCTGCCGGCGCCGCTGACGCCGCTCTTTGAGTCGGCCACGATGCCGTGGTTGAGATCGAGCAATGCGGCCGCCGTGAGCGGCTTCAGCGCCAGAATGACGGACGTCGAAAAGCAGCCAGGATTGGCAACCAGCCGCGCCCCGGCAATCCGCCCGCGGTGCAGCTCCGGCATGCCGTAGACCGCCTGCGCCTGCGTGGCCCGGGCCTGTTCCGAACCTTCGTCCGGAAACGCGTAAACGGCGCGATTCGATGGCTGATGGAGGCGCCAAGCGCCGCTCAGATCGATCACACGCAGTCCGCGGTTGAGGGCTATCGGCGCCCACTCGCGTGACTGCTCATGCGGTGTAGCGAGAAAAAGAACTTCAACGCCGCGCTCGGCGAGCAGCTCCCAGGAGAATGCCTCCATGCGCAGATTGCCTGCGCCGTTGTTGTCGGCCAGTTGCGGATGGACTTCGATGAGTGGAATGCCGCCGTTAGAAAGCTCTCTGCCTTCTCCGCGCGCGACGAAGACGGGCGGCTTGCCGCCCAGCCGCGGATGCCGGAGGAGCAGTCGCGCGAGCTCCGCGCCGGCGTAGCCGGTGACGCCCACAACCGCGGTTTGTGTGCTCTCCGTCATGACTCCAGCCGTACCCTTATCTTTCCTTCCACCTCGCCTGCGCGCCGCGCATCGGGGCAGATCACCAGCACCGTATCGTCGCCGGCAATGGTGCCCACCACCTCCGGCCAGCCTGCGCGATCGAGGGCCGCAGCCACCGGCTGCGCGCCGCCGAGCACAGTGCTTACCACTACTTGATTCATTGCCTGCCGCACGCGCAGGCCGAAGCTGTTCAGCATCTCGTCCACCGAAGGCGGCGTGTCCTCTTCAGCCTCTGAGGGAGCGGCGGCGCCGTGGCCATTCGAGCCGTTCGGCAGCGCATAGCCGCCCGGTCCCTTCGAGAGCCGCAACTCGTGGATGTCGCGGGAAAGCGTCGCCTGGGTGACGTGAATTCCGCGGCGGCGCAGCTTGCGGCGCAGCTCGTCCTGGCTGGCGACGAGCGAGCTCGAGAGCAGATCCCGGATTGCGTCGAGGCGCTGATTCTTCACGTGCGATTCCCGTTTTTGAGGCAAAGCAAAAAGGCGGTCCGCGAAGCAGAAGCCGCCCCTGAATAAATATACAACTGAGCTGAATAAGTATGCAAGGAAAAAAATCGGGTGGGCGCCGGCCTTGCGCGCGCAGGCGCCGCGCGACCCGTTTGCGGCGCTCTGGGCCGGGTCCTGCCGTTACCTGGCCACGGGAAGCTTCTTGCGGCGCTTCTCCTCGTACATGGCCCGGTCGGCAATCCCCAGCAGCTCGTCGAGATTCTGCTGCGGGCCGGCATCGGTGGTCACGCTGCCAATGCTGAGGCTCAGCTGGTAAGGCGAGTCGCTTTCTGCATTGCGCCGGGTCGCGCATTCGCCGATGCGCTGCGCGGCGAGGGAGATTCCGGATGCATTGAACTGGCCGGCGACGACGAATTCGTCCCCGCCGATGCGCCCCACTACGTCGGTCTCGCGGAAAGACGACTTAAGGATTTTACCGGTCTCGATGAGAAGAGCCGAGCCTGCCTGATGCCCATAGGTGTCATTGACCCGCTTCAGATCGTCGAGATCGATATAGAGCACGGAGAAAGGAAGGTGGGCGCGGCGCGCCATGCGCAGCGCCTGTTCGGCCAGGAGCTGAAAGCCGCGAATGTTGTAGAGATCGGTGAGAGCATCGCGCAACGAGAGATCGTGGATCTCGACCTCCATGTGATTGATGCGCCAGGCCAGAAACAGCAGCAGCGCAAAGGAAAGCATGACCGCGGTGGAGGCGAGAATGGCGGTGGTGTAATGCGGCGGCATCCTGTGGATGCTGAAAAAGCGCGCCCGCATGCACTCGCGCACATAGGGGAGCGCGAACAGAAGCGGGGTAAGTCCGCGCGCAATGTTGCTGCCGATGCCGCGCCCCAGAAGGATGGAGTAAACGCCATTTTCAGCCCGGCGCAGGAAGGCCATCGAGGTGAGAACCGCAAGCCCGACCAGGGTGGACCATGGGGCGGACGGCGCCGTGGTTGGGCCAAAGATGCCCAGAGCCGCAATAAGGCGCCCTGAGATCAGGATGAGGACGAACAGGACCAGGAAAAAGGTTAGGAAATCGGCGGTCATCACCGCCAGGCGCTTTTGGGCTCGAATGAAGATCAATGCCGCTCCCAGGATGGCGAAGACAGCGGCAGTCTCGAAATGCATGGACGCGGCTCCGCCGGAGCCCTGGGCCTCCGGCGAAAGATAGAAGGCATAGACGCAGGCGATCGCCGCGCAAACCACCGCGACTGCGGCAGCAAGCAACACCGCCAGCCGTTGAACGCGCCTCGAAAATCGCGGGCCGGATAAATGCAGGCTGAGCGCGCTGACGAGCGCTGCCGACGCGGTTCCGGCGGACATCAGATGGCGGCCGGAGGCGAACCCTAAACTCAGCAGAACCAACAACCGCCCCGTCAAATTTAAGGCAAAGAACGCAATAGCCGCGACCAGCGTGACGCGCTCGATGAGCGCCAGCCTGTCGAGCAGCGATTCGTCAGGTTCAGTTGGCTGCAAAACCGGGGTGAAATCAGGCATGGTACAAGCAAACAGTTAACGGTGGTTCTGGTTTTGGTTTTCTTTTGTTCGACCAGTGTACCTCCGGAATGGGTTTACCGGAGATCGAATTTGAGGGTTTTCTTGCAAACTTGGGTACCTCCGCGCAGTGACATTCGGGTTTAACCCGCGTATTTCCTCAGGCGACTCTTCCCCTTCGAAAGCCGTGTGTTGCCCCGTCGAATTCCTTTGCTGGCCGGCTGCTCGCGCCAGTTAGCCGCGCCGCGCTGGTACACTGCCGAATGGCTGCAGTTCGCCTCGCGGGCACGCCGCTCCATCTGAAACGAATGAACACCCCTCCCATTGCCACCGTGAACGACCTGTTTCTCCGCGTGGCCGCGGCCGGCCAGCCGCGAGCGGTGCTTTGGCAGGATGAATTCGGCCATTGGCAGGCGATTTCATCCGATCAAATCTATCAACGGGTAAGGGCGCTCGCGAAGGCATTTCTTTCCTGGGGAGCCAAAAGGGGCGACCGCATTGCTCTGATCGGAGAAAACCGCTGGGAGTGGGCGGTGACCGACTTTGCCGCACTGGCCATCGGCGCCG
>DATJRT010000259.1:0-7867 GCA_035504495.1 Occallatibacter sp.
GACCAGACTCTGGAGGGGTTACGGCACAAGACGCTGCCGCTTTTCAGCGTGCAATACCACCCGGAGGCCGCGCCCGGCCCGCACGACTCGCACTATCTGTTCCGGGATTTCCGGCAGATGATGGAGGAGTGGAAGGGATGAGCGGGGCGGCGCGCAGAAGGATCGGTATTTCAAAGAAGCGGGGCTTTCGGCTCCGCTGTTTTTTGGAGTTTAGGCATCCCATTGGCCTCTTGATGTTCTTTGCGCTCGTCGCCGAGTTTGCCTGGATCTGCAGGGCCCAGTGCGTTTATCCGAGGACCTCAGTTTTGCATGCGCAGGGAGCGGTATTTGATAAGTCAGGCGTGCCTATATCGGGCGCCGATGTCACGTTGAAGAAAGGCGACAAAGTCGTCTCCGGCGCAAAGACAGGCCGTATGGGCGGATTCTTGATCGCAACATCCCCCGGAACCTACGATCTGGATGTGAGCGCCCGCAATTTTGCCCCCGGGTTCGCGCGAATCGACGTGGGAAGTGATTTGGTTCGAGTGCTGAAGCCGACGCACTTGTGGATGATCTTAGACGTTGGGGCGACTACGGACGCGTGCACTTTTATCTCGACGAGCCGTAGACAGCTTGAGAAGGCGATTCAAGAAAATAAGCGCTAGGAATTCGAGAGAAAGATGCCACGCAGAAATGACATTCAGAAGATCCTGGTGATCGGCTCGGGGCCAATTGTGATCGGCCAGTCGGCCGAGTTTGACTACTCCGGCACGCAGGCCTGCAAGGCCCTGAAACAGGAGGGCTATGAAGTGGTGCTGGTGAACTCGAATCCGGCCACCATTATGACCGATCCCGAGCTGGCCGACCGCACCTATATTGAGCCGCTGACGCGGGAATATGTCGAAGAGATCATCCGCCTGGAGGCGGAGATGCTCTCGGCAAGCCCGGACTCGGGCAAATTTGCGCTCTTGCCGACGGTGGGCGGGCAGACGGCGCTGAATCTCGCCGTGGACCTGGCCGACGCCGGCGTTCTCGAGCGCTACAACGTGGAGTTGATCGGCGCCAAGCTTGAGGCGATCAAGAAGGCCGAGGACCGGCTGCTGTTCAAGGACGCGATGATCCGCATCGGCCTGGAGGTGGCGAAGTCGGCGCTGGTGAATAATTTGCGGGACGGGTTGGACTTTGCCGGCAAGCTCGGCTTTCCGGTGCTGATCCGGCCCAGTTTCACCCTGGGCGGCTCAGGCGGCGGCATCGCCTACAACCGCGAAGAGCTGATGGAGATCCTGGCGCGCGGTCTCGATCTTTCGCCCGTGCACGAGTGCCTGATCGAAGAGAGCATTCTGGGCTGGAAGGAGTTCGAGCTCGAAGTGATGCGCGACCTGGCGGATAACGTGATTATTATCTGCTCGATTGAGAATTTCGATCCCATGGGCGTGCACACCGGCGACTCGATTACGGTGGCGCCGGCGCAGACGCTCACCGATCGCGAGTACCAGAGGATGCGCGATGCGGCCATCGCAGTGATGCGCGAGATCGGCGTGGAGACGGGCGGATCGAACGTGCAGTTTGCCGTCAATCCCGTGGACGGACGCATGGTGGTGATCGAGATGAACCCGCGCGTCTCGCGCTCTTCTGCCCTCGCGTCCAAGGCGACCGGGTTTCCCATCGCGAAAATTGCGGCCAAACTGGCTGTGGGCTACACGCTGGACGAGATTCCCAACGACATTACACGCAAGACGCCAGCCTGCTTTGAGCCCACGATCGATTATGTAGTCGTCAAGATCCCCAAGTGGCAGTTCGAGAAGTTTCCCGGAGCCGACGATACGCTGGGCCCACAGATGAAGTCGGTGGGCGAGGTGATGGCCATGGGCCGCACCTTCAAAGAAGCGCTGATGAAGGCCTGGCGCGCCCTGGAGACGGGCAAGAAGACCGGGGCGGAGGTGCTGGAGCCACGGCGTCTGACACAGATGCTGGTCACGCCGCGTCCGGAGCGGCTGGGCTATCTGAGGTTTGCCTTCGAGCGCGGGATGACGGTGCGCGAAGTGGCGCGGCTCACGGGGATGGACCCGTGGTTTCTGCACCAGGTCCGCGAGATCACGCTGGCGCAGATGGAGATTGCGAAGACGACACCGGAAGCGATGGCGCCCGAACAGTTGCGGCGGCTGAAGCGGCTGGGGTTGAGCGACGAGCGGATCGCAACCGAGTGGAGCCTGTCAGGGCACGAAGGCGTGCGGCGGGTGAGGGAACTGCGCGAGGGACACGGCATCCGGCCGGTCTTCAAGCTGGTGGACACCTGCGCGGCGGAGTTTGAGTCGATGACGCCTTATCTCTACTCAACCTACGACGAAGAAGATGAAGCGCCGCCGACCTCGAAGCCGAAGATCATCATTCTCGGCTCGGGACCGAACCGGATTGGGCAGGGCATCGAGTTCGATTACTGCTGCTGCCATGCCGCATTCGCGCTCCGGGAAGATGGGTACGAGACCATCATGGTGAACTGCAATCCGGAGACAGTTTCGACCGACTACGACACCAGCGACCGTCTTTACTTTGAGCCGCTTACCCTCGAGGACGTGCTCGCGGTCTACAACCACGAGGCGCAGTCGGGCGCGGAGATCGGTGTGATCGTCCAGTTTGGCGGGCAAACGCCGCTCAACCTGGCCCAGCGTCTGCGCGCGACGGGCGTGCCTATCATCGGCACTTCGCCGGAATCAATTGATCTGGCCGAGGACCGGAAACAATTCGGCAAGCTGCTCGAGGAGCTGGGGATTCCGCAGCCGCGCGGGGGAACGGCGACGAGCGTGGAAGAGGCGCTGGCGGTGGGCGAGCGCATCGGCTACCCGGTGCTGGTGCGGCCGAGTTACGTGCTCGGCGGACGAGCCATGGTGATTGCCTACGACGCCAAGGGCGTGGAGCAGTACATGCACGAGGCGGTCGAGTACTCGCAGGAGCGGCCGGTGCTGATCGACCATTTTCTCGAGAGCGCGGTGGAAGTGGACGTGGACGCGCTCTGCGACTCGGAAGACGTGCTCATCGCCGGCATCATGCAGCATATTGAGGAGGCGGGCATTCACTCGGGCGACTCATCCTGCGTGCTGCCGGCGGTGAGTATCTCAGACTCAACTCTCGAAACCCTGCGCACTTACACCAGAAAGCTCGCGCTTTCTCTTAAGGTTGTGGGCCTGGCCAATCTGCAGTTCGCCATTCAGAAGGACGCCAACGGGCGCGACCATGTGTACGTGATCGAGGTAAACCCGCGCGCCTCGCGCACGGTGCCGTACGTCTCGAAGGCTACGGGTGTGCCGCTGGCGAAAATTGCCTCGCGGCTCATGACCGGGCGAAAGCTGCGCGAACTGTTGCCGGAGCAGGTGGCTGCGGGCAGGGACCTGGGCACGGGCGCCCATTTCTACGTCAAATCGCCGGTGTTTCCGTGGAACAAGTTTGCCGGCGTAGACGCGGTGCTGGGCCCGGAGATGAAGTCGACCGGCGAAGTAATGGGCGTAGCCGCGAATTTTGGCGAGGCTTTTGCCAAGGCGCAGCTTTCCGCCGGCCAGGTGCTGCCGACCAGCGGGACGGTCTTTTTCAGCGTGAACGATCACGACAAGCCGGCGGCCGTGGAGGTGGCGCGACGCTACGTGCACCTGGGTTTCCGCATTGTGGCCACGGAGGGCACGGCCAATGCGCTGGAGCGGGCCGGGCTGATTGTGGAGCGGGTGTTTAAGGTGAAGGAAGGCCGGCCCAACGTGGTGGACCTGGTGAAAGGCGAGCGGATTCAGCTTATTATCAACACACCACGGGGCCAGGACACGTTCTTCGACGAGAAGGCCATCCGGCGGGCGGCGGTGCTGGCGCGGGTGCCGACCATCACCACGATCGCAGCCGCGCAGGCCGCGGCGGAGGGGATTGCAGCCATGCAAAAGCACGCGACGACGGTATACGCGCTGCAGCAGCTGCACGAGGCGCGGGCATACTCTGAAATGTCGTCCTGAATCGTGAGGCGGTCTTAAGAATTCTTGAATCGGGGTTGCAGCTTTGGTTGAACTTTTAGGAGAAAGCTCGGAAAAACCCGGCGAAACTCCTATAATTTCGCGTTCCGCGTGGAACAATGATAGTAAACAGTGCCGAAAGAATTACGGTCTTCGGGGCGCAATGGAACGCGGGTTGCCTTCGTTGCGAATGGAGTGTGGACGGTCGGCCCTTGCGCGCAACTGGCCGGAGATTTGCACATTGCCGGAAGGTGCTTAGAATAGCGCCATGCTGATTGAAGGCGTTTATGCAGCGGTGACCACGCCGTTTTACCCCGACGAGCGCATCTATTTCCGCAAGATTGAAGCGAATATGGCGCGTTATTCACGCAGTCTGCTCGCCGGCATGGTGGTTTTGGGTTCGACCGGCGAGGCGGTGATGCTGGATGACGCAGAGGCGCGCGACGTGCTCCAGGCAAGCGCCGAAGCCAGTGCGCCGGAAAAAGTGCTGATTGCCGGGGTGGGGCGCGAGAGCGTGGGCGCAACCGTGGCGCTGGCCGAGTCTGCGGCGGAATCCCGTTACGACGCGATCCTGGTGCGCCCGCCCAGTTATTACGCCGGACAACTTACGAAGGCGGCGGTTCTCAACTACTTTCGCAGCGTGGCGGACCACTCGCCATTGCCGGTGGTGCTCTACAACATTCCCAAGTGCGTGCCGTACCAGATTCCGATTGAGGTGATCGCGGAGCTGGCTGAGCACCCGGGCATCATAGGAATCAAAGATTCAAGCGGCAGCGTGGAGCGGATCGAGGCCACAGTTGAGGCGACGCGGAACGCGCCCCGACGCACGGTGACGGTAACGCCCATTTTTGAGGCAGTTACAGAGCGAATGTTAAAGCAAGCGGCCGTACCGGACGGGACGTTCGTCCGCGCGGGAGACCTGAGCGGAGGCGGCGAGGCGCGCGGCGGAGGGATGGCTGCCGTGGCACCCAACAAGACGCGGAGCAGGGAAGTCGGCTTCCAGGTGCTGTGCGGAGCGGGCTCGGTGGTGCTTCCGTCATTGGAAGCGGGCGCGTGCGGGGCGATTCTGGCGTTTGGGGCCTGCGCGCCCCAGGTCTGCCAGGAAATCTATTTGGCTTGGAAGGATCACGACCGGAAGCTGGCAACGGAAAAGCAGCAGCGAATTGCCGCAGCGAACAACCGGATTGTTGGCTCGCTGGGGATTGCCGGAGTGAAGTACGCCTGCGATTTCAATGGCTTCTACGGGGGACGGCCTCGATCGCCGCTGCTCGGCTTGACAGCGGAAGAAAAGGTCGAGGTCGAAGGCCTGCTTGCCGAGATCCGGAATTAAGGCGCGCGGTTTTGCAGCTCGGGCTTGGAACCAATAGCTCAGGCAGTGACCGGACGAAAGTTCCCGCCGGGAGCCTTTACAGCGCGCCTTTGCCGTGATTCCGGCGCAGATTGGTGATTGTTTACCTGGGGTTGAGGGTTAAGGCGCCGCAGGTCCGTAGGCCGGGCCGCTGATCCATTGCTTGCAGGGAGTTCCGCCGGCTGCGCAGGCCCAAAACGTGGGTTGGCCCGGGGCTATGTTGGTGTTCCAGACGCGCTCGCCGGTGGCCCAGGTACCGGTTTTGGGCGGAGCGGCGGCCGATTGCGCCCCCGGCAGTTCATGGACGGTGCACACAAGCCATCCGAGCTGGGCCGGACTGAGGCTCGACTGCGGAGCCGGGTTCACCGTAATGGTGTTGCCCGCGTAGGAGACAGAGGCGACCTGGGTAGGAAATTTGTCCGCGGAGCCGGCAGCGCCGACGGTGATGTTGTCGCCGGGAACAATCCCAAGTTTGGCCACGGAAGTTCCGGGGCCGAAAGAGATGGAGGGGTTGCCGGCAGTCACGCTGGCGTCCGCCGCGATGACGTGCGGCGCGGTTTCACAGGCGCCGGTGAGGGGAGCGGTGACCCAGCGCACGGGCCCGTCGATGCCGGGGCGGGCTTCGGTGTCGGGGCGAAGAAGAAGGTCGCCCAGGTGAAAGCGGGCAAAGTTGCCGGGAAAGGCGCTGTCGCTGATCGACTCGATCCGGTTGGGGATGGTCCCGGCCGCGCCCATGGAGATGCCGCCCGCCTGCTGGCGGTCATAGCCCCAGGTGAAGAGCCCATCCTGAGAGCAGAATCGGTCGCCGTAGTAGGTCTGCGTGGCGACGTCCTTGATGCAGGCGATCGCATTCAGCGACTCGCTGCCGCGCACGGTCAAGCGAACGTGGCCCTCGGCGCTGGACACAAGCGCGGGCTCGACTGTGGAGCCGGCGGGTATGACGTCCGCGGTCATCACATCGTAGATGTTTACGGTCAACTCCTGGTCTGGACGCGTATTCCACTCGCGAACCAGGGCGGCGTTGTCGTTATTGCCGATAACGACCTGCGGCGCATTGTCTTCGATGCGAGCGTCCTCGAGGTCGAGGAGAAGATTGGTGCCGTTGTTGACGCAGACCACCGCGTCGCCCCAGTTCACTCCGTTGCCGATGTGATTGTCGGCAAGCCATTTGCGGCCGAGTCGGTCGTAAGGCCTGCGGTTGTCGAGGGTGAAGTCAGTCAAGCTGAAGGGCTGGCCATCGCTGTGGTTGTTGCCGGTCAGGTACACTCCGCATCCGCCCACTCCGTCGAAGCGCACGTGGTCCATGTGCCAATTGGTAAAGCCGTTGCCGGTGTGATAGATGGCGTGGCTGAGAAAACTCTCGAAGCGCGAGCGCTGGATCCAGAAGTTGTTGTCGACCCTCCCGGTGAGCCAGATGCCGTAGGTGGCCATTGCCCCCGTGGTGGGATTTTCTCCATTAAAGGCGATGCCGCGGAACCCGTCGAAGCTCATGTTAGGAAGCTTGATGAGGTAGTCGCCGGGAGTTCCGGTGCCGTTGTACTCGAGTTGAACCGATTGGTCATTGGGAGTTTCAAAATAGGGTGCGCAGCGGAGGTGACTCAGGTCGAGGTTGACTATGCGGTAGAGGCCCGGGGAAAGCAGCACCGGTTCGACTTCGAGCGAGGGCAGGCAGGAAACGGTGGCTGCGTGCAGGAGGGCGGCCGTACTGTCAAGGGTGCCAGTGGGGTCGGCGCCGAAATACCGGGCGTCGAGGACGGAGGTATCGGACGGGAGCAGAGTCGGCGGATTGCCCGCGGTGCCGGCGGGGCGTTCGACGAAACGCTGATCCTGGATGGAGCATTGCGGGCAAAGCGGGGGCAGAACGCCGGCAGGTGTGGAGGCAAGCGGAGAATCGAGGACCAGGACGCAGGGAACATTGGGGCTCGGATTACACGTGGCCATGGCGTTCAAAGTCTTGGCACCGATGTCGCTGCCGGGAAATGAGCTGACGTGAATAGGCGCAGCGGTGGATTGCGCATGGGCAAGAGAGGCGCAGAGGATGAGAACGCAAGATAACGTGAGAGCGAAATGTTTCATGGGGTTTCACCTCGGAGGGGTTTCCGTGCGCATCGGCTTCAGACTTCCGCAGACCAGTGTACGGCGGCGGGACGGCCAAATCGGGCCCGGAATAGGAAGGAGCCGATTTAGAAGTGTCGTGTCCGATAACAGATATTCTGTATAGTAAACACCTTGCATCCGGGAGTTATGCTATCCCCATGGCGGCAAACGGATTATTGACCGTGGCTTTGAGCCATGTTCCCTTCGAAAACCTCGGTTCCCTGCAGCCGGTTCTGCGTCCGCGGGGCTCTGTGATCGAAGTCGCCCTGCGATCGAAGTCATCGATGCGGCGACGGCGTGGTTTGCGCCGCTTCTAGCTGAGGGCGTAGCGGTCCTCCACGGGCACGGCGACTCGTTTGATCTGCCGGAAGGCGCACACAGTTGGCGAGGACGGATCAATATGAGAACCAGGCGCTTCTGCTGGAAAGCAATGCCCTTGCTCTGCAGTTTCATCCCG
>DATJRT010000260.1:0-7093 GCA_035504495.1 Occallatibacter sp.
GCCCGGAACAAGGCAAGCGCCACTCAAGTGTTGGCTGCGAGCCGGCCTTTCTCAGCTTGCAAGCGAGAAGATCACGTTGATGGTCGTCTGCACTTCCGTAGGCTCGTTGTTCAGCTTATATGGACGATAGCGCCAGGTGCGCACGGCATCCAGGGCGGCTTTGCGCAACATCACCGGTCCGCTTACCACGTGCAGGTCTTCGATAGCGCCGCTTTTGGAGATGACTGCGTCCAGCACCACCGTGCCCGCAACACCCGCGGTCTTCGCGATCTGCGGATAAATGGGCGTGGTCTTCTGAATCAGCATGCCCACAGCCACTCCGGATGAAACGGTGACGATCCTCGGGGGAGCGGCCTTCACCTTAAGCCCCTGCGAGTTGAAAACGTTGCCCATCGCGCTGTTGCCGCCCAGGCCTTGAATGCTGCCGATTTCCGGCGGCGGCGGGGCATCCTGGGTTGAAGCCACCTTATCGGCCTGCGGAATGCGCGATGGGGTGGACAACTGCTCGTTCATCATTTGCGACTGCACGGGAGTAGAGTCGGCCGCGCTGCCATCGGAGGACGCCGAGTCGTCGGCCGCTTGCTGCTGTTGCTGGGTGTTGGCAGAGGCCGCGGGTTTTGCTTGAGCCGGCTGCGTGGCTTGATAGGGGGAGGGCTTTACATCGGAGTCGCTCATCTGCATTTCCGTCGTCGTGGGCGTCTGATCCGCAGCCTGTTTCGGCGCGGTGGCCGACGAATGATGGAGCAGAGGAATGAGGATGGCGAGCAACAGCACCACGGAGGCAGCCGCGATCGAAGCTGCGATCATCCACTTCTTGTTCGCGGGCTTCTTCTTCTCTTCCACTTCGACGCCGGAGCTGCGGAAGGAATGGAACAGGACCTCATCGGCTTCCGTCATGGCTACGGCTGCCACCAGCGGAGCGTTCCGCTTGCGCTCGAGGGAAGCGCCGTTGGTCCGGTGCGCCGGAGCGGAGGGCGCTTCCAGCGCACGCGCATTCGCCGGTCGCAGCGTCGCCGGGCTGGGCGATCTGTCAACCACAACCGGCCTCAGCCGCTGTTGATAGACCTTGTTGTCTCCGTGCACCGTCACCGGCGTGGAAGCCGAGCTCTTGCGCGGCAGATCCGCTGCGTGTCCGCCGGCCACCTGCGGTTCCCTGGGCCGCGCCGGCGCCCTGGGCGAAGTCACTGTGCCGGGGGCAGGTTCCAGAACGTCGATGTCAGCCGGAGATCCCGAAGGCGAACCTGCGCCGTCCCATTCGCCGAAATCCTCGGGCAAGGTATCCGGCAATTCTTGCGCTATTTTTGTTGGAGATGCCATTGTCCATCGTCTCCCTTCTCGTAGATAGCACCTTTATATGTACGCGTTTCGCGCTGAACCTTGGCGGCGGTAGCGCTGCCGCTGCTTCCAGTATTCCGGTCCGCGGGTGTGGAACTCTTGGTCCGTGTGTTGCCTGATTGGGAAAGAGGCGATGACGCCGCCGCAATCAACTCATCGATGTTGGGCAGCGATTCGACAATGATCTCCACGCTGGCCTCCGCCGGCGAATCTTTCCACGCGTCGGCCGGCGTGAACCTGACCGTGAGCGTATGCGTTCCCGGCGCGAGCACGTTGCCCGCGGGCGGAGCGTAAACCAGCGTTCCCTGCGCCGACGCCGAGGCATTTAACTCGGCTTCGCTCAACGGGGTTCCGTAGGCGATCATCGAAGGATTGCACCAGCTGATCGCCGTCGCCGCGGTCTCATAGACCTCGAGCGGCACAGAAGCGCTCGCCGCGGTGTAATTGAAGGTATCGTCCGGCGTGAAGGTGACGGTGAGCGTGTGCGCGCCGGCCTCGAGCCTCTCGCCGGCCGCGGGCGAGTACGCGAATCTTCCGGGAATCGACGCCGAAGCGTTGAGCTGCGCTTCGCCGAGTGCCGTCCCTCGAGGAATGGGGGAGGGCCCATGCCAGGTGATTTCCGGAGCCGCCTTCACCACGATGAGCGACGTGGCCGCTTGCGCGGGCATGTAATTGGCGATGTCGTCGGGCGTGAAGATCACCGAGGGCGTATGCTCGCCGACCGCCAGCGCCACACCTTCGGCCGGGGTGTAGACATAGGTGCCCGAAACCGACGCATTGGCGTTGAGCTGCGCGGCGCTGAGCGGAGTTCCGTAGGTCATCGGCTCCGGAGACGGCCAGTTGAGGACCGGCGTCGCCTTCAGCACCATGATGGTCACGGAGCCTTCGGCGGTGGTGCAGTTGGTGCTGTCGGAAGGCGTGAAGGTGACGTTCAGGGTGTGCATGCCGGAAGGCAGCACCTCGCCCGGCGCTGGAGAGTAAGTGAAGTTTCCCGGCACCGAGCACGACGCGTTCAGTTGCGACTCGTTCAGCGGCTGGCCGCACTGGATCGGGTCCGGCGCACGCCACGTGAGCACCGGCGTGATTTTCAGCACGTTGATGGTTACGCTGGCCTGCGCGGTGTCGTAGTTGGCGCCGTTCGCCGGCGTGAAGGTGACCGTGAGCGTGTGCGGTCCCGCGGGCAGCACCTCCCCCGAAGCCGGCGAGTAAACGAAAGTTCCTTTCACCGACGATGTGGCGTTGAGCTGCACGGCGCCCAGCGCGGCTCCGCTGGGAATGGCGGCAGGCTCGGGCCAGGTGATGGCGGGTATTGCCTTGGTCACCGTAATCGAGACCGAAGTCTGCAGCGGCTCCTCGCCTACCGCGCTCTCCGGCGTGAAGGTAACCCAAAGCGTGTGCGTTCCCGCAGGCAGCTTGTAGCCGGGGCCGGGCGTGTAGACGAACGTGCCCGGTACCGTTGCCGTGGCATTGAGCTGGTCGGAGCTGAGCGCCGCGCCGTAAGGAATGTCTTCCGGCACGGGCCATTCGACCGCGGCTTCGGCTCCGGGAGTGAAAGCCGCGGCGCTGGTGGCGGCGCCGTTCGACGATGCGCTGACCCCCGAACCGGGCTTCTCCGGCGTAGCCGTCTTCGGCGTGATGCTCTTGCCCAGGCCCTTCAGGCTGAATCCCTTCTTCGACTTTTCCTGGGGAACGGGAACTCCGGTCACGGAGCTGGCCATCTCCAGAATCAGCCGCGAAATGGGCGAATCGGCGAGCGAGATCGACCCGGAGCTGTTCTGCATCTGGCGCGTGGCGTCGTAGTCGTCGGGAATCTTCCAGCGCACCGGACGGCTGATGGCCTTGGTGATGACTTCTTCCGTGACGCCCAGGAAGCTGGGCTCGAAACGGTTGATCACCACCTCGAGTTTGGGGCCGCCGGCATCGAAGAAGCGCGAGATGAGCCGGTTGGCATTGCGCAACTCGGAGATGCCCGCCTGCGTCACCAGGTAGATCGTGTTCGCCTCGCGGAACAGCGCCGTGTTCATCAGGTCGATTCTCGATCCGAGATCGACGACCACATTGTCGAACTCCGACCGCGCCACGGACATCAGCTTGTCGATGGCCTCTTTCGAGGCGTCTACCTCGGGAACCTTGCTCGGCGCGGCCAGGAGCGAGACTCCGGATTGGTGCTTGGCCAGCAGCTTGAGCAGGAAGCTCGGATCCAGGCGCTCGGGATCCTGCAGGGCATGGTCGGTTGAGTATTCGGCGGCAATGCCCAGATTCAGCGCGGCATCGCCCATGGGCAGGGCCAGATCGATCAGCAACGTGCTCTGGCCGGACTCCTGTGCCAGGGCAATGGCAAAGTTGCAGGCGATCGTAGTCACGCCGGCGCCGCCTTTGGCGCCGAGAAACACCAGCATCCTTCCCAGCGAGCGCTTCACGGCGCGCGCCCGGGGACGGAGAATAGCGGCCGCCAGAGCCAGCGCCTCGCCCACGTTGCTCTGATCGTAGGGCGGGATCAGATATTCGCGGGCGCCGGCGCGCATGCAGCGCACCACCATGTCCTGATCGGCCGCCGAAGAATAGACCATCACCGTGGCCGCGTCTTTGGCGCAGATGCTCTCCACCAGCTCCAGTGCAAATTCCGGATTGCTGTCGAGATCGATCAGGATTACGTCGAAGTACTGTTCGAGGAGCCTGGGCACCTCGTCAAGCGCAGTCGGATAGGATGAGAACTCCCGCACCTTGGCCGCGCGGCATTCTGCCAGAGCCGTCGCCACGGCGCGGCGGCGGTTCTCATCGGGGCCGATCAATGCGATCGACAGAAGTTCGGCGCCGACAGAGTCGGGATTCTTGGTATCGAGATTGGACGATAAGCCTGAACTCACGGCATCACCTCCTCCTCGGGACTCGAGCCTTTTGGGTGTACTCATCTCTATCGGTCGCCAAGGAGCCGAACGCGATGGATTTTTCCATCTCCTTCGGTACGAACGCGGCGCTCGGGCAAATCCGGGAGGAATTAGCAAGGCGAGAAAATGGAGTAACTTCCCGCCCAAAAGAGCTTGCTAAAAAAGAAGACACGCCGGGTCAGGTATGAAGATACAACTCAGCCGGAAAAGCTGATAATAACTGATTTGGTCCTTATGTGAGACAAAATTAGAACTTTGATACTCACGTTTATTGGTTACCAAAGTGCAGATTCTGCACCGCCCTTCGTGCAAAGCCAACTCTGACGGGCCTGGCGGCCATGTTACTGCCGTTCCGTGCAAGCCTCGCCCGCAGCTTGCAGCGTCTGCCTGGGCGCCTCGGGCGTCCGTCCAACGCGAATCCTGTTGTCTGTCCGGATTCCGATCCACTATTATTACGACAGTCGAAGAAAATCGCCCGCACCGCGGACGCGCTTCTTTCGCCTAGAAAAATCAGCCATTTCTTCGGCCCGGCCCTTGCGCCGGGCAGGCCTCAGCCGTTTCCCGAGTTCTCCACGGCCGGCCTGGAGGGACGAGCACCTATGCTGCCGCAACAGTGGGAAATCTTCAAGCGGGCGGCGCGCCGCGAAAAGATGGACAGGATTCCCATGGCGCTCATCGTCGACAGCCCATGGATTCCCGGCTATCTCGGCATCAGCCACATGGACTATTTCCTCGATCCGGAGTTGTGGTTTCAGTCGAATTTGAAAATCATGCGTGAGTTCCCCGACGTCATCTTCGTCCCTTCCTGGTGGATGGAGTATGGAATGGCGGCGGAGCCTTCGGTGCTCGGCGCCAAGATCAAATTCTGGCAGGACAACACCCCCAGCGAATATCACACCCTTTATCGTCTCGAGGACATCGACAATTTTCCCGAATACGAAGTGGATGCCGACGCCTTTGCCGGCCTCACGCTGCACCGGATCAAAATGGCCCGGCAAAGAATTCTCGACGCCGGCTACATTCTGCCCATGGTCACCTCGCGCGGGCCGCTGTGCACCGCGGGATTCGTGCGCGGCACGACAAATTTCATGATCGACCTTGTCGAGGATCCCAAGGGCGCGCACCGGCTTATCGATCTGTGCACGCGCGTGATCATCGACTGGCTCAAGGCGCAGCAGAAGGTGATGGGCGATACCGTCGAGAGCATCTTTATCCTCGACGACATTGTCGGCTTCATCAACGAGGAACATTATCTCGAATACGCGCACCCTTATCTCAAGCGCATCTGCGATGCCTTCCCCAAGGATTGGGTAAAGATCTATCACAACGACGCCGAGGTTGACGCGTGCCTCGATCATCTTCCCGACACCGGATTCAACGTGCTCAACTGGGGCAAGCAGCGGCACATCACCGAAGTGAAGCGCCGTGTGGGCGACAGGATGTGTCTGATGGGCAACGTGAACCCGCTCGAAGTGGGCGTGCGCGGAACCCCGGACGAAGTGAAGGAAGAGACGCTCGAAGTGCTCGAAGGTTCGGGAGGCGAAGGAATCATTCTTTCCGTCGGCGGAGGCACCAGTCCCGGCATGCCCCGCGAGAACATCCTGGCCATGCTCGAGGCTCTCGAAGAATTCAACGCCAGGCGCGCCGCCAGCGTGGTTTCCGCAGCCCGCTGAGGTCCGTAAGGTGAGGAGCCCTGAGAATGCCTGATTATGCCTTGATGAACCAATACTTATATGAAGGCAATGCCGACCAGGTGGAGCGGCTGACCCGGGAGGCCCTGGCCGAGGGCCGCACCGCGCAGGAGATTCTCAACGACGGCCTGATCGCGGGCATGAGCGTGGTGGGCGAAGATTTCAAGCACAACATCCTCTACGTCCCCGAGGTGCTGATCGCCGCGCGGGCCATGAAGGCGGGCATGTCGGTGCTCAAGCCGCTGCTCACGTCAAAAGACTCGAACAGCAGGCCCAAGGGCATTCTGCTCATGGGCACGGTGCGCGGCGACTTGCACGACATCGGCAAAAACCTCGTCGGCATGATGGCTGAAGGCGCGGGCTTCGAGGTGCACGACATCGGCGTGGATCAAAGCGTGGAAAAGTTCATGGCTGCGGCGGACAGATGCAAGCCGAACATCATCGGTATGAGCGCGCTGCTCACCACCACCATGATGTACATGAAGACCGTGATCGACGGCTTTCACGCGGCCGGAAGGACTGAAATCAAGATGGCCATCGGCGGCGCGCCCATCAGCCAGATGTTCGCCGACGAGATCGGCGCCGACGGCTACGGGGCCAACGCCTCCGCGGCCGTGGATCTTTTTATTCGGCTTGCGGCACAGGAGTAAGCGAGAGTGGCGGTTTACAAGATCCTTTACTGGCAGGAGATCCCCACTCAGGTCAAGGCCGAGGACGACTCGGACGACGTGACCCTGATGCTGGATGGAAAATTTATGGAATACATCGATATTCTGGCCGCGAAGCGGGGACTTCAGGCAGCCGACGATTACCTGGCCCAGTGGAAATGGACCGAGGAAGCCGAGCGCGCCGGTTCTGCGCGCGAAGTGGCAGAGGCGCTGAAGGCCGAGCTCGAAGCGAAAGGCTTTTGAGAGCCCGCGCAGCGGGCGAAAGAGGGTAGCCCCAGGCGTAAGCCTGGGGTCACTGAGCCAGTATTACAGCCCCGAGCCCGCGAAGCGGGCGAAAGAAATTAGTCCTGGGGAAGCCTGGGGAAACTGAAATGTCCGTCACTCTCACCATCAACGGAAAATCGGTTGCGGCGCAAAGCGGTCTCTCGCTCTTCGATCACGCCGAAGCCATGGGCATCGATGTGCCCACCTCCTGCCGCAAGCAGGGCAAATGCAAAGAGTGCATGGTGGA
>DATJRT010000261.1:0-14982 GCA_035504495.1 Occallatibacter sp.
TGGGTGACACTTTTGGGCCGAACGGATTTTCGAGCGGCTCGAGCACTCGATTCTCCAGATCGAAGTATCCCAGATCATAATCCATAAAGGTGACCAGCCAGATGTCGTCGTGGACTTCCTTGATGCCAACGGCCTGGCCCGCGGCGGAGCGCGCCACGGCCCCGAGCGACCGCTCCAGACGACCGCGCACGGCAAAGCCGGGGAAGGCTGCCCCATGTCCCGGTTGCGAGACGGCGGAGATTGGCAGCCGGCTGCGGACTAGTATTCGAGCGGGACGGAGGAGGTATCGTCGCCGGTCTTGCCCCAGAGAACGGTTTCGGCTTCGGGAGTTCCCTTGCCCCAGAGGACGGTCTTGCCCCAGAGCACGGTGAAGCCGTCGGGATCGGCTTCGCCGTAAAGCCCGGTGGAACCCCAGAGCGCCGCGGAGTTGGTTCCGCTGATGAAAGCGCGGCCACCGTAGACAGCGGATGCCGACCATGGGCCGGTCTTGGTCCAGAGCGAGCCCGGGGCAGTGACTGCGGTGGTTTCGCCGTTGGCCGCGTTGTAGGTGGCCACCGGCGACAGGGCGTAGCCGGAGGGGACGGACGAGCCGATGGTCCGCGCAGCGTTCACGGTAGCGGCGATGTCGAGGTAGCCGGCGCCGACGGTAAAGACGTCGTAGTTGGCGTTGTAGGTGACGCCGTCCGCGGTGACGCTGCTGGTGGGCGGGAAGTAGGTGCGGTCGCCGCTGACCATGAGCAGGGCCTTCACTTTGTCCGGAGTGAGATTGGGTGCGGCCTGCAAGAGATCGGCCACGGCGCCGCTGGCCACAGCGCTGGACATGCTGGTGCCGCTCATGGGGAAGTAGCTCGAGGAGGGCGTCTCGCTGCCGTTGGTCTGGTAGAAGGAGTACCAGGTGTAGAAGGACGGATTCTCGCCGGCCAGCGGATCGTCATCGAATTCGAGGCTGGTGACAACGTTGCCGGGGGCAACGATATCGGGCTTGACGAAGTGATCGATGAAGGACGGGCCTTTGGAACTGTAGCTGGCGATGAGGTCGTCGTTGATGGGCGCGGTTTCCATGGTGCGCATGGCGCCTACGGTGATGACATACGGGTCGTTGCCGGGGGAATTGATGGTGCCGTAGCCTTCAGGATTTTCGTTCAGGTCGCGGCCGTCGTTGCCGGCAGCAACGACGACGACGATGCCGGCCTTCCATGCCGCCTCGACCGCCTGGCAGAGAGGATCGAGGGTGTAGCTCTCGTAAATGGGCCGGCCGAGGGAAAGATTGATGACGCGGATGTTGTAGGTATTCTTGAGAGAGATCGCTTCGCCGATGGCCGCAATCACCGACGAATCCGTGCCCGCGCCGTTTTCATCGAGCGCACGCAGGTTGACGATGTTGGCGTTAGGCGCCGCTCCGCGGAAGGTGCGGAAATACTGCGAGCCGGTGGAGTCAGCGCCGTTGCCGGCGATGAGCCCGGCGACCAGCGTGCCGTGGCCATAGTGATCGTACGCATCATCCTGACCAGAAACGAAGTTCTGGCTGTACACGATGCGGCCGGTGCTGAAGGGAGGATCTTCGTTCCTGGATGCCATGATCTGCGACACGATCGGCTGGCCCAGCGGCAGCGTCAACGAATTGAGGTTGAGGTCAGGCACGGGCGTAATGCCGCTGTCGATCACGGCCACTCCAATATTGGTGCCTTCATAACCCTCTTGCCAAACAGCCGGCGCGTTGATGGGCTCGGTGGTGTATTCGGCCGCGGTAATGGTCACTTCCTGCTTGGCGCCGACCACGCGATCGAGCGAAACGTAGACCACATTCGGGTCTGCCGCAATGCTGTTGATTTGTCCCAAAGGCAAAATCGCGACGACCCCGTTGATCAAACCCAGGACAACCGTCACCAATCCGCCCACAAGTCCGAGCACGCCCCCCAGCAGGCCGCCCAGGAGCCCTCCTGAAGACCCTGTGGACCCTGAAGCCCCGGAAGAGCCCGAAGGCGGATTGCGGTACTGAATGATCACCTGCACATTTTGAGAAGGAGAACCTGAAGCGAGGAGCGCCTGGAGGTCGGGTGAGATTTTACTGCTCGTTGACTGAGCCCTTGCCGATACTGTTGCTGTGAGTGCCAACAATAACCCGAAGACCATTAGATAGCGTGCCCGTAACATATATACCTCCACAATCTCGCAGATAATCTCAATGCAATTCTTCGGTTGACCCATAGACTGCTTTGTCCGGACGGGGAACGCCGTTCAGGAAGCTTGTCACCCACATCACGATTTATAGTTTTATGGACTTTCGTCATCAATTGCCAGCACGTTGTAGTGCGTATGGCGACTCTGTACCTGATTTTTGTAACGTTACTCGCATAATGTGCAGGCAATTGCATAGGGCAGAGCTGCGCTCGCGGGCTGCGGCGACACAAGCGGTTAAGCGCAACATTTCTCGCAACGCGAAGGGCTTGGCGCGCCGGTGCGAGGAATGTGCAATTGCCGTACCACTCCAGAGTGGGTAGGTGGCGAGTAAGTGGAATTACCTTCGAGCCAGCAGCGATGACGCGCGCTGTGCATTTACCTCAGTAACCATCAAGTTTGGCCAAAAGTAATGAGATTTCCCTGGCGCGACGAGGGGCTGCGGAAGCGCAACAGAACCTCAGCGGGAACCGGAAGCGCATTGAGAAGAGCCAGCGTGGCGGGGTGCTGCGCGTGAGCGATTTCCGTGATGGGGAGGTTCTCGACGATGGAGCCCGCGTCGAGGACCGCGATGCGATCGGCGAGCTGCAGAACGGAAACGAGATCGTGCGAGATGTAAAGAAGGGTGAGATTGTGGCGGCGATTCAGCGTTCTGAGCAGTTGGACGATTTGCGTCTGCGTGACAGGATCGAGGGCACTGGTGGGCTCGTCGGCGATGAGCAGCGCGGGACGGTGCAACAGAGCGAGAGCAATGAGCACACGCTGGGCCTGGCCCACGCTGATCTGGGAAGGACGCCGGCGGAGGAATTCGCCATCGGATGGCAACTGCACTTCCGCGAGAAGCTCATGCACGCGGACGCGCAGGGCGTCCGGGTCTCTGCGGCGATGGGCTCTCCAGGCTTCGCGGAAATGGCTTTCCAGGCTGATTGCGGCGTTGAGCGCGGACATAGGGCTCTGCGGAATGAGGGCCACGCTGCGCCCCAGCAGGGTGCGCAGCCGGCGCGGCGGAAGAGCGAGCAGGTCTTCGCCTTCCAGGATGACTTCACCGCGGACGCCGCCGCCGCGCCAGGGCAAAAGGCCGAGCAACGAAAGAACCAGCGTGCTCTTGCCGGCGCCGCTCGAACCGACCAGGCCGAGGACCTGGCCGCGCTCCAACGCAAAGCAAATATCGCGCAGCACCGGCTTGCCGGCATAGCCGGCCTGAAGATCGACGCGCAGAAGCGGCCCGGTGTTCATCGCGCCTCCGCAAGATGAAGATCCTGGACGTTCCAGACGAGGCTGGGGGCAAGCACGGCGGGATGAACGCCCTGGAGCCGCGGAGAGACCGCAACCAGAACGTTGGGATAGACGAGATAGATGAACGGCTGCTCATCGGCAACGATCTGCTGGACGCGGTCGACGGCGCGCTTGCGCACGGAGTCAAGGCGCGCGCTCGCCTGCAGATTCATCTCGCGATCGATCTCGGCTTCCCAGGGCGTGGCCGGAGTTTTTTCCGAGGGGTCCCACTGGTGATTGGGCGAGGAGCTGAGCCATTGGTTCATCATGGCGTCGGGATCGGGATCGACGTTCTCGAGGCCGAGCAGGCAGGCTTCGTAATCCTGTGTGTGCATCAGGCGCTCAATGAGCGCGGGAAAATCGAGGGCCACCACGGTGACGTCGATGCCCAGCGCGGCCAGGTCCTGCTGGATGAGCGTGGCCATCTTCTGCCGCGCGGCATTGCCCGCGTTGGTGAGAATCGAGAACCTGACCGCATGGCCGGATGCGTCTTCGAGATGCGCGCCGTTCCAGCGAAAGCCCGCGCGCGCCAGGCCGGCTCTGGCCGCGGCTACGTCTGTGTGCGGAGGGGAAAGACTGCCGTCAAACCAAGCGGTGTTTGCGGGCGAAATGAATCCGTAAGCGGGCGTGGCGTGGCCGAGATAGGCGATGCGCGCGAGGTCGTCGCGATGAATGGCCTGCGCGATGGCAACGCGGAAGGCGCGATTCGCGAACCACGCCTTTTCCCACGCAGCGATGGGCGCGCCGGGAAACTGGTTGAACCACATCTGCTCCGTGTTCAGGGAGGGCCCGAGATCGCGGACTGAGGAGGGGTCCCGATGTTTGAGGAACTCGAAGTAATCGGGCGCCAGGCCCTGAATGAGGTCGTACTCGCCGCGCTCGAAGAGCTGGATCTCCTGCTCGGGGTTCTCGAGGATATCGAGGCGCACGCCGGCGGCCAGCGCGGGACCGCTGCCGCCTGACCGGGAGAAGTAAGGGTTGCGGCGCAGGCGCACGTACTGCGAGCGGCGGTAGTCGGCGAGGACGAAGGGTCCGGAGGTAATGCGGGCTTCGCTGGGACGGTTGGCGGGCTCGATGGCGATCTCGTCAAAGATTTTGCCGATGCCGACGACGCGCTGCGGAAGACGAACGACGATGGTGGAGGGGTTAGGCGTGGCGACGGTTACACCCGAGGGCGCGACAAATTCTTCGGCAACGGGCGCGGCGGTTGCGGGAAGCAGTACCCGGCGGATGGACCAGGCCACGTCCTGCGCGGAGAGGCTGGAGCCATCGGAGAACCGGAGATGCGGGCGCAGTTTGAAGGTAACCGTCTTGCCGTCCTGAGAAAGGCTCCAGCTCTGGGCCAGTTGCGGCTCGACCTTCTGCGTAAGACGATTGAAGCGCAGCAGGACACCGGCGGTGAGATAGCGGACCATCTCCGATTCCTGATCGTCCACCTTGGCGGGGTCAAAGGTTTTGGGATCGTAGCCGATGGTCCAGACGAGCTCGCCGGGGAGACGCGGCGCGGCCTGGGCGAAGCAGGGGCGGGCAAACGCATTTGCGAGCGCGACCGCGGCGCAGAAGAGGGCATAGCAGCGGGAGCGACGCGTCATTCACGCCTCCGCAGGACTGGCGGCGAGGGCTTCGAGAAGAAGCAGAACCAGCACCAGCAAAGCGATGGGAAAGTAGACCCAACGCGTCTCGAAGAGCATGGCTGAGTTGTCGAGCTCGAGCAACATGCCGCCCCAGGAGGGCAGGGGCTCGCCGATGCCGAGGCCGAGCGCGCCGAGATTGGCCTCCGCGATGACGAAGGCAGGAATACAGACGAGGAATTGCGGAAGCAGCAGCGGGATGAGGTTGGGCGTGACGCAGCGCACGAGCTGGATGCCGCGCAGGCCGGAGGCGCGCGCGTGCAGCATCCAATCGGCGCGGCGCAGGTTGAGCGCGCCGCGATGGACGGCGCGCGCGCAGGCCGGCCAGCCCAGCGCCGCGAGCACGAGAAAGGTGATGGCCGCCGAGCTGGCAGGCGAAGCCGAGAGCGGGAGCGCGGAGCGCACCATCATGAGCAGAAACATCCATGGCAGGGCGAGGAAGACGTCGCAGAGCAGCATGCAAAGCGCGCCCGCGGGAGGCGGCGCGAAGGCAGCGAGCGTGCCCATGCCGGCGGCTATCGCGGTGGTAAGCGCGGAGGCGAGGCATGCGCCCGCAAGGCTGAGCAGAAGCGCGGCGGCCACGCGCACCAGGCGGTCGCGGCCCAGCGCGTCGGTGCCGGCGGGATGGCGCAGCGAAGCGCCGGCGAGCGGGGCCTCGCGATCCTGCCGCGCATAACTTGCGCCGGGCATGACGACGATGGCCGCGGCGGCAAGAACGACCGCGGCAAGGAGAATGGCAGCCACGAGCCGGAGCCTCATGCGCTTCTCCAGAATTCGGATTGGAATTCCGGTTGAGTGTCCTGCCCGGCATGGTGCAGGTCTGAGGCCATGCCGGCGAGGGTGACGCCGAGAGCCATGATCATGGTGACGGCGAGAAGCACGGGGAGATCGCGGTTGAGCGCGGCGTTCCAGGCCAGTTGACCGAGGCCGGGCACATTGAAGATCACTTCGACGGGAACCAGCGCGCTGAGCGCGGTGACGATGGAGAGCGACGCCAGCGCGGCCAGCTGGGGCGCGAGCGAGGGCAGGATGTGCGCGGCCACAAGCCTGTGAGCGCGCACGCCCTGCGCACGGGCATGGAGCAGATGCGGATCGAGCCAGGCCTTCTGCAATGCGTGATGGAGGAATTTGAAGTCGCGGGCCGCGAGCAGAAGCGCCATCACCAGCACCGGGCCCCCGCTGCCGGCGAGCAGGCAAACGGTGGCCATGGCCGCGGTGGGCACGGCTAGCAGAAGCGCGGCGGGCGCCTGCCAGAGCATGGCGGCGGAGCGGTTGCGAATAGCGCTTGAGAGCAGCGAGGCCAGCAACGCAAGCGCCCAGGCGAGCGGAAGCGAGCGCAGCAAAAGCTCGCCGGTGACAGCCAGGCGCGGGGCGAGGAGAGCGGAGACAGGAACGCCATATTCACGCGAGAGCCCGGCGTCGCCATGCGCCCATCCGCGCACTTCCGAGAAAAGGAGCTGAGAAAGCGAGTGGCTGCGCGCCGCTTCCGCGGAGAGCTCGGCGCGGGCCGCATCCGCGTAGCGCGCATCCATTTCGCGCGCGTCACTCAGGTATCCCGGAGCCAAACGGACGAGGACGGTTGAGCCGACCAGGACGAGAAGAACGATGGCGAGCGTGCGGGCAAGCCATTTGGCCGCGGAGAGAGCCAGCTTCATAGCGAGAACGAACCCTGGAGGGCAGAACGGGCATCGGCCTTTCTGCGTTCCTCGTAGAAGAGCTGCTTGCGCTGGATAAGCCGGCGCTGGGCCGCGTTGAGGAGCTCCTCGGCCGTGGAACCATCTCGCGGAAAGACCGCGATGCCGGCGCAGAGCGAGACGTCGAGGTCAATCTCGAGATCCATGCACGCGCGATGCGCCGCCTGCTTGAGCGCCTGGAGGCGGACTTCGGCGGGGGCGAACTCGACGCCCGCGTAGAGGAGAGAGAATTCATCGCCGCCGGTGCGCGCCAGGGCTTCGGCGTCGCTCACCGAGCGGCGAAACTCACGCGCGATTGCGCGCAGCAGGGCGTCGCCGGCAAATTGTCCGTAGCGGTCGTTGACGCTCTTGAAGGAGTTGAGATCGCAGACGGCGACAGCGAACGCGTCCGCGGAGGCAGTGGCTTTTCCCGTTTCCGCGCCGTTGTTCGTTCCGGTCTGCTCTGCGGTCGGGGCTGGAGTCCGGGCTGGAGTTTGGGCTGGAGTTTGGGCTGCGATCCGGGCTTCGACGTGCGCGAAGAATTGGCGCGCATCCATGAGCCCGGTGAGAGGATCGATTCCGGCCGCTTCGCCGGCAGCGGGGACGCGCAACGCGTTCTCAAGCGCGAGCGAAAAGCCGGAGCCGGCGGCCTCGAGCGCGCGGAGGTGGTCGCGCGAAAAGGCGGCGTTGCCGCTGGAGCAAAGGGTGAGAGCGCCCAGCACGGCACCGCGGAGATCGAGCAGCGGAATGGAAAGTGCCGAGCTGTTTTCCGTGAACAGGGCGCTGCCTCGGCGGAAATTGGGCTCGACCGTGGGATTGCCGTTGAGGATGGGCCGGCCGCTCTGAGCCACCCAGCCGGAAAGGCCTTCGCCGACGGGAATGGGGTCACCGGAGAAGGCTTCAGTAAAGCGGCCGTCGGAAAATAGCAGGGCCATGGAATCTTCCTGCCTGCGGTAGACGGCGAGACAGTCGTGGGGAACGAGCGGCTGAAGAAGGCGGGAGATCCTGGCGCTCAATTCGACCGCGGTGAGCGAAGTTCCCAGAAGCCGGCTGAGCTCGAAGAGCAGCCTGGCCTCCCGGCCGGCGGAGGCGACGAGGTCGCGCAGGAGGGCGGGCTGCGCGTTTGCCGGCGCCGATGCGGACGCCGTTCCCGGTTCCGGCTCGAATCCGTTGCCCGGCGCGGCGCCGCGCTCGATGAAGAGATCGGTCTTGAGCGGCTTCATGCCGCGCTCAATCTCCTGCCGCGCCAGCTCTTCGAGCTGCGGGTAGCGCTCTTCGAGCAGCTTGACGATGGCGGGGTCGAACTGGATGCCGGCTCTCTTCTTGACGAACGCCATGGCTTCGGCCGTGGACATGGCCTTGCGGTAGGGGCGGTCGGAGGCAAGCGCGTCAAAACAGTCGACGGTGGTAAGGATGCGCGCACCGATAGGGATCTCTTCGCCCTTGAGCCCATCGGGATAGCCGCTGCCGTCCCATGCCTCGTGATGGCCGCGGACGATGGGAACGACCGGGTAGGGGAAATTGATGCGTTCGAGAATGTCGGCGCCCACGACGGGGTGGATCTTCATCTTCTCGAACTCTTCCGGAGTGAGCTTGCCGGGCTTGTTGATGATGTGCTCGGGAACGGCGAGCTTGCCGATGTCATGCAGAAACGCGGCGCTGGTGAGGGCCTGCATAAGGGGCTTTTCGAGCCCCATCACCTTGCCCAGTTCGGTTACGTAGACGCGCACGCGCATCAAATGGCGGTGGGTGCCGCGGTCTTTGGCTTCGACAGCCATGGCCAGCGCTTCAATGGTGCGCAGGTGAAGGGCTTCGGTCTCAAGGATGTGCCGCTCGCGGTCGCGCACAATCGCCATTTGCGCGCAATAGGCGCGGTAGACGATGTAGACCATGGGAATGAGCATCAGCGAAGTGAGCCAGCCGAAGCGGGCGCCGATGAAGTTGGCGGTGGCGGCGATGATGGCGCCCACAAGATAAAAGGGCGTGTACCAGAGATATTCCTGCCGCCACTTGGTCAACGGAGAAACGCACGATTCCCAGGCGAGGATGAGCGTGACCGGAGCCGAAGTGGCGACGAAGAGGACGGTAGAGGCGACGGCGAGCGCGGGCGTGACCTCGCCATTCAGGAGCCTGAGGCATTCCGCATAGGCGAAGCAGGCGAGCACCGTGGCGGTGGTGACGCTGGCCACGTTGAAGAGAATCTGGACAAGGGTAAAGGGCTTGATGACGCGGAACCGGCATTGGGCAATGACGCTCGAAACCGCGAGAATGACGGCCTGGAGCGGGGACATCTCGAGAATGCCGAGAAGAATGAAGGGGAAATTGACCGACATGGTGCTCTCGGTCCGGGGCAGCGCCACTTTCATTCCCGAGCTGAGCAGGATGGCCAGCAGGTACACAGTGAAGTGCACCCACTCCCTGGAGGGGTGGCCGGAGGCCGAGTAGAGGCTCGCTGCTGCGCCAGCCACCACCAAGCACACGAGAGCCTTCACCCGAAACGTCATCGCGGATGGTCAAGCTGCTCAAGAGGCAGGCGCGCACGTTGGTCCGCTTGCTGGCGGCCTGCCGGCCCAAACCGGGGCGATCTTGACCGACCTCCCGCAAGTATGGTACCGACGTGCATACCCAGCCAAAATGCTTCTTTAGTTGCACTCCTAGGGGAGCGGAAGACCGGGCGGACGGCGGAGACGGGTTTCCGGCAGGTGCCAAGGACCGCGCCTGGGAGGGTTACCGCGAGGCATAGGGGCGATAACCCGCAAAAGTGACGTCATTCAGGTACTCGAGGAGCGGCGAATCGGAGAAGCCGTTACGGCCATAGATTTCGTCGATCTCCGGAGCCGATCCGCGCGGCCAGAGGATGGGCGCGCGATAGATGGCCACGCGGCGGACGGGGCAATAAAAGATGCTTCCGCCGATGTTGACGGGGCCGAAATCCACTTCGCGGTCGCGTTCCACGGGCGCATCGTATCCGGGCCTGCCGTCGTATCCCGGCTCATGCTCGGTCCAGCGGCGCACCTCCGTGAGGCGCAGGATGGCGCCGTTTGCCGGGTCCAGGGCGATCTCTCCGTGGGCTGCGGGCCTCAATGGCGCGAGCGAAGAGTATTGGAAGACGGCAACCAGGCCGGCCCCGCCGCGTTCCCAGTGGCTCCAGGTTACTTCGCCCTGCGCAATGACCCGGGGAATCCAGGCAAGCACATGGCCGAATTCTTCAATTGTGCTCACGCTGTCTTCGGGGCACTCGAATTCCCCTCCCTTTTCGCCAAGCGCATGCAGCTCGTGACCGTGGCGATAGACCACGGCGACCCGGGTGCGGTCGATCATGCTGAGACGCCGGTAGCCGATCTTCGGCTCGCCCGGGCACTCCCAGTTGACCGCGGAGGGCGCACGCCAGAGATTGAGGGTGAAGAGCTCCGTTTGCAGACGGCCGGAGATCACGGTTGCCGTTCCCTCATAGCGCGTGGTGTCGCGCGTGGCGGTGAAGCTGGGCAGGCGATCGCCGGTGTCTCGCACGAAACTGCCCGCCTGGCTGAGAAGCGCAGCCTGCGCGGCGGCGGATGGCGCAGGGTCCGAGGGGATTTCGTCCGCGGGCAGACGAAGAAAGGCCGATTCGTCGGCGATGGCGCGGAGGGCTTGTTTCGATTGCGAACCGGGCAGTTGCGCCTGAAGACGCGCGAGCCGGGAAGCGCTGAGGCGCTGGGTGAGCTTCATGTTGGAGATCTGCTTGGCGAGCCGGCCGTCCCAGCGGTGGTGGACGTGCGCCAGCGTCTGCGCGAGCTGGTCCACTGTGACTTCATGGGTGACGGCGGCCCGACCTGCGGAAACAGGCGCGGCCAAGCCCGCCAAGCCTGCCATCACGACCGCGACCGCCCATCTCCGCATTGCGGCGACCCTCCCGCGCAAGTAAACCGATTCTCAATGGCATTGTAGGAAAGCGGAGGCAGTTTGGCACGCGGCTGGCCGTCGCTTGAAACGCGCAGCGAGCGGACGCAGGGGCGCACCAAGCAAAGAGAGCGCGCTGCTATGATGGCTCAAGCGAAAACGGCCTATGGATCGCGAATACAACGAAGAAGCTGCGCGGAGGCTGGACAAAGGCGCGCGCAGCAAGGGGAACGCGCGATGAGCGGCGGATTGCGCAAGGGATTGCCGGGTTACGGCGACGAGGCGTTCTCGCTTTTCCATCGCAAAGTTTTCATTCAAGCGATGGGCTACTCCGACGATGCGCTCGAGCGGCCGATCGTGGGCATCACGAACACAACAAGCGATTATAACCCCTGCCACGGCAATGTGCCCGAGCTGCTGGAGAGCGTGAAGCGCGGCGTGCTGCTGGCCGGCGGCTTGCCGATGGTGTTTCCCACCATCTCCATCCACGAGAGCTTTGCGCACCCCACATCGATGTTCCTACGCAACCTGATGGCAATGGATACCGAGGAGATGATGCGCGCACAGCCTATGGACGCGGTGGTGGCGATCGGGGGATGCGACAAGACGCTGCCGGCGCAGGCGATGGCCGCGGCAAGCGCGAATCTGCCCACCGTGGTGCTGCCCACGGGGCCGATGGTTGTCGGCCATCATCGCGGCCAGGTGCTGGGCGCGTGCACGGATTGCCGCCGGCTGTGGAGCGATTTCCGCGCGGGAAGAATCGATGCGGCGGAGATCGATGTGCTAAGCGCGCGGCTGGCGCCCTCTGTGGGCACGTGCATGGTGATGGGCACGGCCAGCACCATGGCATGCGTGCTGGAGGCGATGGGACTGGCCGTTCCCATGAGCGCGACCGCGCCCGCGGTGCACGCCGACCGCAAGCGCCTTGCCGAGGCCAGCGGACGATGCGCGGCGGAGATGGCGAAGCGCGGGCGCCCGCGGCCGGACGAGCTGATCACGCGTGACTCCGTGCACAACGCGACGGTGGTGCTGCAGGCGATCGGCGGATCGGCGAACGCGGTCATTCATCTGGCCGCCATTGCCGGGCGCGCCGGCGTGGAATTCGATCTCGATGCGCTTGACCGCGTGGGGCGCGCGGTTCCGGTGCTGGTGAACCTGAAGCCCTCAGGCGTGCACTACATGGAGCACTTTCATCATGCGGGCGGCGTGCCGGCGCTGTTGCGGGAGCTGCGATCTTTTTTGCGGCTCGATGCGCGGAATGTGGCCGGGGGCACATTGGCCGACGTGATCGCGCAAGCCGAAGAGGTGCCGGGGCAGGATGTGATTCGCCCTGTGAGCGGACCACTCAGGAAAGAGGGTGCGCTCGCCGTGCTGCGCGGAAATCTTGCTCCGCGCGGAGCGGTCATCAAGCAGTCCGCGGCATCCACGGAGCTGCGACGTCACGTGGGACGCGCGGTGGTGTTCGATTCGGTGGAAGAGATGATGGCGCGCATTGACGCACCCGATCTGGACGTGACTGCCGACGACGTGCTGGTGCTGCGCAATGCGGGGCCGAAGGGCGCGCCGGGGATGCCCGAGGCGGGATCGCTGCCCATTCCCATGAAGCTGGCGCGCGCAGGCGTGAAGGACATGGTGCGCCTCTCCGACGCGCGCATGAGCGGGACGGCGTTTGGAACCGTGGTTCTGCACATTACGCCCGAAGCCGCGATAGGCGGGCCGTTGGCGATTGTAGAGACCGGCGATCGCATCCGGCTGGACGTGGAAGCGCGCGCGCTCGAGCTGCTGATGGACGATGCCGAGATAACGCGGCGGCTCGATGCGTGGAAACTGAGACCGCCGCGGCGCGAGCCTGCCGGGCGCGGCTACGCCAAGCTGTTCGAGGAAAGCGTTCTCCAGGCCGACGAGGGATGCGACTTCGATTTCCTGTTGCGCGACGGCGGGAGCTCGAAGCGGTGACCCTCGAAGCGGTCACGCGATCGCGGTTTGCCCGATTATCCTGAAAAAGCCGGATTCAAGTGAAAGGAGCCGAGCCCATGCCCGTTTCCATCAGCCAGCCGGGAGTGGAGATTCTCGCGCCGGTGAGCGCCAGCTATGCGGAGATTCTGACGCCGGGAGCGATTGCGTTCCTGGCCGACCTGCAGCGAAGGTTCAACCGGAGGCGGAAAGAGCTGCTGACAGCGCGGCGCGAACGGCAAAAGCGGCTGGACGCGGGCGAGAGACCGGATTTTCTTGCCGGCACGCGGGCGATTCGCGAAGCGGAGTGGACAGTTGCTCCTCTGCCGGGCGACATTCTGGACCGGCGCGTGGAAATCACCGGGCCGGTCGACCGGAAGATGATCATCAACGCGCTCAACTCGGGCGCAAAGGTCTTCATGGCGGACTTCGAGGACTCGAACACGCCGCTGTGGACCAATCTGATCGAGGGCCACATCAATCTGCGGGATGCCATCCGGCGGTCCATTGCGTACGCGGATCCGGCAAGCGGCAAGCAGTACAAGCTGATTGAAAAGCCGGCGGTACTTTTTGTGCGGCCGCGGGGATGGCATCTCGACGAGCGGCACGTGATCGTCGACGGCGAGCCGATGTCGGGGTCGCTCTTCGACTTCGGGCTCTACTTTTTCCATAACGCGAAGGAGCTGCTGGCGCGCGGGAGCGGGCCGTATTTTTATTTGCCAAAAATGGAGAGCCACCTGGAAGCGCGGCTATGGAACGATGTGTTTTTGCGCGCGCAGGAGGCGACAGGCGTGACCAGGGGCTCGATCAAAGCGACCGTGCTGATTGAGACGATTCTGGCGACCTTCGAGATGGACGAGATTCTTTACGAGCTGCGCGAGCATTCGGCGGGGCTGAACTGCGGGCGCTGGGATTACATCTTCAGCTTCATCAAGAAATTCTCGCTCGATCCGCAGGCCGTGCTGCCCGACCGTGCGCAGGTGACCATGGCGACGCACTTCATGCGCAGCTACTCGAAGCTGGCCATCAAGACCTGCCACCGGCGCAACGTGCACGCCATGGGCGGCATGTCGGCGTACATCCCGGTGAAGACCGATCCGGCGGCGAATGACAAAGCGATTGCGCAGGTGAAGGCCGACAAGGAGCGCGAGGCCGGCGACGGCCACGATGGCACCTGGGTTGCGCATCCGGGGCTGGTGCCGGTGGCGCTCGAAATCTTCGATCGGCTGATGCCGCAGCCGAATCAGATTGAGAAGAAGCTGCCGGAGTTCAATGCGACGGCGGCGGATCTGCTGCAGACGCCCGAGGGGCAGATTACGGAAGCGGGCCTGAAGCAGAATGTGGCCGTGGGGCTGGGCTATGTGGAGGCGTGGCTGCGCGGCATCGGCTGCGTGCCGCTGTTCAATTTGATGGAAGACGCGGCCACGGCGGAGATCAGCCGGGCGCAGATCTGGCAGTGGGTGCATCAGAAGTCGAAGCTGAGCGACGGGCGCGTGGTGGATGAGGCGCTGGTGGAGAGCCTGATTGCGGCCGAGCTGGCGAAGCAGAAGGCGGCGGTGGACGGCGTGCGCTACGCTGCTTACGAGCAGGCCGCGGAGCTGATGCGGGAGCTGGTGAAGGCGCCCCGGTTCGTCGAATTCCTGACGGTGCCCGCGTATCAGCGCGTGCTGAAGGATGAGAAATTCGTCCCCGCTTAACGGATAGCCCAACTGATAGCATGGTGCTTCGGGAGGTCGCGCACTCATGGCCATCGATTCCACAACTGAAGCACTCACCAGTGAACAGATTTCAAGCGTTACGCGCGAGACCAATTACGGCACCTGGCGATTCCAGAAGAGCTGGAAGCCGCTGCACATTGCCGACGCCGAGGGTTGCTGGTTCACGGATGGCGCGGGCAAGCGATATCTCGACTTCAGCTCGCAACTGATGTGCGTGAACCTGGGGCACAAGAATCCGCGCGTGGTGGAGGCCATTGCCGAGCAGGCCCGGGAGCTTTGCTACGCGGCGCCGGGTTACGCCACCAAGGCGCGCGCGCGGCTCAGTGAAAAGCTCCTCCAAGTCCTTCCAAAGGGATTAGAAAAATTTTTCTTTGCCACCAGCGGGACTGAAGCCAACGAGGCCGCATTCAAGATCGCCCGCATGGTCACGGGCAAGAACAAAATTATTTCGCGCTACCGCTCCTACCACGGCTCGACCGCGGGCTCCATTGCGGCCACGGGCGATCCGCGGCGCTGGGCCATGGAGCCGGCCGGCAAAATCGGCAACGTTGTCTTCGCGCCGGAGACCAACTGTTACGACTGCCCCATCAAGCACACCTATCCCGCCTGCAACATCGCCTGCGCCGATTACATCGAGCACATGATCCGCAACGAGAGCGATGTGGCGGCCATCAT
>DATJRT010000262.1:0-3626 GCA_035504495.1 Occallatibacter sp.
TGCCCGACGCGCCGCAGCCCCACCTGCCGAGCAGCCCCAATGCGCCTTCCTCGCGCGCAACAGCCCGGCCGCAGCCCGACCCCGATGCGCCCGACCTCCCCGCCGCCGATAGCGGCGACGGCAGCATGCCAGACACGTCGCCGCAACCGGCCCGGCCCAGTCTTGCACCCGTCGGCTCCCTCGACCTGCTTCCGCTACTTCATTTCGCCCAATGTCTACGCCACCAACGCAAACTGGGGCGTCGAGGCCGGCCCCGTGCTGCGCTTCTGAGCGCGACAAAGCCAGCAATGCAGCTTAAGGCATTTCTCCTTCAGGTATAGCCGTCTTGATTTTCGTGCAAGGTGGCGATTTCTTTAGGAAAATCGCCACTTGAAGGTATCGGTTTCGGTATGCATCAGAAGGAGAAATGCTCTAGCGCAAAAGAACAAGCCCGCCAGAAAGGGCGGGCTGTTCGGCTGACGCGAATGTGAGGAAGTGCTCTTACACCGCCATGGCGAAGGCGCGAATCGTCTCCTTGCGTGCGGTGAGCCGGTCGATCAGGTCGCTGCGCACCTCGTAGCCGCGTCCCGGAATATCCGGAATCTCGATCTCGCCCGCCGCCGTCACCGTTACTTCGGGCTCGATGATGTCCTCGGTGAAGTAGCGCGCGGAGGCCGATACGTCGCCCGGCAGCGAGAAGTTCTCAAGCGTGGAAAGCGCGATGTTGTGCGCGCGGCCCACGCCGGACTCGAGCATGCCGCCGCACCACACCGGAACGCCGCGCTCCAGCGCCGCGTTGTGCACGGCAATGGCTTCTGAAAATCCGCCCACGCGCCCCAGCTTGACGTTGATGATCTTGCACGACTCCATCTCGATGGCCGCCAGCGCATCGCGCCGGTTGTGGATCGATTCGTCCAGGCAGATGGGCGTTTCCATGCGCTTCTGCAGCATGGAGTGGAAGTAGAAATCATCGTGCCACAGCGGCTGCTCCACCATGAGCAGGTCGAAGGCGTCCCAGGCGACGATGTGGTCGAGGTCGCGCAGCTTGTAAGCCGAGTTCGCGTCGCAGCTCAACGCGATCCCGGGCCAGCGGTTGCGCACCGCGTCGAAGACCTCCACGTCCCAGCCCGGCTTGCACTTCAGCTTGATGCGCTGGTAGCCGACCTCGAGCTCGCGCTCGATGATCGCCGTCAACGCCGGAATGGAGCTCTGGATACCCAGCGACACCCCGCAGGGGATGGTGTCGCGCACGCCGCCCAGCAGCCGTGAGAGCGAAATATCTTCCCGCTGCGCCTCGATGTCCCAGATGGCGTTCTCCAGCGCCGCCTTGGCCATCCGGTTGTCGCGCACCTGCTGGAAGATGCGGGGCACTTCGCCGCCGTGCTCGGGCGCCTCGGCGGCCAGCATCGGTCCCAGCTCCTGGGTAATGATCTGCCACGCCGTGTCCGTCGACTCGCCGGAAAAATGCGGCCGCTCGCCGGCCGTGCACTCGCCCCAACCGGTCAAGCCTTCCGATTGCACTTCGGCCAGCAGCACTCTGCGCTCGCGGGTAACACCAAAGCTGGTCTCAAACGGACGCACCAGCGGCATATGCAGTTCACGGAGAATAATTGCATCAATTCTCATAGGTTTTCGCGTTCCTTGGTATGAAAAACCCGCTCCGGCCGGGTGAGGGCGCCCAGCTCGAATATTCCATTTCCTTCCGCATCCAGAGAAAAACCAAGAACAACTAACCCCTGGGAAAAAGCCTGCTGAAACTTACGGCGGTTCTCCATTTGAACGGCGAGAGCCCGTTCGTGGTCCGCGCGGCTCGCTTTCCATTGATAGATGGCCGCCGGCACCGGAATGCGTTCTTCGATAACGTTTACTGCTGCCGGACGCCCTTCCAGGAGATCGCGTACCCTGGGTGAGTCAAGCTCCCACTCGGCCACAAGACGGTCGGTGGGCAGCCCTCCCTGCAGACGAGAAGAGGATACACCATAGAAGTCCGGGCGATAGGTGCGCGCCGTGGCGCCCAGCCTGTGGATATTTAAGAAAGCGTTCTTGATCTCCAGCGGGTCGAAGGTCCATTCAATGCGGCGAATCCCCCGCGCCAGCGCGTCATCCCTCTGTTTCCGCTTGAGTTGCCCGCCGATTCCGCGATTGCGGAAGCCTTCGCGCACGGCCAGCATATGGGAGTGCAGGTAAGGCTCGGCGTGACCGTTCTCACTCTTGATTCCCGGCAAAGACATGGCGAACCCAATCAGATTTTCTGTGGATTTCCCCACCCCGTCGGTGGAGCTTCCCTGCTCGAAAGCTCCGATCACCTGCCCGCCGATGGTCTGCGCCAGCAGAAACGTCTTGCGCGGAATCAGCTCGCTCTCGTCGTAACCCCAGGTCTCGATCTGGAGCTGCACGCAGGCGTCGTACTCGTCAAAGCGTTCGCAAGGGCGGATGCGGATCATGGCTCGGCCTCCGCTGCGGCTCTGGCACTGTGTGAGTGCGCCTGCGCCTCTTCGCCCGCCAGCCTGCGCTTGGCTTGTTCCCACAGCGACTCAAGCTCTTCCGGAGCCAGTTCCTCGAGCGGACGCGCCGCGGCCAGCTCCATCGCGCGGAAGCGCCTGCGGAAACGCAGATTGGTTCCTCGCAACGCCATCTCCGCATCCGCCTCCAGGTGCCGGCCCAGGTTCACCACCGTAAACAGCAGATCGCCCAGCTCTGCCTCGATGAAAGGCTTGCGTGCAACGTCCCCGCTCGCCGCTTCAGCCTCCAGCTCCCGCGTCTCCTCGGCGATCTTCGGCAACAGCCCGCGCCACTCGGGCCAGTCGAAGCCCGCCTTGCGCGCTTCCGCGCCCAGCTTGGCCGCCTCCGCCAGCGCCGGTAGCGCGCGCTGCACGCGATCCAGGCGCGAGGCAATGGACGAGCCCGCCGCCTGCGATGCTTCCGCGGCCCGCTTCTCCGCCGACTTGATCTCCTCCCAGTTGCGCAGCACCTTGGTGGCCGAGCCCTCCACGTCCGCGTTCACCTCGGCGCGATTGCCCGCGGCCTTGGAAGCCTCCTCGCCAAAGACGTGCGGATGCCGGCGGATGAGCTTGCGGTTCAAGTGATCGAGCACTTCAGCAATGGTGAAGCGGCCCTCGTTGGCCGCCATCTCCGCATAGAACAGCACCTGCAGCAGCAGGTCGCCGAGCTCTTCGGCCAGGTGCGGGAAATCCCGCCGCTCGATTGCGTCAAAGACTTCGTAGGTCTCCTCGAGCGTGTATTTGCGGATGGAGTCAAAGCTCTGCTCACGGTCCCATGGGCACCCACCCGGGGCGCGCAGCCGCGCCATAATCGCCGCCGACCGCGCAAACAACTCCCCGGCCCGTTCCGGGTCGGTTGCGATTTGCGT
Source organism: Occallatibacter sp. (assembly GCA_035504495.1). Lineage (GTDB taxonomy): Bacteria > Acidobacteriota > Terriglobia > Terriglobales > Acidobacteriaceae > Telmatobacter. The sequence continues at coordinate 3,350 of DATJRT010000262.1, forward strand.
GCCGATTTGCGTTTCGGAGGCCTCTGCCGGCGGCCGTTCGCGCGGAAGTTCCATGCTCCTTGAGTTTACCTTGCTGCGCGCGCGGGCATCGGAGCCTGCGCCTCGGCATGCGAGCACTCGATCGATCGCGCGCCTCCAAGCGTTCCCGCGCCCCGCCCCGTCTTGTTCCCCGTATACTCAACCCGAATGCCGATCCGCCTTTACGCCACGCTCTTTGCCGGGCTCGCGGGCCTTGCCTTCGGCAGCTTTCTGAATGTCTGCCTCACGCGCTGGCCCG
>DATJRT010000263.1:0-6958 GCA_035504495.1 Occallatibacter sp.
GAGTTCAGCAGCATGTGATACAAACCCCGCGAGCACCACTCCTGCTGGTAAAACTTGCGGATCACCGCCGCCCGCCGCTTGTCGAAAGCGGCCAGCTCGTGCTCGGCATTCTCCGCCTGGCGCGGAAACTTGTGCGCAAACCAGTCCTTCTTGGCGCTCGCCGTCGCGTACACAAAGATATGGAAGCATCCCGGACGCCCGGCCAGCGCGCAGGCTGCACCCCGGCCCACCAGCACGCACTGGCCCTTTTCTGCCGCCTCCAGAATCTCCTTGTGAATCAGGGCCAGCATTCGCTCGGAGTCGAAGACCTTTTCCTCGGCGGTATTTCCCGTCGTCGAGTACGACGAGTCCTGCCAGAAGATCTTCCCGTAGCGGTAGTACCACGGGTCCAGACGTTCGTCGAACTGGGCCGCCATCCTGGGGTCCACGCCGGCCATGCGCGCCGCCCCCTCCACCAGCCCCGCATCCAGCAGCCGCCAGCCCAGCCGCTTCGCCAGCTCGTGCGCAAACTCTCCGCCGCGCGAGCCGTACTCCCGCTCGACCGTAATCACCCTGGTAGGCGCGTGCCCCATGGTGGCCAAACCCCCGCGAGTCAAACCCCCCGCGAGAAGGAGAATACAACGGATTCCCGAAAACGGAAAGTGTCCCCGTTCGTAGCCCCTCGCAACCCTCTCGTCACAAACCTCAAAAAACCGGAAAGGCATACCTTGACGATCTACACATCTTCGTGTAGATAATCTAGGCATGGGCAAGCCAAGCGATCTCGTTCAGGGAACCCTCGACCTGCTGATCCTCAAAACCCTCACCCTTGACCCCATGCACGGCTGGGCCATCGCCAAGCGCATTCAGCAGGTCTCGGGCGACGTGCTCCAGGTGCAGCAGGGCTCGCTCTATCCGGCCCTCCATCGCCTGGAACAGCAGGGTTGGATCAAGGCCCGGTGGGCCGAAAGCGAGACCGGGCGCCAGGCCAAGTTTTACGCGCTCACCACCGCCGGCCGCAAGCAGCTTGAGGCCGAAACCGCCAACTGGAGCCGCCTCTCCGCCGCCATCAACCTCGTCGTCAGCGAAGCGTGAGGAACAGGGGGCAGGGAACAGGAATCAGTTTTCAGTGGTCAGAGATCAGAAAAACCCTCTCTCGGCCACTCGTCTCCCCAAGCCAGAGGCCAGAGGCTAAAAGCTAAGAGCTAAGAGCTGAAAGCCGAAAGCTGATCACTAAACACCATGCGCTGGCCCCACCAACTCGCCATGAAACTCCGCATGCTCTTCGCGCGCGGCCGCTCCACCGCGCAGCTTGACGACGAGCTCCGCTTCCACCTCGAACGGCAAATAGAAGAAAACCGTGCTTCCGGCATGAGCCTGGAAGAAGCCCGCGCCGCCGCCCTGCGCACTTTCGGCAATCCCGCCCTGCTGCGCGACCAGACCCGCGCCGCCTGGAGCTGGAACTCGCTCGAATCCCTGCTCCGCGATCTGCGCATCGGTCTCCGCACCCTCCGCCGCACGCCCGGTTTCACCTTCGTTGCCATCGCCGTCATCGCGCTCTGCATCGGCGCCAGCACCTCGCTGTTCACCGTTGTGCGCTCCGTGCTCCTGCGCCCGCTGCCCTTCCGTGACCCTTCGCATCTGGTCATGATCTACGAGCACTTCCGCGCGCCCGAGCTCAACCAGCCCACCTACAACTTCAACCCCGTCGCCCCCGCCGATTACTACGATTGGCGCTCCCAAAACCAGACTTCGACCCATGGCTTCGCTGACATGGCCATCTGGCGCTACGCGCAATTCAATCTGACCGGAGAGAAGGGAGACCTGCCCGAACAGGTGGATGCGCGCGGGGCTAGTGCGAACCTGTTCCCTCTGCTTGGTGTCGACGCGGCCATCGGACGGACCTTTACCGAGAGTGAAGACCGCACCGACGGCGACGTCGCCTTGCTCACCTGGAGTCTTTTCGAGCGGCGCTTCGGCGGAGATCCTTCGATTGTGGGCAGGCAAATTCATCTCGACGATAAGCCCTACACCGTGGTCGGCGTGCTGCCCAGGAATTTCACCTACCCTGACTCGACCGTCCAGCTCTGGGTTCCCTATCGGTCGGGCATGCCGCCGGCCGTCCTCGCTCATCATGATTTCCATTTCAGCCGGGTGGTGGCGCGCCTCAAGCCCGGCGTCAGCCTGGCCAGCGCCATCAGTCAGGTGGACGCCCTGCAGTACCGCATTCACATGCAATACCTCTCCGCGCCGGTCGCAGAAGACGCCGTCTCCCGCGACATCACCGAAGACCTGGCCAGGGATGTGCGCAAGCCTCTGCTCCTGCTCATGGGCGCCGTCGGCTGCATGTTGCTCATCGGCTGCCTCAACGTCGCCAACCTGCTCGTCGCCCGCTCCGCGGCGCGGCAAAAGGAAGTAGCCATCCGCGGCGCGCTCGGCGCCAGCCGCTGGACGCTCATCCGCGAGCAGTTGATCGAAAGCCTGCTCATCTCGCTTGCCGGCGGCGTGCTCGGTGTCGCGCTTTCGCTCTCGGCTACGCGCTGGCTCGCTCACGCCTGGAAAGAGCTTCCCACCGCCCAATCCATTCACGTCGATGGCGCCGTACTCGCCTTTGCCTGCGCGCTCGTTCTCGCCGCGGCTCTGTTGTCCGGCCTGCTTCCGGCCATCTCGTCCACCGCCAAATCGGTCTTCGCCACCCTCCAGACCGCCGCGCGCACCACCGGCTCCAGCCTGAGCCGCACCACCCTGCGCAAGGCCCTGCTCACCATCGAAATCTCCGTCACCGTCGTGCTCCTCATCGCCGCCGGTCTGCTGCTCAAGAGCTTCGTTCGCCTGCGCACCACCGGCGTGGGCGCCGACACCGCCAACCTCCTCACTCTCGATTACAGTCTCCCCGACCAGAAATACCCCACCCAGGAGCGGAAAAACGCCTTCAATGAGGCGCTTCTCGCGCGCCTGCGCGCTCTGCCCGGCGTCCGCGCAGTGGCGCTCGGCAATGCGCTTCCCGGCGCGGGCTATGGAGGTGACGACATCTTTCTGGTCGCCGAGCACCCGCCCATCCCGCCCGGATCGCTTCTTCCCGACGCCATGAACCGCATCGCCGATCCCGGCTACTTCCAGGCCCTCGGCATCCCGCTCCTGCGCGGCCGCTTCTTCACCACCGACGATCGCGGCGCGCAGGGCCAGAAGATGATCATCAGCCGCCTGCTCGCGGAAAAATACTTCCCCGGCGAAGATCCCATCGGCAAGCACATGCACGTTCCCGCCTGGGACCAACCCGGCGCGCCACCCAATAACTTTGAAGTTGTGGGCGAGGTCGGCGACACGCTCTGGCAGGTGGGCCAGCCCTCCATGGCCACCATGTACGTTCCGGTTTTTCAATCGATCGGCGAACCAATGGGTTACGCGCTCGCCGTACGCACCGCCTCCGATCCGCTGGCCATCTCCGTGCCGGTGCAGAAGCAGATCGCCGCCCTCGATCCCCAGTTGCCCGTCTCCGATGTCCTCACCATGGATCAGGTCATCGGCCGGTCTCTGGGCAGCGCCAACTTGAGCGCAACCCTGGTGCTCGCCTTCGCTGTGCTCTCGCTTCTCCTGGCTTCGGTCGGCCTTTACGGCGTGCTCTCGTATCTCGCTGCGCAGCGCACCGTCGAGATCGGCGTCCGCATCGCCCTGGGCGCGCAGCGCGAGCAGGTGCTGCGCCTCATGCTCTTTGACGGCCTGCGCCCCGCCCTCCTCGGCCTCGTTCTCGGCCTCGCCGCCGGAGCCGCCGCCGTGCGCCTCATCCGTTCCCTGCTCTACGAAACCCAGCCCCTCGATCCGGCCGTCTTCGCTGCCGTCGCCGCGCTCCTGTTGCTCGTCGCCGCGCTCGCCTGCCTCGCTCCCGCCTGGCGCGCGTCGCGCCTCGATCCCATGCAGGCCCTCCGAACCGAATAACCGATCAGCGCCCGCACCCATCGCTGCGCCAAGCTGCCTCCCCTGCGCCCGAAGAAGCGCCGCCGTGCGCAAAAAATGAAACGGGCGCAACGGAAATCTCCGCCGCGCCCATTCCACTCCGCTGCCTCGCTGACTCGCTGCCTCGCCAACTCACCAACTCGCTAACTCGCCAACCCGCTAACTTGCTAACTTGCTAACTCGCTACCTCGCCAACCCGCTAACCCGCTAACTCGCTAACTTGCTAACTTGCTAACTCGCTACCTCGCCAACTCGCCAACTCGCTAACCCGCTAACTTGCTAACTCGCTACTGGCTCACCGGCTGCGCCGGCAGCGCCTTCGAAGACCGCAGATGCGGCACCTTTGCCGGCCCGGGCGGCTTCGCGGTCATATCCACGTTCGGCGCCGGAGGCGCAGGCGGGAACGCCGGACCCTTCTTGATGCCCAGGTCCCCGTTGTCCGAGCTCAACTGGATTGTCGGCCCGCCCGCTCCAATCTTCCCGCTCACCGTCTTGTCTTCGTCCCCGCTCACCGCCAGCCCGTAATCGTTCACAATGTCGCCGTTGCGCGTGTGCCCGTCCACGGTTGCGTTGGCGTTCGGCGGCAGCGTGATCTCCACGTCGCCCTTGTCGTTCTTGGCTTCGATGTTGTACGACCCCGCCGGCTCCACGCTGATCCGCCCATCCCGGTTCTCCACGTAGCTGTCGCCGTAAATCTGGCTCAGGTCCACATCCTTGGCGTGCGTGGTCACGTGCACCGCACCTTCGGCCTGGGTCACGCGCAGGTCGTCCGAATCCAGCGTCAGGTCTCCAGGCAGAGACGCCACTTCAAGATCGGTCACCGACGTGTGCAGCTTGATCGGCCCCGTGATCCCCTCCATGTGCACTTCGCCGAAGATTTCCCCGTTCAGCGTCAACCTTCCCTTGATCTCGGACAAGGTCAGGTCGTTCGTATCCCCGTCCGCGGTGATGTCGCCGTCGATCTCATGCGCGGAAAAATCGTGCTTTCCGCCCGAGAAATGCGCCTCCACCGGTCCGGTAATCGCATTCAGGTGGGTATCGCCGTGCGGCGCCGTCACCGTCACGCCCGCGGTCAATCCAGCCGCAGTCACGTCGCCTTGCTCTGCGTTCACCTGCACCTTCACGCCCTTGGGAACCGTCACCGTCAGGTTCAGCCTTCCCTTGCTGTTGCCCTCTGACTTCACCAGCACCGCCGTTCCGCTCACCGTCAGGTGCGGCGCTTCCGCATTCCAGATGTTCGTGGCATCGCTGTCGGAGTTGGCAAAAGCCTCTTCGTGCGCCTGCACCTCCAGGTTGGGTCCGTCGCCCGCTGACACGCTGATGTCTCCGCGCGGATTTTCGATATCCACCGTGGCGTTCGCCGCAATCTGCTGGTTGATCGCCTGCACGTCGTTGTCGTGCTCAGGCAGTCCGAAGGTGTTGAAGAAATCGCCGTTGTCATTGTTCCACTGCCACAGCCACGGGCTCATGTGGTGCCAGCCCGACGCGGAAAAGCCGAGAATCGCCATGAAGATCAGCAGGCCCACAAAATTGCCCGTGCGCCGCACCGGCGTATTCCGCCGCATGTCCAGTGCCCATTCGCCCAGCAGCGCCAGTCCCGCGCCGATCAGCAGCAGAGGCCACCAGTGCGCGTACCAGTCCCAGAACGAACTTGCCGCCACCCGGCCCGTAATCACCAGCAGCGCCACCACACCCACGGCGATCAGGATCAGCGGCCCCACCATCGACGGTACACGCGGACCGTATGCGCCCACATAGCCCGCCTTCCACGCATGTCTCTGCGCGCGCCACGCATCCCGCTGCGCCCGCCACGCCGCGCGCTGCTGCTCGCGGTACACCCGCCACTGCGTCTTCGGATCGTAAGGCGGCATCCCGCCCGGAGGCGTATTCGGAGGCATGTTCGGAGGCGTGCTCATCGTTGTTCTCCATCCCCGCCGTGAAAGAACCGCTGCGTCAAATCCTGCGGTTGGGAGGGAACCATCGCTGAGCCCGGATCGGCCGGCGGCTGCGCCGGGCTCTGATCCACGCCGCTTCCGCAGGGCGCGCACGGATACGGCCCGTACCCATCCCCATACCCGTCCATCGCCAGCGCCGCCCGCTCGGCCAGCAGCAGCACCCCGATCATGATCAGAAGCAGCGGCCAGAACAGTCCCCAGAAGTGGTCGATCACGCCCGCCTCGTCCAGCAGCGCCAGAACCCCCAGCAGCAGCAGAATGGCCGGACCCCGCAAACGGCGGATCAGAATATATCGGTTCATCCCCAATCCGCTCATCTTGGACCTCCCTGTGCGTCCTGCATGCGGCGCACAATCATCCACACGCCCAGCCCAATCAGAATCAGCGGCCACGAGAATTCAAACGCGCGCCCCGAAAACACGTCGAACTGTCCCATCAGGAAGAGCAACCCCAGCGCGATCAGAATCACCGCGCCGATCGGCTCCTTCCTTCGCCAGTAAAGCGGAGGAACGGGCGGGATCGGAGGAATGGGCGGAACCGGCGGAAATCCCGGATTCGTTGAACCCGCTCCCGGCGGCTGCCCCGCGCCGGTGTACCCACCCTGATTCGGATCCTGACCCGGACCCCCGTAAGGAGCCGCATACGGACCCTGATACGGACTTTGGTACGGACCCTGGTACGGCGCCTGCCACCCCTGCCCGCTCCCTGCCGCCCCGGTCCCATACGGCGCTTGCCCCGGCGTCGCCGGACCCGGACCCGAACTTGAACCCGCTCCAAAACCCACCCCGGCGCCAGGGTTTCCCGCGTTCGCCTGTCCCTGCGTTCCCCGCTGCCCGATGTTCAGCCAGTTCCCAATCTCGTTCAGCCCCAGCGGATCGGGCGCCGGCTGCCCGTCCCGCCGCGCCTTCGCCACGTGGTAAGCCTCGAAGACCTGGTACACAATCCAGCCTGCAATGAACAGGCCGAAAATCGGAAAGTGATCCGCCGAGCTCACCAGCACCGCGAAGATGAAGATGTGGATCAGTCCCTTGATGAACTGCCCGTTGTACATCGCGCCCACGCCGGGAATC
>DATJRT010000264.1:0-8051 GCA_035504495.1 Occallatibacter sp.
CCTATCCGCCTGCAGGCTTCGCTGGGGGAGATGGCCACGCGGACGCTGATTGTGGCTTCCGGCGCGAGCGCGCGCTGGCTGGGATTGCCGAGCGAGCAGGCGCTGATTGGGCACGGGGTTTCAAGCTGCGCCACCTGCGACGGATTTTTCTTCCGCGGCAAGGAGATCGCGGTGGTGGGCGGAGGCGACTCCGCGATGGAGGAAGCGCTGTTTCTCACGCGTTTCGCCAGGAAGGTGACGGTGCTGCACCGGCGCGAGCATTTCCGCGCGTCGAAGATCATGCTGGAGCGGGCGATCGCGCATCCCAACATCGAGCTGCGCACCAACACCGTCGTCGAGGAAGTGCTGGGCGTTGAAGAAAAAGAAGTGAAGGGGCTGCGCATTCGCGACGTGAAGAACGGCGAGACCTGCGTGCTGGATGTGAACGGGATGTTTCTGGGCATCGGGCACGAGCCCAACGCCAAGATGTTTGCCGGGCAGATGGATCTCGACGAGGAGGGGTACATCAGGACCACGAATAACGTGTTCGCCACGCATCATGGGGAGATTGTTCCCGGCGTGTATGCCTGCGGCGACGTGCAGGACCGGCGCTACCGGCAGGCGATCACCGCGGCCGGCTCGGGGTGCATGGCGGCGCTGGAAGCGGAGAAGTTCCTCGAGGAGCGGGGGCGCTGAGGGCGGCTTGCGCCCGAGGCTGGGCGATTGCGGAGAATGTCCCATGCTGCACACGGTAACACTGATGCGCGACCGCGTTGAGGACTGGGATGGGTATCCGTTTTGCGTGCCTGCGATCCGGAATTTGGATGAACTTGCGTTGCGCTCGCGGCTCTGCTTTTTTACCGGCGAGAACGGAACAGGCAAGTCCACGCTGCTCGAGGCCATAGCGGTGCATTACGGTTTCGGCGCGGAGGGCGGCAATCGCAATCTGAAAGCCGACACCACCGCATCGAACCGGTCAGTTGATCCGCTGGCGGGGGCATTGCGGATGGCGTTCGATATTCGCACTGGGCGCGGATTTTTTCTGCGCGCAGAGAGCTTTTTCAACACCGCGACGCTGATCGACAAGCTCGACTCGGAGGGTGGGTTCAGTCCTCCCATAGCCGCGTTCTATGGCGGAAAGAGCCTGCACGCGCGCTCGCATGGGGAGACATTTCTTACACTGCTTGAATGCAAATTCCGGAACAATGGGCTCTTTCTGCTGGATGAACCGGAGGCGGCGCTTTCACCGCAGCGGCAGTTGTCGTTTCTCGTGCTCATCCACGACACCTTGAAGAAGTTCAAAGACGCCCAGTTCATCATTTCAACCCATTCGCCAATTCTGCTCGGGTTCCCCGGGGCGCAAATCATGAGCTTCGATGGTGAAAGGCTGGCGCAGATTCAGTACGAGGAGACAGCGCCGGTGCAGATTGTGCGCCATTTTGTGAACCAGAGGGAGAACTTCCTGGAGGAGATGTTTCAGGAAACACCGTCGTTGTTTGAGCCTGAGGATTGGGGTCCACGAATCAATCAAGCAGGCCGCCGGCGAACGCGGAGGGGCCGGAAGAAATCATGAGCGGCACGATTCTATGGAAATACTGGCTGTGGTGGGCGCTGTTCGCCTCCCCCGCGGTTCCCATCGCGTATGCGTGGCGCAGGCTGCGGATGGGCGCGCACGCGGCCACGGCGATGGATGCAGGTTCGCTTGTCATTGCCTCGATCAGCTCGCTCTGGTTTGACGCGGTGGTGGCGAACTGGCGGTTTCTCGGGCCGCTCTACGGCCGCGTGCATTACGCCATCGCCGGCGGAAACCTGATCGCCGATCTTTTGTGCTTGCTGGTCTGTCTGCTGTCGAGCTTCGCTCCCGTGGTGAGAGCGCAGCGCCTGTCTACGGCTCTTGCCTGCCTGATGCTGGCGCTGGAGTGGGGACGGATCGGGATCGCCAATCGATGACCGCGCTCGAGGAGAATCTGGAAAAGCTGGAAGAGGCGATCGGCGCGGCCTGCCGCGCGGCCGGGCGCGCCCGCGCCGAAGTGGAGCTGATGGCGGTGTCGAAGACTTTCCCCGCGGAGACGGTGATGGAAGCGGCGCGGCTGGGGCTCAAGCTCTTCGGCGAAAACCGGGTGCAGGAGTTTGCCGGGAAAGGCGCTGCTCTTGGCGCGTGGCGCGAGAGAGTGCAGTGCTATTTCATCGGCCATTTGCAGTCAAACAAGACGGCCAGGGCGGCGGAGATTTTTGACGGCGTAGACTCGCTCGATTCGGTGCGCGTCGCGGAGCGGTTGAACGAAGCGGCGGCAGGGCAGGAAAGAAGGCTGCCGGTGCTGCTGGAGGTGAAGCTGAGCGCGGAGGCAACGAAGACGGGCGTGGAGCCGGAGTCGGCGGAAGCAGCAGCCCTGCTGGAGCGGCTGCCGGATTTGGAGCATGTTGAAATGCGCGGGCTCATGACGATCGCCCCGTGGGGCGCGGCGGAGGAGGTGACGCGCGCCTGTTTCCGCGCCCTGCGCCTGCTGCGCGACAAGTGGGCGCAGGCGCACCCGCGGCTGAGTTTCGAAGTGCTTTCGATGGGCATGAGCGGGGATTTTGGGCTGGCGATCGAAGAGGGCGCAACGCGCATCCGCGTAGGTACGGCGCTGTTTGGCAGGCGCAGCCCGCAAGCGGATATTTCCTGAAGGCGAAGATGCGGGCGGGACCGTGGGTTATCTTGCCTGGGACTGGCGCGCGAGCTCGGCTTCGAAGGCGTGCTTGCGCTCGGCAACGTAGGCTTTGTAGCCGGCGGGATCGATGAAGGCGTTGCGATCGCCGCTCTCAAAGCGCGCATATTTTCCCTTGAGATCGAAGTAGCTGCCGTGGGCGCCGAGAAAGATGTCGCAGGGCAGCGACTGGAGCACGGCGAAACCGCGCGCGTAATCGGCCGCGATCTGCGGATAAACCTTGTTGCCGACGAGCTTGTAGCCAGGGTTCACGTTGGGGCTACCGACGATGACCACATGCAGCGTGCGGCCGTCCTGAACTTCGTCCATGGTCCAGGTCGTCGTTCCCCTGGTGTGGCCGGCAGTGAGGTGCGCTGTGAGCACAACGCCTCCGAGGCTCACGGTGTCGCCGTCGTGCAGCACGCGGTCGACATGCGCGGGCGGATAGTGCTGATCGGGCTCCGCGCCGTACTGAAAATCGGCGCGGCCGCCGGACTCGACCACGGGCACATCGCCGGCCATGACGAAGTATTTTGCGCCCGTGAGCTTGACGATCTGCGCGCTGCCGCCGCAATGGTCGGAGTGGGCGTGGCTGATGAGCAGGATTTTAATGTCGCTGAAGCGGAAGCCGAGCTTTTCAACACTTCTGCGGATGAGCGGCGGCGACGCAATGAGATTGCCGTTGATGAGAATGAGTCCGGCGGGGGTGACGATGAGATAGGAGGCGAGATCGGCGCTGCCGACGTAATAAAGACCACCCCAAGGACCAGGACCCGTCCTTGGGGACCCCGGAGAATTGCCGGCAATGCGGAAGGGCGGGAAGGGGCGCATCCAATCGGGATCTTGATCTGCGCGAAGCGGCAAAGAAGAGGCGAGAGGAAGCAGAAGAAGAGCGGGCGCGGAGCGGGAGATAAAATTGCGGCGATTCATTCAGCCTCAATGGGTGCAGCGGGAGCGGGAGCGACGCGGCTGCGGAGGATTTCGATAGCGCGCTCGAGGTGAACGCCGCGCGAGCCTTTGACAAGCACCTGGTCGCCGGGCCGAAGATTCTGCGCGAGCCATTGGCCGGCGGCCTCGGCATCGGGAAGAAAGAGCGAGGCCACGCCTCCGGCGCAGGCGGCCGCGGCGAGGTGCTCCGCGTTGCCCTGCACGCCGAGGACGAAATCGAGACCGGCCTCGGCGGCGGCGTGGCCGCAGGCGGTGTGGAGGGCGGGCGCATACTCGCCCAGCTCGAGCATCTCGCCCGCAACCAGAATGCGGCGCAGCCCGGGCCGCGCGGCCAGGGTGGCAATCATGGAGCGCAGCGCCTCGGGGTTGGAGTTGTAGCTGTCGTTGAGAATCGTGGCGCCGGCAATCTCAATCAACTGGCCGCGCTTGTCGCCGGCGGTTAGAGACTCCAGCGCGGCAATGGCGGCGTCAAGGTCAACGCCGGCCTCGAGCGCAACCGCAAGCCCGGCGAGGGCATTGGCCGCATTGTGCGCGCCGAGCATCTTCAAAGTGAAACCGCCCTCGCGCTCGCCGGCGCGGAAGCGCACATGCAGGCCGGCGGAGTCTTCGCTGGTGGAGAGAATCTGCGGATCGGCGCAGGGGCCCACGCCGAAGTAAACCACGCGGCCGGGAAAGTCGCGGCCGAATTGGGAAACGTACGGGTCTGAGCAATTGAGAAAGGCGACGCCGTTGGCCGGCAACGCGGCGACGAGCTCGAATTTTGCGCGGGCGATGCCGGCCTGGCCTTCGGCGAAGTTCTCAATGTGCGCGTTGCCCACGTTGGTGATGACGCCCCAGTCGGGCGAGGCGATGCGCGCCAGCGCGGCAATTTCTCCCGCGTGATTCATGCCCATTTCGACCACGGCGACCTGGTGCGCGGGCTCGAGGCGCAGCAATTGCAGCGGGAGCCCGAAGCCGTTGTTGAGATTGCCCTGCGACTTGAGCACGCTGAGTTTTGCGCCCAGGGCGGCGGCCGCGGCTTCCTTGGTGGTGGTCTTGCCTGCGGAGCCGGTGACGGCCACCACGCGCCTGCCCCACTGGCGGCGCACGTGCGAAGCCAGCGCCTGCAAGGCGAGCAGCGGGTCTTCCGCGATGAGGAGCGGATGGGTGAGAACCTCATCGGGAAGCCCGGCCACCTGCGCGCGCGCCACCACAGCGGCCACGGCGCCGCGCGCGAAGGCCGCAGAGACAAAGTCGTGGCCATCGAGGCGCTCGCCGCGCACCGCGAAGAAGAGCTCCCCCGGAGCGACGGTGCGCGAGTCGATGGAATAGCCCTGCGCCTCGAGCGCGCCGGCGTTGGCGATGCTGGCCGGCGCTTCCAGCACCGTGCCTGCGCCAATGGCAGCCTCTGCGAGCGTGAGCTTCATGGCTCCTCACGATACGGCGATTTCTCGAAACGCGCAATCCTTACCAAGGTTCTCAAGCACGGGCGCTCCTTTTGATTCGCGAATGATTACGATTTGCCTGCAAAGTGGGCCACTTTGAACAAAGGTTGAAGCGGGGGCATCACGCGCCTGCGTGAGAACCGGGGCCGAGGCTGAAAGAGAATGATTCAAAACGCCCGCGGCTAAAGCCGGCCTCTTCGATCGTGCTCCATTCAGCAGCCTGAAGGCTGCCGCTCCCTCCGATTTTCATTCTTTGCTCCGGACGAGGAACCGCGAAAGCCGAGCTCGGCGAGGGTGGCGCGCGCCACCTCTGCGTCGTCGAAGGGGATGGTGCGGCCGGCGAGGACCTGTTCCTTCTCGTGGCCTTTGCCGGCCAGCAGCACCACATCGCCGGGTGCGGCTGCCTCGAGTGCGAGACGAATGGCGACGGCGCGATCGGGCTCGATAGTGTAGTGAATGCCGGTGGCCTTGAGACCGGGTTCCACCTCGGCCAGAATAGCGCGCGGATCCTCGGAGCGGGGGTTGTCGCTGGTGGCGACCACGAAGTGGCTGCCGCGGCCGGCAGCCTCACCCATCTTCGGACGCTTGGTCCGGTCGCGGTCACCGCCGCAGCCAAAGAGCGTGATGACGCGCTTGCCGGAAGGCGCCGTGATCTGGCGGGCGAGTGCGGTCAGGTTGCGCAACGCGTCGTCGGTGTGGGCGTAATCGACAATCACGGTGAAAGGCTGGCCGGCGTCGACGGGTTGAAAGCGGCCGGGCACAGGCTTGAGATTGGGAACCGACTCGACCAGTTTGTCGAAGGAGACTCCGCGGGCATGGGCGGCGGTGAATGCGGCGAGAAGATTAAGGACGTTCACCTCTCCGGCGAGGCGCGAAGGAAGACGAGCCGAACCGGCAGGCGTGGCGAGATGGACGATTGCGCCCGCAGGCGTGAGCGAGTACTGAGCGGCGCGCCATTCGCCCTTGCCGACGCCATAGGTGCGAATCTCCGCGCCGGCATGGCGGGCAGCCGCGGCAAGCTCCTCACCGCGGGGATCGTCGACATTGATCACGGCCACGCGGGGCGCGGGATATTTTGTGCCGTCAAAGAGCAGGCGCTTGGCGGCGAAGTAGTTGTCCAGGGTCTGGTGATAATCGAGATGGTCGCGGGTGAGATTGGTGAAGACGGCGACGTCGAAGTGGATGCCGAAGGCGCGGCCCTGATCGAGGGCGTGGCTGGAGACCTCGGTGACCAGCTCGGTGGCGCCGCGCCCAACGCCCTCCGCCATCAGCTCGAAGAGGTCGCGCGACTCAGGCGTGGTGTGCGCAGAGGGGCGTGTCTCGCCGGCGACGTGATACTCGATGGTGCCGATGAGAATGGTTTTGCGCGCGGCTGCGTCGAGCAGGGCCTCGAGGAGAAACGCGGTGGTCGTTTTGCCGTTGGTGCCCGTGATTCCCGTGGCGCTGAGCTTTTTTTCAGGATGGCCGAAGAAGGCAGCCGAGGCCTGGGCGAGCGCGCGGCGGCCGTGCTCGACCTCAAGCACCGGCAGGCCGGGGTTGTAGACGGCGAGATGGTCGAAGGCCTGGGCCGAGTCCGTGACGACGCCAAGCGCGCCGGCGGCGAGGGCCTTTTCGATGTAGCGATTGCCGTCAGTGGTGCCGCCTTTCATGGCCACGAAGACGGAGCCGGGGCGCACGCGGCGCGAGTCGTACTCGATGCCCGTGATGGGCGCGTTGGACGCGCCGGCGGAGCCGACGGCGGGGACTTCCGCGATGAGGTCGGGCCAATTCATGTTGTGACCAGTTGTGGGTCGCTTAGTTCGAGCCGGCTTTTTGGGAGCCCAGTGCGTTCCAATTGCGCGAGGACTATGCTGAGCGATTCGGGATTCGGAAAAACAAAAAGAAATGGGGCGTGCGAAACGTAGTAAAAACCGGAATAGCCCAATTCGCGAAGATAGTCCAACTTCTTGCCACGTTGTGACCTCTTGTCGAGCCCCTCAATTCTGTGGAAACTCTGGTCAAAGCAAATAAGGTAGGCTGGGGCACATTCCTCCATTGCCCGCGCGATGTAGCGAAGTGGGGTGTGACTGATCGTTGCATTTGGCGACGCAGATTCCCTCGGAAGCGGCACGCCCGTGTTGGGATCGAGCAAGATTCCGAAATCTGCGCCGGGCAATTCTACTGCCGGGTCGAGAATAGATATCCCTGTCATCAAACTGTACTTCGCCCGCAGCGGGAGCGGTATAAACCGGGCATGAGCGTAGAGCGGAGCGATCGGGCGTAGGCTATCCGCCCAGAATCTCTTGAGGATATCGTAGGAATCGCCGAGGAATGCCTGCTTCATAACGGCCTCCGGCAATGTGAAGTGCCACCAGCAGGATATTATCTACCGCGCGCAGCGGACGACGATCCTGGTACCCGGTGCGACCAGGACGCCGGGCTCGGGGGCCTGTTCGCGGGCGATGCCGTCGCCGGTAATTTCCACGTCGAGGCCCGCGGCGCCGGCCTGCTCGATGGCCTGACGGACGCTGAGGCCGATGAGCGAGGGCACGCGGAGCTGGTTCTCCGGCGGGAGCTGGACGATGGCTGTGCCGGCAGGCGCGGCGTTGACGGGCGGATGCGCACCGGCAGCCGGCGAAGACGCGGATGGCGGCGATGTGCCGGATGCAGAAGGTGCGCTGGCTGTGCTTGCATCCGCGGATGAATTTACGGATGAGGCGACCGGCGGCGCAGACGCGGGCGCCGCGGCGGCGGCTGCCTTCTGTGCGGCCGGGCTTTGCGGGTCGTCGGCCGGCAGGTTGTTGGCGGCTTCATAGAGCGCCTGGATATTTTCCTCCGGCGGCGCGGAGTCATCTTCCGAATCGCGTTCACTCGCGGGCGGGTTTTTCTGCGCGCTCGCAGCAACGGGATTGAGGGGAATGTCGTGGGGGACGCCGAGGTACTCGAGCACCTGTTGCGCGACCTCAGCAAAGACGGGCGCGGAGACGGCGTTGCCGTAGTAATCGCCGTGGGGAGAATCGATGACCACGGCGAC
>DATJRT010000265.1:0-6029 GCA_035504495.1 Occallatibacter sp.
GCCCTCCGGCACGGTTCTTCAATCGAACAGCAAGCTTGTGCTGGTAGACGTGGTGGTCACCCATCGCGACCGTCCCGTCGAGGGATTGAGCCGAGACCGCTTCCATATTTATGAGGATGGACAGGAGCAGCCGATCGCCTCGTTCGAGGAGTTCTCTCCCGCGGCGAAGGTGACGGTTGCCGAGCCTCCGACGCTACCGCCCGATACCTACTCGAATGCTCCCACGTATCCCGATTCCGGCGCAGTGAATGTGCTCCTGCTGGACGCGCTGAATACGCCGGCGAGCGACCAGGAGCAGGTGCGGCGCGCGATGATCGGCTACCTGGGCGCCATCAAGCCGGGAACCCCGATGGCTGTGTTTACCCTGTCCTCGCGGTTGCGCATGGCCGCAGGGTTCACCACCGACGTGTCGCGACTGCTTAAAGTTTTCCAAAGCCAGCAGGCGAAACCGAAGAGCGCAGCCGGCGTTGGTTCGGGCGGTTCCAGTTTGGCTACCGGTCTTGAGCAGGAGGCATCGGGCATCAACACCAATGGCGACCCTGGAACTATCTGGCTGGCGATGCTGATCATGCAGTTCGCAGCCGATACCAGGGCCTACGACCTGGGCCAGCGCGTCGCCCTGACTCTGGAGGCTTTCAACCAATTGGCGCGGTACCTTGCCGCCATCCCCGGCAGAAAGAACGTGATCTGGTTTTCCGGCTCGTTTCCCGTCGACCTCGGGTCCGCTGCCATGGCGCCGCTGGCTGCGGCGCGCGTAGCCGTGTATCCGGTGGATGCACGCGGGCTGATGACGGCGCCGACTGCGGGAGCCGCGTACGTTCCGCCGCCGGCTTTCCCGTCGCCGGGCAATCCCATGCAAGGCGATGCTGCGGATACCGCGGTGAGCCGCCAAAACAAGGCCTTTGGGGTGCAGACCACGCAGGAAAAGGACCTGATGAAAGAGATCGCCGCGGAGACGGGCGGACAAGTTTTTTCCACGGGCAACGATCTGAAGGCGGCGCTGGACAAGATCATGGCCAACGATTCGTACTATTACGCGTTGAGCTATGTTCCGCCGGAGGGGAAGAGGGGCGCGCAGGGTGCGCCATTTCACACCATCGAGGTGAAGGTGGATGGCGGCTATCAGCTCGCTTACCGGCGCGGGTATTACGAGGATGAGGCCGCCGCGCCGTACGCGGGCAACGGCGGCAGCACGCCCGCGCCCATGCTCGCGGCAGCCGTGCTGGGCGCGCCCCCGGCCACGCAAATTCTCTTTGAGGCGCGGGTGCTGCCCGAAAGCAAAGCGCAGCCCACGCCCCCGGCGAACGGTCCCGCGCTTGCAGCTGGGCCGGCGAGCGCAACGCCGGGAGCAAGCGGGGCCGGCGCGAAGGGCGAAGTCCATCCGTATTCCGTGGACTTGAGTGTTGACCCACGGAGCCTCACCTTTACCGAAGACGCAGACGGGTCGCGGCGCTCGCGGGCCGAGTGTGCGGCGGTGGCGTATGACGGGGACGGCAAAGAACTGACTTCGTTCAGCCGCATCTTTGACGTCAACCTTCCCAAGGCGAAGTGGGCGCAGTTCAAAGCCGCGGGAACGCCTGCTGTCTCCCTGCCCCTTAAGCTGGATTTGCCCCCCGCCGCGGCAGTCGTGCGCATCGTCGTGTACGATACGGCCAGCGCCCGCACCGGCTCGCTCGAGATTCCGGTCGAGGTCTCCGCCGGCACGGGGCCTTAGCGACGTTCGCACGCATTCCTGGGCCTGTAGCTCAACGGTTAGAGCAGGGGACTCATAATCCCTTGGTTGGGGGTTCAAATCCCTCCGGGCCCACCAGGCATCGCGGCCGCGCCGGCCGCACATCCCTCCCCCATCGGATCGCATCCATCTGTCGGATGGACCCTGAAAGGGGCCCCGGAATCAGCCGTCGACTGGGCTTTCGGATCGGCCCTCGAAGGGGATTCCGCAACCCGGAAAAGGCTGCCGGCGCAACTCCCCACGGCCGACGCAAGAACGCAGCAGACGGGCGTGCACGAATCGAGCTATACTGCTGTTCCGCGGCGGGCGAGACCGGCCGGCGCCGGATCACCTTCCCCTCTCGAATACCGTAACGAGGAGGCTGCGATGAAGATCACCGACACAATCGGCCTTCTGCTCAAGCACAAGGGCCCGAGCAAGATCCTTGCCCTTGGGCCCGGGCAGACCGTCTACGAGGCCCTCGAAATGATGGCCCGCTACGACGTGGGCGCGCTGCTGGTGATGGAAAATCAGCGCCTCATCGGCATCCTCTCCGAGCGCGACTACGCGCGCAAAGGCGTGCTGCGCGGCCTCCATTCGAAGGAAACCCTGGTCCGCGAGCTCATGTCCAGCCCCGTGCTCTACGTTTCTCCCGAGCAAACCGTCGACGACTGCATGAGCATGATGGCCAGCCACGACTTCCGCCATTTGCCCGTGCTCCGCGGCGACTCCGTGGTCGGGGTGGTCTCCATGGGTGACCTCGTCCGCTGGGTGATCTCCGGCCAGGCGCACACCATCCAGGCCCTCGAGGGCTATATCACCGGCGCCTATCCGGGATAATCCTTCCTGGTGTTTTCGTTTTCGGAACGCGCGCCCCGCTCCAGTCCCACGCCCCGGTCCCTCACCCTCCCCGGCATCCTATAATGGCCGCAAGCGGGCCCGAGCGTTCCTGTCGGCCGCGAAACTTCCGTTTGCAAAGCGAGATGCCTCTTGGCACGTGAGCTTTACACCGCGCGTCTTGCGCGAAAATACTGCATCTCCGAGGTAGCCCAGTGCTACCACTTCGATTTTGCCCTCGACGGCAAAGAGACTTTTCCCTTCCTCTCCGGCCAGTTCATCTCCGCCGTGGCCCAGGACCCGAACGGCAAGCAGCAGACGCGCGCTTACTCCATTGCGTCTGCGCCCGTCGCCAACCGTTTTGACCTGTGCGTGAACCGCGTCGAGAACGGCTTCTTTTCCAACCATCTCGCCGACCTGCCCGAAGGCGCAAGCGTGCAGATTCACGGGCCCCACGGCCATTTCGTCCTGCAGCAGCCCATCACCGATTCCATCTTCGTGGCCACCGGCACCGGCGTTGCCCCCATGCGCGCCTTCGCCCAGTGGCTGTTTCCCGAGGATGGTCCCGACCGCAGCGAGGGCAAGCAGATCTGGCTGGTCTACGGCACCCGCTACGAGACCGACATCTACTATCAGGAGGAATTCGAAGCCCTCGCCCGCCGCGCGCCCAACTTCCATTACCTGCCCACGATCAGCCGCGCGCAGGATAGCTGGACCGGCCTCCGCGGCCACGTGCAGCCGCACATCTCCAAAATCGTAAAAGAGCGCGCCGCCCGCCTCGGCCAGCCCTTGCCCGCGCCTCCGCCCCCGCCTGAAGCCGCCTCCGCCACCCCCGCCGCAGAGCTCACTTTCGACATCTACGTCTACATCTGCGGCCTCAACTTCATGGTCTCCGAAGTGCGCGACCTGATGACGCGCTACGGCTGGCACAAAAAGCAGATCGTCTTCGAGCGCTACGACTGAGGGCGCGCCGCATCGGCAAATGGCCCGCTCATCCCGGTACCAGAAAAGCAGAAATAGATGGCAGAATCAATGTACGGGCCACCTGCCTGAAATGCCCGGCTATGACGCTGCGTGACCATCTCGCCCGATCCGCGGTCCGGGTCTTCGCCGTCAACGAGCGCATGAACCAACTTCTTCTCGGCGCACTCGACCCGGCCGCGTGGACGACCAAACCTCCCGGCAAGGTGCGTACCATCGCCGCCATCTTCACCCACATGCACAACGTGCGCACCAAGTGGATCCGGCTCACGGCTCCGCATTTGAAAGTCCCGCGCCAACTTGCCCGCACGCATTGCACGCCGCAGCAGGCCAGCGCGGCCCTGGCCGAAAGCGCAGCCCGCTGCACGGAGATGCTGGCCGAGGCGCTGTCAGGCCCGAAAGACGCGGGTTCGAAAGGCGCAGGTCCCCACCACCCTGACCCCAACCGCCCAGATTCGCCCCGGGTGACGCAATTCCTCCGCGATGGCTGGGCCAAGCCCTGGCCCGTGGATGCCGACGGGGCGGGCGGTATCGAGATGCTGGCCTACATGCTCGCCCACGAGGCGCATCACCGCGGGCAAATCTGCATGCTTGCGCACCAGCTCGGCTTCCCGCTGCCGGGCAGAGTCACCTCAGAACTGTGGAGCTGGGAGCGGCGATGGAAAGAAGGCCGATGAGCGGAAGGCGCGGCTGATCGCGAACCCTTTCTGACGCAGGCGGTGCCCGCCGCGGCGGCGCGAGGATTGCTTTATCCTGTCAGCAGGACTGCTCGCGACCGATTGTGTCCCTGGCTTTTCCCGGCCCGGCTTTTCCCGGCATAGAAGAGACAACCCTCAGTTTCACAGCATCCCATCCTGAGAAGTCCCAGAATCGGGATCGCATCGCAAGAATCAAATCTTTCAGGGAGCACGCATGGCGCAGCCGCCCGCGGCCTCTTCTGCGAATCCGCGGGACGCCGACAGCGAATTTCATTTTGATGAGACGTGGAAACCGCGGTTCAATCCGTGGGTGGTCGCCTTCACCGTGACCCTGGCCACGTTCATGGAGGCGCTCGATTCCTCCATCGCCAACGTAGCCCTTCCGCACATTGCCGGGTCACTGGGCGCCAGTTACGACGAGGCCACCTGGATTCTGACCTCTTACCTGGTGTCGAACGCCATCATTCTGCCTATCAGCGGCTGGATCGCCAACCGCATCGGGCGCAAGCGCTTTTACATGAGTTGCGTGGCCGCGTTCACGGTCTTCTCCTTCTGTTGCGGCCTGGCTAACTCGCTGGCTCTGCTTATCCTCTTCCGCGTCTTTCAGGGCGCGGCCGGCGGAGGCCTGCAGCCCAGTGAGCGCGCGATCCTGGCCGATACTTTCGCTCCGGAAAAACGCAGCGTCGCCTTCGCCATCTACGGGATGGCCGTGGTGGTGGCGCCGGCCATCGGACCGACCATTGGCGGATGGATCACCGACAACTATACCTGGCGCTGGATTTTCTTCCTCAATATACCCGTAGGCATTCTCTCCCTGGTTCTCACCAGCCGCATCGTGGAAGACCCGCCCTACCTGAAGCGCGTGCGCAAGAAACTGGGAAGCGTCGACGGCATCGGCCTGGGCCTGCTGGCCGTCACCATCGGGGCCTTGCAGATCATGCTCGACAAGGGGCAGGAGAAGGACTGGTTCGGCTCGCATCTCATCGTCACCTGCGCCTTTTTGGCGGGCATCGGCTTCATCGCTTTTCTGTGGCGCGAGCTGACCGCTCAGCACCCCATCATCGACCTCTCACTCTACCGCAGCCGCAACTTCAGCATGACCCAGCTGGTGATGCTGGTGATCGGCGCCTCGCTTTACTCGACGACGGTGATGATCCCGCAGTTTCTCCAGGAGGTGATGGGCTACACCGCAACCGAGGCAGGCATGGTGCTCTCGCTGGGCGGCCTGGTGCTGATCGTGCTTCTGCCCATCGTGGGTTTCATCGGGCAGAAAGTCGATCCCCGCGCCATGATCTGCTTCGGATTCGCCTGGGTGAGCTTCGGCATCTGGCGCATCTCCAGCCTCGATCTGAGCATCAGCTTCTGGGATGCCGCCAGTTGGCGCGTCATCATGGTGCTGGGCATGCCGTTCCTCTTCGTGCCCATCAGCGTCATGTCCTATGTGGGCGTGCCGCAGGAGAAAAACAACGAAGTCTCCGGACTCACGGCGCTTGCCCGCAACATTGGCGGCAGCCTGGGAATCTCCTTTATCAGCACCATGCTCGTGCGCCGGGCGCAGGTGCACCAGAACTTCCTGGCAGCGAACGTCTACCCCGGTTCAGCCAACTACCGCATTCTCGATCATGGATTCAGCAGCATCATGCAAACCCGGGGTTACTCCCCCGCCGGAGCGGCCAGCGGCGCCATGGCTCACACGTACGACCTGATGGTGCAGCAGGCCAATGTGCTTGCCTATATCGACACGATTCACGCTCTCGTCATCCTCACCGTCTGCCTCATCCCCATCGGCTACCTGATGAAGA
>DATJRT010000266.1:0-17477 GCA_035504495.1 Occallatibacter sp.
TGCCTCGCGATCCCAGCCGCTTCACTTCCTCCGCAACTTCCTGCTTGATCGCCGCAGCAATCGCCGCGCCCTCAAGAATCCTTGGCATCTTCGCTCCAAAGATTCATCGTATCGCCTCGGGCATCGGCATCGCGATCGGCCGGCCGCGCCGCACCTGTTGAACAGAGCTATCGCGGGAGACCGCCGTCGGCGCCACGCCTTGGGATCGCTGCCAAGCAGCTGCGGCTATTGGACTATGACCGTCACCGCCATCGTCGACCGGCCGTACTGGTTGGTCGCGTTGAGCGTGTACGTGGTGGTCGCCGTGGGCGTCACCACCACTTTGCCGCCGTGCACGCCGCCCAGCACGTCAATAAAGTCGTACGAGTCGTTGGCCGTGTCCCAGCTCAGCGTCACCGGCGTGCCCGCGCTCACTGTGGAAGGCGTCGCGGTAAAGCTGACAATCGTCGGCGGCGGGCCGGTGGGCGCGGAGTTCGCGTCCCATCCCGGCCAATCCGGCGTCATCTGCACCACTTCGAAGTTCGAGGATTGGATTGCATCCAGGTTCTCGAGATCGTTGTCGTCCCAGCGCGGGTCGGGCACGCCCTGAAAGTAAAAATACCCGCCGTTGTCGGCCAGGATCATCCCGTACTTCTTCATCGCCGTCAGAATCACCTGGTTGGTCTGTGAGTAGCCGGAGATGTCGAAGCTCGCCTTGAGGCGGATGCGCATGCCCATCACGTTGCTGACGCCGTACACCGTCCCCGCGGCATGCGTGCCCGGTTCCACAAAATAGCCGCCGTTGGCGTCGTTCTTGGTCTGCTGCATGGTAAAGCGGATGGCGTGGTTGATTTGGCCCGCGGCCACCTCGTCGTAGCGCACCAGGCCGGGAAAGATAGGCAGCCCGGCCGCATCGGCCGACGTCCATCCCCACGGCCGCATCTCCACATCCTGCATGTCCCAGATGGTCTCCGACGACGCGTTCCACTGGCCGTTGCAGCGGTGGGTGTTGAAGGTCTCATAGAGCATGCAGGTGTTGCGGTCGAGCACCAGCACGTGCGCGTCGCCCACGTAGGTGTCCGGCCATCCGTCGCAGTCGGCCGGCGCGCCTTCAATCGGAGCCGTAATCGGATACGGCGCATCCGCCACGTCGCTCTGGCTCGCATAGTCGATCACGTTGATGGGTACCAGCGGCGTCACGCTCGAATCCACCACCACGTAGGGAATGCCGTAATCGCCGCCGGCCACGGAAGAGAAGTCGTGGTGCAGATGCAGGCCCGCAAACCCGGCAGCCGACGTGATGGCGTCGTTGTTGGGATCGAGCGGCGCACTGGAGATGTCGGTGTTCCACGGAGAATCGGCGGGGAAGGGTACGAAGCCGTTCAGGCTGGCATTGTCGCCTGTGCTCATGCCGCCGCATGCGGAGGGCGAAACCTCCGGGTCGATGGTCAGGCTCAGATTCGCCGTCGCCGTCTGCGCCGTGGGTTGAGTTGAATCCGTCACCGTGACCGCAACCGCGGCCGTCCCTGCGGAGCTTGCCCCCGGCGTTCCGCTGATCGCGCCCGTCGAGCCGTCGATCGCCAATCCGCCCGGAAGGTTGCTCGCGCTGTACGTGTACGGCGTTGTCCCGCCGGAGGCGCTGATCGCGCCGCTGTACGCTGTGCCCACCGTCCCGCTGGGCAGCGAAACGGTGGTGATGGTGAGCTTGGCTGGGCTCAGCGTGAGCGGCAGGCTGGCCGTCGCTGTCTGCGGCGTGGGCGCGCTTGAATCCGTCACCGTGAACTCAACCGTCGCCGTCCCCGCGGTGCCTTGGGCGGGCGTGCCGGAGAGGACTCCCGACGCACTCGCGATCGAAAGCCCCGAAGGCAGGCTGCTCGCGCTGAACTTGTAGGGAGTGGTGCCGCCGCTCGCGGCAATCGAGCCGCTGTACGCCACGCCCACGGTTCCGCCGGGCAGCGAAGTGGTGGTGATTGAAAGCTTGCCCGTTTGCGGCGAAGTGTTCCCCTGGGTCACGACATACCCGCATCCGCCGATGCCGGCGGCGGCGGCAAGAACAAGAAATGCATTGCGGAAGAGATGGAAATCGCGAATGCGCATGGCTCGTTTTCTCCAATTGCGCCTGGGGAGCAAGCTCATGGGCAGCCTTGCGCCAGCCCTGCGCGGGCCCGGTGATCGATCGCTGTGGCAAGGCAAGAAAGAAAAGAGGCCGCGAGGGTTCCGGCTGGCGAATTCTCTCGGCGGTCCCTGAACCGCCTGTCCGCGCATCGACCGGAGACACTCCCGACCTTCAGCAAAATCCCTCGGGCAGCCGTTGTCCAGTCCCCTAAAGTTGCATAATGGCAAAGACCGCGAAAGCTCCTTTCTCGCGCCATTTTCACAGTTGGCCTTCCAAAAGGGGAACTGGCGCGTCTTATGGGTGAATTCGGGTACGCCGCGTGCCGGTCGAATCCCGGCGAGTCTGCAAAGCTGCTTCGTCTCGCTCAACTGAGGAGAAATCGTTAATGGATTGGAAAGCGGCGCAGCCCGCACTCCGTGCAGTTGCTCTCCTGCCGTTCTTCCTTCTTCCCGCCATCGCCTCCGCACAATTGGCAACCGTCCTCCACGGAACCGTCACCGATGCCGCAGGCAAGGCAGTTCCGAACGCGAAGGTCTCGGCGCGCAACGTTCAGGCGAATCAGCCCGTGGAAGCCACCACCGACACCGCCGGCAACTACTCCCTGCCCGCCCTTGCACCCGGACCCTGCGTGGTGACAGTCACAGCGGAGGGATTTGCCGCCTCGGAAACAAAAGTGGACTGCACGGGCACCGGACCCCAGTTGCTGAACCTGACTTTGGCCGCCGCGCCCCAGCAACCGCTGCCCAGCGCGCCAACGCCCGCATCCGTTCCAGCCCCGGCCGAGCCGTCGCTCTCCGACCTCGGTTTCGGCCCGCAACAGACGCAGGCCAATCCCAAATTGCAGGCCATGCTCGACAAGCGCACGGAGATGCTCAAGATTCATCAGCGCCTCGGGCTCATCACGGTTGCGCCCATGGTCGCCGACCTCATCACCGGCCCCATGGCCAAAGCCAAAGGCAGGAATGGCCAGACCATCACCGAGCCCACCAATGCCAACCTCGACCTCCACGCCGCGCTGGGCAGTTCCACCGCCGCGCTCTACTTCACCACCGCTTACTTCGCCGTGTTTGCGCCCCGCGTACCCGGCGTGAAGAAGCATGGCGCCATCCGTCTGCATGAGGCGCTTGCCTTGATTCACGGTCCCGGCATGATCCTCACGCCCATCCTCGGCTCCATGGCCTTCACGCAGGAGCAGGACGGCGAAAAGGTGCACGGCATCGCCTCCGCGCACGGCGCCGTGGCTTACACCACCGCCATCGCCTATGGCGCCGCCATCGTCGCCGTCTCCTGGCCGATTCACCTCAAGTTCTGGGAAAAACGATGAACAGATGCTTCCTCCTCGCGCTCGCACTCACCCCGATTCAGCTCCTGTTCACTCCGCTTCCGGTACGGGCGCAGGTTGATTCGCAATGGGTTGCCGACCAATCCACGCTGACTTACCACATGTCCCATCCCATGCACGAAGTGGATGGCGTCAGCCGCGCCGCGCGCGGCAAAGGCATCTGCCACGCCGGCCAGTGTGATTTTCTCATCGCGGTCCCGGTCAAATCCTTTGACTCGGGCGACACCAACCGCGATCTGCACATGCTTGAGGCCACGCGCGGCGCACAGTACCCGATGATCGTGGTGCGGGCGCATTTCGCGCAGGCTGAGACCACCCAACCCTGGATTCACGCCGACCTCGAAGTTCAGTTCGCAGGCCAGACGGCCCACTACGCGCAGGTACCCTTTGCCCGTACGGACGAAGGCAGGGAGGTGCGCATCGTGGGAACCATCCCCCTCACCTGCTCCGACTTCAAGATTGACCGGCCGTCGTTTCTGGCTGTCCCGATTAAGAACGAGATTCCCGTTCGCATCGACATGACCTGGCACGCAGCGGAATAGCCCCCGGATTCATCCCGCTGTAACCGCAGACGGGCCATACTGGACCGTCACCCCAAACTGAGGAGCGCTACGGCCGGAGTCCGGCCGGCAGAACCGGCTCAAGCCTGAACCGCTCTCAAATTACCGCGCGCTGGATTGGCATGGAATCGTACCGTTACTCCAGTCATCCCCAGGCAGTGTTTTGGATTGCTTCCTCCCCGGGTCTTGGATATGCTCAAAATTCATTTCATTGTGGTTCTTAGCGCCCTGCACGTGTGTTGATGCGCTTTAAGTTCCTTGGATTCCCCCCGTCTAGGAGCATCTATGCGAGTGGTGTGTGCGCGCGATCCTCTGCCAAAGACTGGGTTTCTTTGGGCATCTCTCCTCCTTTCAGTTTCCATCCTGACAAGCTGTAACTCCTACCAGCTGGGTGACTTGTCCTCGGCTGCGGCCATCTCCGCGCCGGCCAACGCCGTGCGCGTGAGCCAGACCATGCAGCTCACTTCGCAGTCGCTCTCGGCCGGAATGGCGCTCACCTTTTATGTGAACGGCGTTCAGGGGGGCAACGCGACCGTAGGCACCATCTCCAGCTCCGGTCTCTACACGGCGCCGGCTGCCATTCCCACTCCCGACTCGGTCGTCATCACCAGCACTTCGAACCAATACCCCACCGCACCTCAGGGCTCGGTTTCGCTCGAGATTTGGAACCCGATTCCCGTGCTGGGCAATGTGACGCCGGGATCGTTCTCCGAGGGATCGACGACCGTCACCGTGGACGGCTCGCAGTTCATCTATGGGGCGCAGATCAGCTGGAACGGCGCCGTGGTGCCCACCACCTGGGTTTCCAACACCGAGCTGGTGGCCCAGATTGCTGAGCCCACGCCCGGAACCTACCCACTGACGGTCACCAATCCCAATCCCGGATCGGCCAGCGCGCCGCCGATTCCGCTGAAAGTTGGACCGGGGCAGGTGGTACTCCAGCTCCAGATCAACGGCGACAGCGATGTGCGCGTTTCCAATTCGATCACCTTCGGCCTCACCGTGAATGGAACTGACAACCCCGCGGTCACGGTGGCCATCAACGGCATTACCGGCGGCAATGCGCAGGTAGGCACCGTAAAGGCAGGCAATGGCAATATCACCTACACTGCGCCGGCCGTCGTGCCCACGCCGAGCAACATTGTCCAATTGTCGATAACCAGCGTCGACGATCCCTCGGTCTCCACCGCGCAGAACATCTCGGTGATGAATCCCATTCCGATTCTTACCGCGGCCACTCCCAACTCCTTCGCGCCCGGCGGCTCAACTTCCATCGTGCTCACCGGCCTGCAATTCATCAACGGCGCCCAGGTGCTGGTGAATGGCGCGCCCGTGCCCACCACGTTCAGCAGCGGCTCGCAGCTTTCGGCCACGGTAGACATCTCCCAGCCCGGCAATCTCGATTTGCAGGTGCTCAATCCTGCGCCCGGCCCGGCGGAGTCAGACGATCTCATCGCCACGGTCACGGGCACGCCTCCCACGCCCGTCGTCTCCCCGCAGGATGCGGCTCGTTTCCTCACGCAGGCGACCTTCGGGCCCACCGACGCCGACATTCACAATCTATCCATGATCGGCTACCAGGCTTGGCTCAACCAGCAGTTCGCCATACCGGAGACGCCGGAAGAGCCGGCCGTGGAGCAGGCGCTGATCGACAACAACCCGCCCTGCGCCGCCGGCAACCTGCAGTGCAACGCCGCCCTGTTTGTCGGGAACGACCAGGACGAGTGGCTGGTGCAGTCGCAGTTCTGGCAACAGGCGATCACCGGGCAGGATGAGCTGCGGGAGCGCGTGAAGTACGCGCTCAGTCAGATCTTCGTCATCTCCAGCAACAACTCCACGGCCATCCAGAACATGCCCCGCGGCGAAGCAGCCTATTACGACATGCTCGGCAACGATGCCTTCGGCAACTTCCGCCAGCTCCTTCAGGACGTGACCCTGAACCCCATGATGGGCCAGTTCCTCTCCATGCTCATGAACGACAAGGGCAACGCCACCACCGATCCGGATGAGAACTACGCTCGCGAGGTGATGCAGCTCTTCACCATCGGCCTGTGGCAGCTCAACAACGACGGCACCCAGCAGCTCGGCTCCAACGGCCAGCCGATTGCCACCTATTCGAACACTGACGTGATGGGCCTGGCCGCGGTTTTCACCGGCTTCAGCTGGAACGTGCCCGGCGACGGCTCTGACGACGCGTGGTCCAACTGCTGCATTTACGTTGGCCCCGGCTACGGCGAAGAGCTGCTGCCGATGCAGAGTTACCCCAGCCACCACTCCACCGTGGAGAAGCAGTTCCTCGGGGTCACCATCCCCGCCTCCGGCTCGCCCGACGCCGATGGCGACCTGAAGATCGCGCTGGACACCTTGTTCAACCACCCCAACCTGCCCGCCTTCTTCTCCAAGCAGATGATCCAGCACCTGGTCACCAGCAATCCCAGCCCCGCCTACGTCAATCGCGTGGCTCAGGTTTTCATCAACGACGGCACCGGCACGCGCGGCAATCTGCAGGCCGTGATCTCCGCCATCCTGCTCGATCCCGAAGCGCGCGACACGGCTACCGCTCAGAGCAATCCGCAATACGGCAAGGTGCGCGAGGCCCTGGTCCGGTATACGGAGTGGGCGCGGGCCTTCACCGCGCAGTCGCGCACCGGCTCCTGGAATCTGGGCACCACCGAAGATCCCATCTATGGATTGGGCGAGATGTGGCTGCGCTCCCCCACGGTCTTCAACTGGTTTGCCCCCGGCTACGTTCCTCCGGCCACGCCCATCGCCGCCGACGGCCTGGTGGCGCCGGAAATGCAGATGACGAACGTATCCACGGTCGTCGGCTACATCAATTTCCTGCAAAGCGCCATCGGCGCCAATGCGCAGGGAGGGCCGGACGTTTTCTCGTCCTACGCCACCGAAATGAGCCTGGCTGCCACGCCCGATCAGTTGATGGACCGCATCAATCTTTTGCTGATGTACGGCCAGATGAGCAGCACGCTTTACAACCAGATTGAGAGCGCGGTTGCCTCCATTCCCATCCCCACCGGCAATCAGGACGCAATCAATGCCGCGCTTCTGAGCCGCGTGCAAACGGCCATTTATCTCACCGTGGCGTCGCCCGACTTCGCCGCGCAGGAATAGGAGACGAGCCATGTGCAAATGTCATCAGACCCGGCGGCAGTTTCTTCGAACGGCTTCCATGGCCTCCATGGCCGGTTTCTACGTGAGCCCGTTCTTCCTCGAGCTCAACTCGCTGGCGGCCATGGCGCAGGAGAGCACCGGTTCCGGCTATAAGGCGCTGGTGTGCGTCTACCTGCAAGGCGGCAACGACGGCCACGGCACTGTCATTGCCACCGATCCCGACTCCTATGCCCAGTTTGTCCAGGCTCGCCAGGGCGCGCCCGGTCTTGCCTATCCGCTGGCGGACCTGCTGCCCATTACGCTCGAGACCCCGCAACCCGGCCGCACCTTCGCCCTCAACCCCTATCTCACAGGCGTGCAGAACATCTTCAACGCCGGCCGCGCCGCCATCGTTGCGAACACCGGCACCCTGGTGGTGCCGGCCAGCAAGACACAGATCGACGCCAACTCCGTGACTCTGCCCGACTCGCTGTTCTCGCACTTCGATCAGACCGCGGCGTGGCAGGCCATCGCCTCCAACCTGGGCAGTGGCGAGCACGTCGGCTGGGGCGGAGCGGTGGCTGACGCCATCGAGAGCATGAACCTGAATTCAAACTCCATGTTCACCTGCATCTCCACCGCCGGCAATGCGCTCTTCCTCGCCGGGCAGACTTCGTTCCAGCTCAACGTCACGCCTGCGGGCCCCATCCCCATCTACGGCTTGCAGAGCCCGCCCTTCGGCTCGCCCGCAGCCACCAATCCCCTCAATTCCGTCCTCACCGCCGAGGAAACGAATCTCTTCGCGCAGGAATATGAAGTCGTCATCAACCGCTCCATGCAGGCGCAGGCCATACTGGCAACGGCGATGGCGCCTGCCGGGGAGGGCGGCGTCGCCAATCCCCCTCAATATGTTGACCCGGTGACGAAGATGCTCACGGATAATCCGCTGGCCGCCTCGCTGCAAACCGTCGCCCGCATCATTGCCGGCCGCGGCAGCCTGGGCGTCACGCGGCAGATCTTCTACGTCCAGCTCGGCAGCTTCGACACCCACAACAACCAGGCGCAGATCCACTCCCAGCTTCTTACCCAGCTGGGCGCGGCCCTCGAATACTTCGATGGACTGATGGTGGGCATGGGCCTGAGCGACAACGTGACCGCCTTCACCATCTCCGACTTCGGCCGCACCCTCACCTGCAACAGCAACGGCACCGACCACGGCTGGGGCAGCCACCACTTCGTCACCGGCGGCGCCGTGCAGGGGCAGAACATGTATGGGCAGTATCCGGTGGTCGGCGTCAATCAGGTTAACGACGTAGGCGCAGGGCGCCTGATTCCCACCACGGCCGTGGAGCAGTACGCAGGCACGCTCGCCCAGTGGTTCGGACTCTCCGACGGCCAGATTCGCGACGTCTTCCCCAACTTCGGCAACTTCGGCACCGACCCCTATATGGGCTTCATGTCCGGCGCCGCATCCTGATCCACCGGCACAGCACCCGGAATACGGCAACCAGCAGAGATCCCACCGCCGAGTATCGCGGTGGGATTTTTGCGTCACCCCATCCCCGCGCTAACTGAGAATCCCCGTCGTTCTCTACAATCTTGGAGAGGAACCAGCCTGGCCCAGCCACAAACGGCCAACCGGCGGGAGAACGCGAATGAAGACCACTCGCAAGCGTAGAGCCAGAAAGCCGGCGGCAAAAAAAGCGTCCGGAGCAATCGCCGGCGCAGCGCCCAAGGCAGCTGCCGGCGTGAGAATCAACCGGCCCGAGACCTGCGTGATCGATCCCGAAGTGAAAATCGGCCGCGACACCGTTGTCGAGCCTTACGTGCAGCTGCTTGGAAACACCGTGATCGGGAGGGGATGCCGCATTCGTTCTTTCTCGGTCATCGAAAACTGCAGGCTCGGCAACCAGGTTCTCGTGCGCCCCAACTGCGTCCTCGAAGATTCGCGTATCGCCGACGGCGCGGAGATCGGGCCGTTCGTTCACCTGCGCCCCGGCTGCGAAATCGGCGAGAAAGCCCATCTCGGCAATTTTGTGGAGATGAAGAAGACACGCCTGGGCAAAGGCGCAAAGGCCAACCATCTCTCCTACCTTGGCGACGCGGAGATCGGCGATGGCGCCAACATCGGCGCCGGCACCATCACCTGCAACTACGATGGCGTGAACAAGTACCCTACGCGCATTGGCAAAGGCGCTTTCGTCGGCAGCGACAGCAACCTGGTTGCGCCCGTCACCATCGGCGACGGCGCGTATATCGGCGCCGGCTCGTGCATCACCAAAGATGTGCCTGCCGATGCGCTCGCCGTGGGCCGCGCCCGCCAGGTCACCAAGGAGGGCTGGGCGGCGGCACGCCGCGCCAGGCTTGCAGCCAAGAACCCGGTCAAATAGCGGAACCCGGCTTCAGCCGCGCGTGCGGATCGACCCCGAGCCACGCCAGCCCGCCGAAAATCGCCAGCGCGGTCGCCGTCGAAAAAGACGCCTCCCATCCAAAGCGCGCCGCGATCAGCGGCGTAAGTGTTGCGGTCACGGCGCCGCCGATCTGGCAGCACATGTTCATGGCGCCTGAGGCCACGCCGGCAAAGGTCCCGGCAAAATCGGCGGTGACTGACCAGAAGCAGCTCTGCGAGAGGTACAAGGCGCCAGCGCCGCAGGCGAGCACGAGGCTGGCCGTCTGTGCGTGGTGCACACGCGAGCCGCCGGCTATGAGCAGCGCCGTAAGGCCGAGCGCAGCCGCGGGCCAATGGCACCGACCCGCGCGCGCACCGAATCTGTGCGCGAGCCAGTCGCTGATGACCCCTCCGGCCACTGAGCCGAGGGTCATGGCGGCGAACGGAAAAATGGAATAGATGGCGCTCGTGCGCAGGCTCAGTCCGCGCACCTCGGCAAGATAAAGATAAAACCAGCTGAAAAAAATCCAGGAAACGTAGCCATAGGCAAAGTAACTGGCGCTCACGGCCATCATGCTCGGGTTGGTGAAGATGCCGCGCCAGGGGACGGTGCGCGGCGGGACTGGCGCGGCCACCGCGTCTTGTGTCTGGGCCGCATCGACTGGATCCCCGCGGCCGCCGGCGATGAGCGCGAGTTCCGTCCTGCCCACCCAGGGATGGGCCTCAGGCGTATCGCGCGCAGCCGCGTACCAGGCTGCACCCGCAACTGCGCCCAGAACCGCGCAGAACCAGAACGACCAATGCCAGCCGTAGCGAAGGATGATGGCCGTAAGCAGCGGCGGCGCCAGTGCTGAGCCCAGCCCTCCGCCCGCGAAGATGATGCCCGCGGCCTTCCCGCGCTCCGGGATCGGGAACCAGCGTTCGACAAACTGGTTGGCGCAGGGGTAGAGGATGGCTTCGCCCGCGCCCAGCGTGAAACGGATGAGAAGAAGAACTTCCAGAGCGCCGGTCATGCCCGGGGAAACCAGCGCCGTGAGAGCCGTAAACACGCCCCACCAGAGCAGTCCCGCCGCCAGCACCCGGCGCGGACCGAAGCGGCGCGCCAGAACGCCGCCGGGAATCTGAAACGCCGCATAGCCCACCAGAAACGCGCTGAAGACCCATCCGAGGCGCGTATTGTCGATGCGGAAGGCGCGGCCAATCTGAATGCCCGCGATAGCGATGTTGGTGCGGTCGAGGAAAGCGATCGCGCCAAGTATCAGAATCCAGATCACGAGCAGATAGCGGATGGTCACACCGCGGAATGGCCTGGCGCTTGGGTCCATCTGCATCGTTTCGCATTGTATCGGAGCCACGTCGGCTGCCCCGCAGCCCGGCGCACCGGCGCGGTTCTTCTATGCGCTCTTGAATCAAGGCCATCGCTCGAAGATCCTGCGCATGGCGCAGGGACAGATCCGGCCTGGCTCAAGAGCCGGCTCACCATCGATTCCCGGCTTTCCTTCCCGGCCATGGCAACACTGTTAACTTTTCTCCAAATGCAAATGGTTACTTTCAACATGACGAAGGGTATTGCTCTGCGTGCAATCTCGGAGTAGCGTTTCTTTACAGTCGAAGAGGCCTCAACCCTCCCGCGCAGGAAAACAAGCGATTGTGCGATTGCCTATCCTTATTCTCTTGTGCGGGAAAAGCGATTCACGAACGGCTTTTGCAGTTGTCCTATGCATGGAATCGCGGTTATCGTTTACCTTGGGCAAGGATGAAGCTGTTGCGGTACTGTCAACGGAGCAAGGGATCGCGAAGATCGATTGAAGTCAGCCGGGAAACCCGCGTTGGCAAAAGTCGGCGGGCTGATCGCGGAGCTATCACCGGCGCTCCCTTCGTTCCGCCATGGCAGGTGCGGCGCAGTCCATCCCGGAAGCATTCCTATGGGCCTGAGCTGAACCGGGCGGCACGGAGAGAGGAGGTTGCTGCTTGGGCTTGAACCTGGCAGGACCGGGATCGCCCAACACCGGCGAAAACTCCGGCGCCGGGACCGC
Source organism: Occallatibacter sp. (assembly GCA_035504495.1). Lineage (GTDB taxonomy): Bacteria > Acidobacteriota > Terriglobia > Terriglobales > Acidobacteriaceae > Telmatobacter. The sequence goes on from DATJRT010000266.1 coordinate 11,531, forward strand.
GCTGCGCAAGACTTCGCGGATCCTGGTGGTGGACGATGAAACCCATGTCCGCGCGATGATGGGGTCCACCCTGGAGCGGCAGGGTTATGAAGTGCAAATGGCTTCAAGCGGCCGCGAGGCGATGGAGACCCTGGAGCTGAGTTCCTTCGATCTCGTGCTCACGGACATCGTGATGCAGGACGTGAACGGCATTGCCCTGCTCGAGCAGATCCACGCCCAGCATCCCAACCTTCCCGTGGTCATGGTCACGGCCATTCACGACATCAGCGTGGCCATCGACTCCATGCGCCGCGGCGCCTACGACTACCTTCTGAAGCCCTTCGAGCGTGAGCATCTGCTCAACACCGTACGCCGCGCCATGGATCATCGCCACGCTCTCGAGGAAAATCACAATTACCAGCAGAGCCTGGAGCAGATGGTGCGCGCGCGCACCGAGATGCTGCGCCACGCCATGGAGGATCTGGAGCACTCCTACGACGTAACCCTGGAGGCGCTGGGCGATGCACTGGACTTGAAGGACTCCGAGACCGAAGGCCACTCCAAGCGCGTCACGGCTTACACCATCGCGCTGGCCCGCGCCATGGGCATTGCTCCGGCGGAGATCAAGGTGATTGCCCGCGGCGCCTTCCTCCACGATGTGGGCAAGATGGCGATTCCCGATGAGATTCTGCGCAAGCCGGGCAAGCTCACCCCGGAAGAACAGGCCATCATGCGCGAACACTGCACCCGCGGCTACAATATGCTGCGCAAGATTCCCTTTTTGGCGGGCGCCGCAGAAATCGTTTACTGCCACCAGGAGCATTACGACGGCAGCGGCTACCCGCGCGGCATTCGCGGACGGGAAATCCCCATTGGCGCGCGCATCTTTGCCGTGGGCGACACGCTCGATGCCATTACCAGCGACCGGCCTTACCGCACGGCGCGCAGCTTTGACGCGGCGCGCGAAGAAATTCTTCGCTGCTCCGGTACGCAATTCGATCCTGCGGTGGTCGAAGTGTTTCTCAAGATTCCCAACGAGCTTTGGCAAGAGTTGCGCTCCGAAATCAGCGGCCAGAACAAGCGCTTTTCCACCTTCGATATCGCTTCCCCAGCGGAGCAAAGCGAGTAAACTGCCGGTATCGGCGCACGCAGGGCCGTGTTCGCAGGCTGCCGGGAAAAATCGGATTTCCGGCGTGTTTTGCCAGGGCACGGATTTGTCCGTGCCGTCCATGGCTTTTTATCCCACCCGTAGTTGCGGCTTCAGCCCGGAGAAGTCAGCTTTCGGGAGCTTTTTCCGCATCCTCTTCGAGTCCGCATTCGGGTCAAGGAGTTCTGTTGTGCCCAAGTTGAATCCGCAGCAAATCAAGGAACAGCTGGCTGCTTTGCCGGGTTGGCAGATTGAAGGCGGCGAGCTGGTGAAAAGCTTCTCGTTCGGGAACTTTGTCGAAGCGCTGCAGTTCGTCAATCGCGTGGGTGAAGCCGCCGAGAATGCCGGCCACCATCCCGATATCGATATTCGTTACAATCGCGTGCGCCTGGCCTTGGTCACGCACGATGCCGGAGGGCTGACGGAAAAGGATTTCCAGCTCGCATCCCAGGCGAACACGCTCGCCTGACACTTGACTTTCGAACGCAGTCACATTTCGTCCGAGGGGCGGTCCGCCTGAGCCTCGTCAGATATACCAAAATGTGGATTTTTAGAAGTTTCTCCGGTTTCCCGGAGGCGCAAAAGAGTCTTGCGATAGAACCAAGCTGTTGCCAAACCCCCCGCCACGGCTGTGGCCGCCGTAAGCAGCGCGAATCGGAGCCAGCCGGAAGGGCCATCACCCTCCGCCGTTTTCTCATCGGAATCTATTGATTTCATGGCCTTTGTTCTGATCCTCTCGCAGCCTTCCCATGCCTCCGTTCGCACCGGACCCGTTGCAAAAGCTAAGAAAACACCCAAAAACGGTTCGGCTATTAGATGCTGGAACGATGCAAACGATGGCCTGCAACCATCGAAAAGAAATTCTGAAATTTGTACTTGCATTCTTCCCAATCTATGCTATCGTGTATTTATTCCGGTTACGGAGACGGGAAAACCTCTCCGGGCCGGAAGTAGTTTGCGTCACTGGCCTCCCGGCACGGATAGCTTGAACGTCCGTGCCGTCTTTTTTTTGGCTCCGCGCGGCTCCCCCCGTTGCGCGGAATTTCGCAGCTCCCGCGTAGAATGAATCCAGGGAAAGCGGTGTTTTCACGCTCCGCCGCCATCGATCCGGCGCATAGGCTTCGGCGACACGCCCGATCCCAAAATGTCGGATAACCGGCCGGTCTATCCCACCGGTCTGAACCCTCCCTCCCCCCCACCCCCTCGGCCAAATTCCTTTGATTCTTCGGCTTAGCCAGCAAATTCCTCACAGCAAAAGGGTTCTGCGCAGATTCCTGCAAACAAATGGTTTAGCCATTCCTTTTGCGGTGCCGGGTCACGAATCGCGCATCCGCTCCGGCATGGGTCTGGTGCGGAGGGCGGCTGAGTTCATTGTGCGCCGAGGAGCGGAAATTCTTTGCAAATGGACGGTGGCGGGTGTGGAGGGCGGCGCTCGATCTGAAGCCGCTGAAGCCGCTGCTCGAGACGCTGCTGGCGATCCAAAGGGCGGCTATTAGCCCCTAGCTGCCGGGTTGAAGGGTGCTTGGGCGGGTTGGGGTTCGAGCTGTCCCACCCATGACCGCGAAGAAGCTGCGGTCATGGATGGGGCACTCGACGATAAAGAAAATCCTCTAGGGGCCAGAGCCCTCTGTTTATGCATCTTTGCCGGCACGGCTGAAGCTGTGCCCTTTCAAAACACCATTTGTGCAACCACTTCTAGTCAACTCCGCCTCCGGCACATTCCGGCTGGGCCCACGTCGATTTTCCATCGAGGACAAAGCAGGAGATTCCGTTGATGTCCGTGCGCAGGGTGCGCACGCGGGCGGATTCGAGTTCTTCGAGCACCTCCTGGCGGGGATGGCCGTAGCGATTGTGCAGGCCGCAGGAGATGACGGCCCACTGCGGCGCCACGCGGGCAAGGAACTCGGGACGCGTGGAGGTGATGCTGCCGTGATGGCCGACCTTGAGCAGCGTGCTCGCGAGGCCAGGCTCGGTGAGCATTGCCTGTTCAATGGGCGCTTCGGCGTCGCCTTCAAGAAGAACGGAGGTTGTGCCGAAGGCGACGTGAAGGACGAGCGAATCGTTGTTGGAGGGATCGACACCGGGCTGGTAGCCGGGGAATGGGGCGAGGACGTGAATCTGCGTCTGGCCGAAGGGGAACGCGTCCGCGGCGCGCAGGGTGCGCACGGAGATGTGCAGTTGAGCGGCTTCAGCGAGCAGGGCCTTGTATGCGGGGATGGGAGGATTGTTGCCGACCCAGAGCTCGCGGGGATGGAAGTTGCGCAGGACGGCGGGCAGGCCGCCCATGTGATCGGAGTGGGCGTGGGTGAGGGCGACGGCGTCGAGATGGCGGATGCCGCGCGACCAGAGCGCGGGCGAGACCACTTCTTCGCCGATGTCGAAGTTCTGCGGCGCCTGGCGCGGACCTCCGCCGAAGCCGCCGCCGTCGATGAGGAGGGTTTTGCCGTCAGGGGTGATGAGGAGCAGCGAGTCGCCCTGGCCCACGTCGATGGCTTCGAGGAGCAACGCGCCGCGGGGGCGGTCGATGGGGCGCGGCACGACGGCAACGACACCTGCGAAGAACAGTGCAGCCCAGGCGGCAGGGCGGGGCCAGCGGTTCCTGAGGCCGAGATGCGCGAGCACGACGGCCGCGCCGAGCAGGGCGCAGGACGCGGCTGACTGCCAGAAGAGCGGCGACGCGACGCGGAAGTCTCCGAGGGCGAACCCACCGAAGAGGTGAACCAGGCCGACGCCGAGATGGAGCGTGAGCGCGACGACGGCGGCGGGGATGGACGCAGCCGCGGGCCAGACGGCGAGCACGAGGAGCGTGACCAGCGCGGCGGGAATGAGCACGGCGAGCAGCGGGAGGATGAACAGGTTGACGGGCAGCGCGAAGAGCGTGATGCGATGAAAGTAGACGGCCATGGGCAGCGCCATGACCAGCTCGACGATGGAGGAAACGGCGACGAGCTCAACCAGGCGGAGAAGGAAGCGGACCGACGCAGGAAAGATGCGCCAGGCGAGCGAAGGATTGAAGGCGGACTGGAGGTGTTGCGCGCACATGCGCAGGGTGACGCGAAACTGGGCCAGGGCCGGCGCGAGTTTGGGATCGATGGCGACGAGGCGGAGATCGCGCGTGGCGCTCAGATAGGGATGCACAGTGGCCTGGAGCAGCGGCATGGCGATGCCGGCCACGGCGATGACGGCGAGCAGAGTCATTTGCAGGCTGGCGTCAAAGAGGCTGCGCGGGCTTGCCGCCAGAAGGCAAAGAGCGGCAAAACCGATGACGTTTATGGGGCTGCGCTGGCGATAAATGAGCCGGCCAAGGAGATAGAGAACGATCATCCACAAAGAGCGCTGAACGGGCGTGGCAAAGCCGGTGAAGAGCGCATAAGCGAGGGACGCAAGAATGGTTAGAAGTGTGGCGGGCACGCGCGGCAGGCGCAGGCGGCGCGCGAACCAGAAGAGGACGCCGGCGACGACGGCGAGATGAAAGCCGGAGACGACAAGCATGTGGAAGGAGCCGGTGCGCTCAAAGCCGGCGCGCAAATGCTCGTTGAGATAAGTGCGGTCGCCGGCCACCATGGCGGCGAGCATGGCGGCATCGTCGGGCGAGAGGCGCAGCGGCGCGGGCAGGTTGCGCATGCGCGCCGGCAGCGCCATGAGGCGCGTGGTGGTGGCATGCTGCCAGGCGGTGATGCGGCAGGCGAGGAATGCGCCCGGCGCCGGGCCGAGGCGCTGGATGTGATCGATGGAGACGCCGGCAGTGGAGGTGATGCCCTGGTCGAGTAGATAATCAGCGCGGCTCCAGACGCCGGGGTCGTGATAGATTTCCGGCGGAAGCAGGCGAACCACGGCGCGCAGGCGCTCGCCGCAGCGGAACGGATCGACGGGCGACGACGTGCCCGGCCAGCGAACGGTGAGGCGGACGCCGCCGCTGACAGGAACCTGCGCGTCAAAGGTGCCGGTAACCTGCTCGACGCTGGAGACGCGCAGATCGATGCGCTGCGTGGGCGCATTCAACGTGGGCTCGCCGACATTCAGTTCGGTTTCGGAGCGCACGGGGCCGGTATCGGCAACAGTTCCCTCGACGGTGCGAAGCAGATCGTCAGAGAGCGCGGCAAGCGCGGGCGCAGGCGCCGGCTGCGGCTGCAACAGCGCGCACCAGAAGCCGAGGAGGAACCACAACGCGGCCAGAGGAACCCAGGCAATGCGCTGTGCGCGCAGCGCCGCGAGGCAGGCGAGCGCGGCGGCGGGAGCCATGGCAAGGAGGATCCAGCCCGGGGGGAGCCAGAAGAGCCGCGTGGCGGCGATGCCGGCGGCAAACAGACACGCAGCGTGGAAGAGCGGCACGGCGCCCAAGCCGGCCGCGGATTGCCCGCTGGTGAGGGGACCCGATCGCATTCCACCTGGATGGGGAGAGTTGAGGATAAGCGTAACAGGAGTTCGGAGCGCGTGGGCACAAAGTTGCGGCAGAGCCTGTCAGCGGCGCAGGCGGACGACGGTCTCAATGTGAAAGGTCTGCGGGAAGAGGTCGGCGAGCGCGATTGCGTGAATGGAATAGCCGGAGGCGAGCAGCGGGCGCAGATCGCGGGCCAGGGTGGCGGGGTCGCAGGAGACATACACCAGCTCGGGCGCAGCCACTTGCGCGAGCAGGGCCGTGGTTTCCGCGCCCAGGCCGGTGCGTGGAGGGTCGACAACGATGAGATCGGGGACGATGAGACCGCGCCGATGGGCAGTCGTGCTGCGCAGAAAGTCGAGGGTTGCGGCGCTGACGGCTTCTGCGCTGGTTCCGGCGAGATTGTGCACCAGAGCGTCTGTAGCGGAAGGCGCGGATTCGAC
>DATJRT010000267.1:0-5353 GCA_035504495.1 Occallatibacter sp.
CTCGCGCATTCTTTCGGCGCGCATCGTGGGCGACGATCACTACGACGTGGCCCAGGGCGTCAAGCGCATCTTGCAGCGCTACAAGGATCTCCAGGACATCATCGCGATTCTCGGCATCGACGAGCTTTCCGAGGAAGATAAACTGACCGTGGCCCGGGCCAGAAAAGTACAAAAATTCCTCTCGCAGCCCTTTCACGTGGCCGAGCAGTTCACCGGCATCCCCGGCAAGTACGTCAAGATCGCCGACACCGTGCGCGGCTTCAAGGAGCTTATCGAAGGCAAGTACGACGACGTGCCCGAGCAGGCTTTTTACATGCAGGGCGGCATTGAAGATGTGCTCGCCAAAGCCGAGCAGTTGAAGACGGCGGCGTAAACAGCAGCTTCTAGCTGCTAGCCTCTAGCTTCTAGCTTCCTTTCGCCGAGTTGACGCCTTCAACTCCCGCACGATGAGCTGGAAGCTAGGAGCTAGCAGCTCGGAGAAAAGAATGGCAGAACCAGCATCCGGCCAACTTCGCATCCGCCTCGTCACGCCCGAGCGCACGCTCTTTGAGAGCAGCGCCACGGCGGTCGAGCTGCCGTCGAAGTCCGGCGACATGGAAGTGCTCTATGGCCACGCGCCGCTGCTGGCGGAGCTGGGCGCCGGCGACGTGCGCATCCACAAGGGAGCGGGCCTTGAGCAGCACAGCCCGGAGACCACGCGCTACAACGTGAGCTGGGGCTTTGTGGAAGTGCTGCCCGACCGCGTCACCATCCTCGCCTCCGACGCGCTGAAACCGGACGAAATCGACGTGCCCCGCGCCGAAGAGCAGCGCGCGCGCGGCGAGAAGCTCTGGAACGAAGCCGGCGAAAGCGCAGAGGCGTATACCGAGGCCCTCCGCGTCATCTCTGAAGCCGAAGCCAAGATCGCCTCGGCCGGCGAAAAAGCCTGAGGCCGCACAAAAGGCCGGACCAAAAAAAAGGCGCTCCCTTTCCCCCGCTTTGCGAACGGAAGAAAGAGAGCGCCCTGCTGAATCCCAGCATTGCGGAGACCTGCCCTGCCCATGGCGCGCGAAGCGCGCAGGCAACCGAGGCCGCTTAGCTGCTGTTCGAGCCGGGGTAACCCGTCTGCTTTGGCTGCTGCTGCGTGCCCGGAGTGCCCGGCCCGCTGAACGAGACGCCCTCCTGCGCGCCCCCCTGCCCGGCTCCCTGCGTCGCCCCGCGATTGATGTTCCCCCGCTGCGCGGCCTGATCCTGGGTTGCCTGGTTTACGTTGGTTTGCGATGACAGTGTCTGCCCTTCGGCCGTCTGTCCCGCGCCCGTGGTTCCGGTTTTTTGAATGTTTGGATCCATCGTGTGGGGCCCTCCTGGGCCCGCATTGCGATTCTCCAGTTGATGGCCGGCGAAGCCGCGATCGCGGCGCAGTTTACCCATTACCGGAACGCCGCCTCGCGCAACTCCGTAAACGCCACGGGAACTGGACAACCACCGTAACGCATGACCGGATTCTGCCACGATTCGGCCGCGCTCTCTGCGCGTCTCCGCGCATTTGCCTGCACCTTTGAAGCCGATCCCGGAAGACGCCGCGGCTGCTCCCGAATCGGACGCGAGCTTGCGCATTTTCTCCGCGCCCGCGTGAGTTTTTTCTCCCGCTCGGAGCAGATTGGAAACCTCTCACCCGTGCCGAACGCGCCCGCACAACTGCGCCCGCCCCGGTTTGCCTTCTCGTCACTTGCGGCGAGTGCATCCAGCCCGATAAAGTGGCTGCGGTGAGGCGCGCGCGACCACACCGCTCGCTGCGGCGCCCAAAGACCTTCGTTTGCCGTCGTCCCAGAGGAATTTTCATGCCTTCATCGCCGGTTTCCGCCTCAACCTCTTCCATCGCCCAGCAGGATATCGACTCCACGCTCCGGGAAAATCGCGTCTTTCCGCCGCCGCCCGCGTTCAGCGCCAAAGCCCGCATCAAGAGCCTGGAGGAGTACGAGACGCTTTATAAGCAGTCGATCGAAGACCCGGAAAAATTCTGGGCCGGCGCCGCCAAAGAACTGCACTGGTTCGAGCCCTGGAGCAAGGTCCTCGAGTGGAACCTGCCCTCGGCCAGGTGGTTCGTCGGCGGCAAGCTCAACCTTTGCTACAACTGCGTCGACCGCCACGTCGACCCTCGCGTTGGGGGCGAGCGCGCGCAGAAGACAGCGCTCATCTGGGAGGGCGAGCCGGGCGAGATTCGCCGCCTCACTTACGCCGAACTGCACGCCGAAGTACAGAAGTTCGCCAACGCACTTAAATCTCTCGGCATAAAAAAAGGCGACCGTGTGGCCATTTACATGGGCATGACGCCTGAGCTCGCCATCGCCCTGCTGGCCTGCGCGCGCATCGGCGCCATCCACTCCGTCATCTTCGGCGGATTCGCCGCCAACGCCATCGCCGACCGCGTCAACGACTCGGGCTGCGTCGCCATTCTCACCCAGGACACGAGCTACCGCCGCGGCAACGAGATCCAACTCAAGCGCACCGTCGACGAAGCTCTCGCCGCCTGCCCCACCGTCAAGCACACCGTCGTCTATCGCCGCAGCGGTTCGCCTGTCGATATGGTGCAAGGCCGCGACCACTGGTGGCACGACCTCGTGGCCAAAGCCGCGCCCGCGTGTCCCGCGGAGCCCATGGATTCAGAGGATGAGCTCTACATCCTTTACACCTCCGGCACCACCGGCAAGCCCAAGGGCCTGGTCCACACCACCGGCGGCTACGCGGTGCAGACCTACCTCACCACCCGCTACGTCTTCGACCTGCGCGACGACGACATCTACTGGTGCACGGCCGATATCGGCTGGGTCACCGGCCATTCTTATGTCGTCTATGGGCCGCTGCAGAACGGCGCCACCGTCCTCATGTACGAGGGTGCGCCCAACTTCCCTGATTTTTCCCGCTTCTGGAAGATCGTGGACGACCACAAGGTGACCGTCTTCTACACCGCGCCCACGGCCATCCGCGCCTTCATCAAATGGGGCAGCGAATTTGTCGAGAAGTACAAGCTCGATTCCCTGCGCCTGCTCGGCACCGTCGGCGAGCCCATCAATCCCGAGGCGTGGATGTGGTACCGCGAAAAGATCGGCCGCAACCGCTGCCCCATCGTGGACACCTGGTGGCAGACCGAGACCGGCGCCATCCTCATCGCGCCCATCCCCGGCGCCGTCCCCACCAAGCCCGGCTCGGCCACGCGCCCGTTTTTCGGCATTGAGCCGGCCGTGGTCACGCGCCCGGACGGGGAAGGCAAGTACGCCACCGTTCCCGTCGGCTCGGGCGGGCTGTTGGTGATTCGCAAGCCGTGGCCTTCGATGGCGCGCACGGTCTACGGCGATCCGGAGCGCTACCGGAACACTTACTGGTCCGACGTGCCCGGCTGCTACTTCACCGGCGACGGTGCGCGCCAGGACGCCGACGGCTACTTCTGGCTCATGGGCCGCGTCGACGACGTGATCAACGTAAGCGGCCATCGCCTCGGCACCATGGAAGTCGAATCCGCTCTCGTTGCCCATCCCAAGGTTGCGGAAGCCGCCGTCGTAGGCCGGCCGGACGACTTGAAAGGCCAGGCCATCGCCGCCTTCGTCACCCTCGAGAGCGGCAACCAGCCTTCGAATGAGTTGAAAGACGAGCTGCGCAAATGGGTCGCGAAAGAGATCGGCTCGCTCGCCCGGCCTGACGACATCAGATTTACTGAGGCTCTGCCCAAGACCCGCTCCGGCAAAATCATGCGCCGCCTTCTGCGCGACCTCGCCACCCACGGCGAGATCAAGGGCGACACCACCACGCTCGAAGATTTCAGCGTCATCGCCAAGCTGCGCGAAGCCGAAGAAGGATGACGAAGATCACGGAGAACGTACGCATGTCCGATGCAAACAAGACCACGATTCAGGGCTTTATCGAGGATGTACTCAACCGGCAGCAGCTGGAGAGAGCCGACGACCTGGTGAAGAAGGATTTCATTGAGCTCGATCCGCTTCCCGGACAACAGCAAGGCAGGGACGGCCTGAAGGATATCCTCCGCGTGCTCTGGTCGGCCTTCCCCGACATGCATTGGGAGGTGAAGGAAATGGTGGCGGAAGGCGAGAAGGTCGTCACCCGTTTTGCCTGGACGGGCAGCCATCGCGGGGCGTTCCTGGGAATTCCGGCAACCGGCAGAAGGGTCGAGGTGAAAGGCGTGGTCATCGACCGGCTCGAGAATGGCCAAATGGCGGATAGCCGCATCCTCATGGACACCATGGGCCTGATGCAGCAGCTCGGCGTCATTCCCGGGCCTCCACCAGCTCCTTGAGTCCATGGTCATCGCCAAGCTGCGCGAACCCGAAGGAGGATAAAGCCGCGCCGGGATGAGAGCGCCCCCCGTCGGCTCTATAACCCTGAGCCAGTCATTCCCTTTTCTCTCATCCTGAGCCACCTCAGCCCACCGGGGTGGACTGAGGGAGTCGAAAAATCTGCGGTTGCTTTTGGAAATCGAAAACCGGCAATGAGCAGAAACCGGCAAAGAGTTCGATCGCGGATTTTACCCTCTCGCGAGCGCAAGCGCTCCGCTGTGTGCTGCTTTCCCCGGGGCCCGGGAATCTTTCTGCCAGGGCCCGAAAGAAGACCTGCCCGCGATCGCACGACTACCCAGCCTGCTGAACACCTGGCGTCAAAAGTCCAACATGGTCCACACCGGCAACCTTGGCGGTCGAGAGCACCTGGGCAATCCACTTGAAGTCCACGCGGCCGTCGGACTTGATGAACATCACGCGTTCGGCGCGGTTGAGGTAGATCTTCGTCAACTCGTTCTGCAGATCGCGCTCCGCCGCCGGTCCGCCACTCCCATTGTCAATCTCGTCGCCGTTGACCTTGAATGCGGGCGGCTGGCCCGAGCGATATTGAACCTGGACCACAACCGCGCGCTGGTCGGGCTGGTTCTGTTGCGCCTTCTTGGGCGGCTGCGGAACCGCCGCGGCCAGGCCGTTGGGAACCTGCGGCACGATGATCATGAAGATAACCAGGAGCACCAGCAGAATATCGATCATGGGCGTCACGTTCAGCTCCGACATGCTCCCCGCTGGCGCACCCATAGACATGGCCATTGATCCACCTCCCCACTCTCTTTTCGATGCGCCCAACAAGAGATTCAGCGGCCGCGGGGCAAGAACGCTTGTGAGGATATCAAGCGCCCGCAAGAGGGATGCCGGGTGCCCCAGGTCTCGCCTTTGGGCAATAATGGCCTGCCCCGTCTTTCTCAGCCGTTTATAGCTGGAGTTTCTCGGCTCAGGTTTTTGGGCGAGTATATCTCGCCGCCGTCGTAGTCGGGGCTGTGGGGATGTGGGAAGCGCTGTTTGCTTTCCACATCTCCATAGCCTTG
>DATJRT010000268.1:0-6504 GCA_035504495.1 Occallatibacter sp.
AACACGCGGCTGGCTACGGCGCCCTTCGATTCGGCTCGCATTCAATCGGGTGGGCCCGCCGCGGATATCTGGCTGGCGACCGCGACCAAGGTAGTGACGCAGCCCGAGAAGCAAAATATCGCCATTGGCTACTACGCGGACCTGGTGGACATGGAGGCGATTGCCCTTGCGCGGCTGGCCAAGGCGCGGGGCGTGGCCTTCCACTGCATCAAGGGCGTGAGCGACGGCGTGGACGATATTCTGCCCGATTTCAACCCGTTTCTTGCGGCCGACGGGCACTTTAAGCGGGCCAAGTTCATTCTTTTTGCGCTCTTTCACCCGGGGTACTGGCAGGCGCTCAAGCAAATGGGGGAAAATAGTAAGCAGGCTGCCCAACATATCGCGGTGCTGGTACTCGATCTTCTGGATCCTGAAGGGAAAACTCGAAAAACGAATGGCTACCCAAACTTCAGCGGCTGAGACTTTCTCGCATGCATCCATCCCTGCCACCATGCGCGCCGTCGTGTATCGCGGCATCAACGACATGCGCGTGGAAACGGTGCCGGTTCCGCGCATCGGGCGGGGCGAGCTGCTGATCCGCATTGCGACCTGCGGGATCTGCGGGACGGATCTCAAGAAGATTCATATGGGGTCGCACTCGGCGCCGCGCATCTTCGGCCACGAGATGGCGGGGACGGTAGCCGCGGTGGGCGAGGGCGTGACCCAGTTTGCCGTGGGCGACCGGGTGATGACGTTTCATCACGTGCCCTGCGGCGAGTGCTACTACTGCCGCAAGCAGACGCCGGCGCAGTGCCCGCTCTACAAGAAGACCGGCGTAACCGCTGGATTTGAGCCCTCGGGCGGGGGGTTTGCGGAATACGTGCGGGTGATGGATTTTGTGGTGGCCAACCGCGGCGTGGTGCGCATTCCCGATAACGTACCTTTCGAGCAGGCGGCCTTTGTGGAGCCGGTGAACACGGTGCTCAAGGGCGTGAAGATGCTGAACCTGGCCGCCGACGATACGGTGCTGGTGATCGGCCAGGGCCCTATCGGGCTGATGCATGCGGCGCTCGCCCGCCGCGCCGGCGCACGCGTGCTCACCTCCGATCTGTTTCCTGAGCGTCACGCCATTGCGGCGCGGTTCGGGCTGACGAATGCAATCCATGCCGGCAAGGAAAATGTGGTGGAGCGGGTAATGGTTGAAACCGAGGGCCGCGGGGCGGACGCAGTGATTCTGGCGGTCGGCGGCAACGCCTTGATCCGCACGGCGATGGACGCGGCGCGGCCGGGCGGCAAGGTGATGCTGTTTGCGCAGACGCAGCACGGGGAGGCGACCATCGACCCGGCAGCCGTGTGCGTGGACGAAAAGACCCTTCTCGGTTCATACTCGTCCTCATTTCCAATTCTCGACGAGGTGACCGGCCTCGTCTTCTCCGGCGATCGTGACGGCTTCGATCTGACCCAGCTCATCTCCCACCGTTTTCCGCTGGAACAGGCAGTGGAGGCAATCGAAATCGCATCCAACCCTCAGCCCGGGTCAATGAAAATTATGATTGAGCCGGTCCCAGGAGCAGGGGCAAAGTAGGAGCCTTTCGATGGCAGGCAGAGTCAAAAACGTGATCAAGCGCGGCCGCAGTACGGTCGAAAGCGCGATTGAGCACGGGCGCGCCACGGTCGAAACGGCTATCGAGCACGGCCGCGCGACAGTGGAAACCGCCATCGTTCATGGCCGCGCTACGGTCGAGACAGCAATCCATCACGGCCGCGCGACGGTGGAGACTGCCATTCATCATGGTCGCGCCACCGTGGCAACCGCATTCGAGCATCGCCGCGAGACCATGAATGCCGCCATCCTTCACGGCCGCGAAGATATTCGTATCGAGAGCGTTCCTTTCCCCAGGGCTGAAACCGGCGAGCTGATTGTGCGCGTGGGCGCGGCGCTGACGTGCGGAACCGATCTGAAGGTTTTTCGCCGCGGCTATCACGCGCGCATGATCGTGCCGCCGGCTCTCTTTGGCCACGAACTCGCCGGAACAGTGGTGGAGAGAGGCGAGGGCGTGTCCGAGTTTGCGCCCGGGGATCGCGTGGTAGCTCTCAACTCCGCGCCGTGCGGCAAGTGCTTCTACTGCGGGCGCGGTCAGGAAAATCTCTGCGATGATCTGCTTTTCAACAATGGCGCGTACGCCGAGTTCATTCGCATACCGGCGCGGATTGTGGCCAAAAATACCCTCAAAGTTCCGGATCATGTGCCGCTGGAGCACGCTGCGCTTACTGAGCCGCTTGCCTGCGCCGTGCACGGATTTGAGGACTCGAACCCGCGCAAGGGCGATACGGTTGCCATCATTGGCGGCGGGCCGCTGGGATTGATGATTTTGCACGTGGCTGCGCTCGCCGGCTACGAGGTGATTGCACTGGTAAGGCACGACGGCCAGGTGGAAGCCGCACGCCAGCTCGGGGCCACGTACGTGGTGCAGACCTCGAGCATTCGCAAAGCCATCCGCGAAACACGCGCGCTCACGCCAAAAGATCGCGGCGTGGACATTGCCATTGAAGCCGTGGGTGTGCCGGAGGCGTGGCAGGAGGCGGTGGAGCTGGTACGCAAGGGCGGCACGGTAAACTTTTTCGGCGGATGTGCGGTGAATACGCACCTGATGCTCGACACCAACCGCATTCACTATAGCGACATCACGCTGCGCGCCACGTTCCATCACACGCCCGCCATGTGCCGCAAAGCGCTCGATCTGATTGCCGGAGGGCGCTTTCAGGCCGGGGCTTTTATCACCGGCCATGCGCACCTGTACGAGCTGAATCGCGTATTCGAGAAGCTAATGAACCGCTCGAGCGAAATAAAGACTGCCATTGTTCCCTGAGGCCATTCGATGACTGCGGCGCGCATACAACCGGAGCGAGACCCGGCGCAGAAGGAGCAGGAGGAATTGCTGGCGCGCGGCTGGGCTGCGCTTCCGGCGGCGTATCGCATTCCTGAGACGGCGCCCACGCCTGGGGAAGCGCTGGCCTATTGCAAAAGGCTTGCCGAATCGCACTACGAAAACTTTCACGTGGTGACGCGCTTTTTGCCGGCGAGGCTGCGGCCGCACTTTCATGCCGTCTACGCCTATTGCCGCATCGCCGACGACCTCGGCGACGAAGTTCCGGACCGCGCCTCCGCTTTAGCTCTCCTGGAGCTGTGGGGCCACGAGCTCGACGGGTGCTACGAGGGCCGGGCGCGGCATCCCGTGTTCGTGGCGCTTGCGGAGACGATCCGCGCATGCTCCATTCCGAAGGAGCCGTTTGCCGATCTGCTCACGGCGTTCCGCCAGGACCAGACGGTAACGCGCTACGGGACCATGCAGGACGTGCTCGGCTACTGCCGCTATTCGGCCAATCCCGTGGGACGGCTGGTGCTGTATGCGTGCGGCGAGGTGAATGAGGAAAACTTCCGTCTCTCCGATGCGACCTGCACGGCGCTGCAGCTGGCAAACTTCTGGCAGGACGTGCGCGTGGACTTCGAAAAGGGCCGAGTGTATCTGCCGCAGGAAGATATGCGCAGCTTCGGCGTCTCCGATGAAACGATAGCAGGCGGCGTAGCCACGCCGGAGCTTCGCGCGCTGCTGCGCCATGAGGTGGAATTTGCGCGCGCCCTTTTCGAGGACGGATTACCTTTGATCGGGAGGGTGGCGCGCGATCTCGCTGTCGATATCGACTTGTTCAGCCGCGGCGGCCTGGAGATTCTCCGCGCCATCGAGCGGCAGAACTTCGACGTGCTCAGCACGCGGCCTGCGCTTTCGAAGCGATCCAAGCTCGCGCTCGCGCTGCGGGCGATCGGCGGCAAGGCGCTGCCGTTTCTTCGCCTGGGAGCGCGCGCGACAGGGAAGGCGGCTTGAGCATTGCATCGAGCGGAGTCGACCTGGCCCGTGCTTATGAAGCATGCCGCGCGATTGCGCGGCGCGAAGCCAAGAATTTTTACTACGCGTTTGTGGTCCTGCCCTGGCCGCGCCGCAACGCCATCTGCGCCATTTACGCATTCATGCGCCAGGCCGACGATCTGACCGACGACGAAAGCCTTTCGCGCGAAGAGCGGCGCAAGCGGCTGGATGCGTGGAGGGAGAAGTGGCGCGCGGCCGAGCAGGGTGAGCAGACGGCGAACCCGGTTTTCCTGGCGGTGCGCGATGCAACCGAGCGCTACGGGATTCCACGGGCGCTGCTCGACGAGCTGGTTGCCGGCGTGACCATGGACCTGGAGCGTGAGGGCAGCGGCGCTCCCGATACCTACGCAACCTTTGCCGATCTGTATCGCTACTGCTATCTGGTCGCTTCCGTGGTCGGCCTGGTCTGCATCCGCATCTTCGGGTACACGGATGCGCGCGCGGAAAAATTAGCCGAAGAGACGGGAATCGCATTCCAGTTGACCAATATTCTGCGGGACGTGAGCGAGGATGCCGCGCGCGATCGGGTGTATCTGCCGCTTGAAGAGCTGGCCGCGCACGGCGTGACCCTCGATTCTCTGCTGCACCGTGCACCGCAAGCGCCGCCCACGGCGAATGAGCGCGCGCTGCTCGCGTCGATTGCGCAGCGCGCCGAGGAGTACTATAAATCGGCGCAGGAGCTTCTGCCGCTCATCGATCGCGAGAGCCGGCCCGCGCTGCAGGTGCTTGTGTCGATTTACCATGCGTTGCTCAAGCGCATCGAGAGGGCCGATTACGAAGTGTTCACGCGAAGGGCGAGCGTGCCCACGGCGCAGAAGGTGGGAATTCTTGCGGCGGGGCTGATGCGCATGTGTCTGGCGCGACTCTCGATCGGATAATCTCACAAGAGGATCGCTGGAAATCACGTGCAGGTGGATTTGCAAAAGAGCGTCACTGTGATCGGCGGCGGTGTGGCCGGTATGAGCGCGGCCTGCGCGCTTGCCGACGGCGGATTTTGCGTTCATCTCGTCGAACGAAGGGGCTACCTGGGCGGGCGCGCGAGCTCGTACCTGCATCCCGGCGTCAATGAGGTGATCGACAACTGCCAGCATGTGCTCTTTGGTTGCTGCACGAATCTCTCAGGTTTCTACGAGCGCATTGGCGCGGCGGAAAAGATCAAGTGGACGAGCGAGATGACGATGATCGAGCCGGGCGGGCGGCGTTCACTCCTCGGTCCAACGCGCTGGCTGCCGGCGCCGCTGCATGGGCTGCCGAAGCTGCTGCGCGCGCAGGCGTTCTCGCCCGCGGACAAGATGGCACTGGCGCGTGCCTTTCGCGCGATGCTCAAGCGAATTCCGGCGGACTCGACGGAAACGCTGGCGGAGTGGCTCGCGCGCAACAAGCAGACGCGCGGGGCGATCGAGCGCTTCTGGAAGCTGGTGATTGCGAGCGCGCTGAATGCGGAGATCGAGACCATCGCGGCCCCGTACGCGGCCAAGGTCATTCGCGAACTCTTCATGAACTCGGCCTACGCGGGCGCGATGGGCATCAATACAGTGCCCCTGAGCGAGCTCTACGCGGGCGTCCCGGGGCGGCTCGAGAAGACTGGAGGCGCGCTCCACTTCAACAGCAGTGTCGAATCCGTGGAGTGGGACGAAGAGATGTCGTGCTGGACGGTGGAGACCAGGGACGGCTCGGTGACTTCGGATTTTCTGGTGTTGGCGCTGCCGTTTGAAGCAATGGGTAAGCTAGCAGTGCAGATGCCACCGGCCGAGGGAAGCGAGGCTCTGCTTGAAAAGATAGAGCGGCACACGCACTGGCCCATCTGCAGCGCGCACCTCTGGTTCGACCGCGCAATCACGGAGCTTGATCATGCGGTGCTGCTCGACCGCGAAATTCACTGGCTCTTCAATCGGGGCAAGCTGCAGCCGTGGCGCGGCAAAGATACTCATTACATCGAGATCGAGGTGAGCGCCTCGCGCGTGTTTGCGGCGCGGGAGCGGAACGAGGCCATCGAGCTCACGGTGCGAGAGCTCAAGGAGTTTTTCCCAGCGATTGCGCAGGCGAGGCTGGTGAAAGCCGCGCTGGTGAAGGAGGTGCGCGCAACTTTCGGCGTGCCACCCGGCATTGATAATTTTCGACCGGAGGCCAAATCCTCGCCGTGGCCGAACTGCGTGCTCGCCGGAGACTGGACGGCGACGGGCTGGCCCTCGACGATGGAGAGCGCGGCGCGCAGCGGGCACCTGGCTGCGGAGGCGGTATGCGCGGCGATGGGAAGGCGGCAGAAGTTTCTGGTGGAGGATTTGCGGCCTCGAGGGCTCATGCGGCTGATGGGTATGTGACGGAGTTGCGATTCTGCATTTGACGCGCTTCCGGAGGGAAAGAATGAGGCTGACGGCTGTGTCGTGGATGGCGGGGAAAGAATCGGAAAAAAGGATTGAGGTTTTCGACAGGCAGTAGGATTGTGCATCCCGCCTCGCACTTAATGCGCCAGCAGGTAGACGCCGACGCATACCAGCAATGCCGCGGCCCAGCGGCGGCGGTCGACGTTTTCCTTCAGAAAGATTTTGCCGGCGATGGCGTTGGTGACCAGTGTGAGCGAGGCCGAGGCGGGCGCGAC
>DATJRT010000269.1:0-9514 GCA_035504495.1 Occallatibacter sp.
CGCCGGCCAATCCGCCGCCGGCCAGAATCCGGCCGCCGCATCCTACCGGACCATTTACCTCACCAATGTCACCTCGGATCGCGACGCCAACGAGATTGTCACCGACCTGCGCAACATGCTGCCTCGGGCCCGGCTCTACTACGTCTCGGCGCAGCGCGCCTTGTCCATTGAAGGCTCGGCCGGCGAAATTGAGTCCGCGCAGAAGATGCTCTCCGAAATCGACCGTCCCCTCAATACCTATCGGCTTACCTTCTCGCTCACGGAGATGGACGGGGACAAGGCCGTCGGCACGCAGAAGGTCTCCCTCATCGCGCTCGACAATGGAGACAAGACCACATTCAAGCAGGGCAGCAAAGTGCCCATTGTCACCGCTACCAGCGTCGAGGGCAGCTCCACGCAAAGCTCGCAAGTGCAGTATGTAGACGTGGGCCTGACCATCGAGGCCGCCGTCGACGGCTCGCCGGATACCCTGCGCCTGCGCACCAGGATCGCGCAATCCAGCGTCTCCGATGAGCGGGCAGCCGGCAATACCGGTGATCCCGCGATCCGCCAGACCGCGCTCGAAGCGGCGGCCGCGCTTGTGCCCGGCAAGCCGCTCGTGCTCGGCTCGCTCGACATTCCCGGCACCTCGCACCGCGAAGAGATCTCGGTTGTCTCGGAGCTGGTTCGCTAAGTTCCCCTCGCCGCGCCCGGCGCGCCGCTCACGCCTTCTTCACTTCCACCAGCGTCGAGTAGAACGTCGCCCCCGCGCCAATGTCCGTTAGCCGCTCGCTCGTGAGCACGTTCACATTTGCGCCATCGGGTTGCAGCTTCGCCCAATCCAGCCGCGCCGCCACCACCCCTGCCGGCAGGCTCGCGTTGAGCAGCGCCGTCAGCTCCAGCGATCCGCGATCGTTGAATACTTTCACCGCGTCGCCCTCCGCAATCGCACGCGCCGCGGCGTCCGCCGGATGCATCTCCAGGCGCTGCCTGGTCCGCGCCTCCATCTTCCGGTGCCCATCCAGATTCGCGAACGTCGAGTTCATGTAGTTGTCCGCTTTGCGCCCCAGCAGCTCCAGCGGAAAGCGCTTCGCCGCCTCGCCCCAGCGCGATTCCTGAGGAGGGTGAAAGGCCGGAAGGCCATCTTCGCCCGCCGCAGCCAGCGCCTCGGAATAAAACTCGATCTTTCCCGTCGGCGTAGCCAGCGTGCCTTCGCTGTAAGGGAGGAACGGATGCTCCTCGGGATCGCGGTGCAACGCGACCGGCACGTGTCCCCGTTCCTCGAGCTCCTCCATCGTGATGTGCTCCATCCCCACGTTCTTCGAGCGCCCGTCCGCGCCGATCTTGAGCGCCTGCCGGATGATCGCCTCCGGCGTGTCGCGAAAACACGCCTCCTCGAATCCCATCCGCTGCGCCAGTTGCCCAAACAACCACACGTTGGAGCGCGCTTCGCCCGGCGGCTCGATGGCCTGCTTGCTCAACTGCACAAAATAGTGCCCGTACGCCCCCTGCACGTCCGTATGCTCCAGGAACGTGGTCGCCGGCAGAATGTAATCCGCGTAATCGGTCGTATCGGTGAAGAACAGGTCGTGCACCACGGTGAACAGATCGCTGCGTTCAAGTCCGCGCCGGACTGCATTTTGGTTCGGCGCCACCGCCCCCGGATTTGAGTTATACACAAACAGCGCATGCACCGCCGGCCCATCCACAATCTCCGCGCCTGACGCCGCTTCGCCGTTTCCTGATCCCTGACCCCTGATCCCTGATCCCTCGTTCCCTGTTCCCTTGTTCCCTCGTTCCCTTGTTCCCTCGGTCCCTTGGTCCCTTGCTCCCTCGTTCCCCTGTTCCCTTGTTCCCTCGGTCCCTAACTCCGTCAGCGCATGTCCCAGCCGGCACATGTTCACCAGGCGCGCTTCGCGCTTGAGCGGCGAGGCCAGCGCCAGGTCCGGCCGCCGCACCGCTTTTTCATCCCACTCGAACGCGCCCGAGGTGGAAAGCTGTCCCCCTCCGCCGCGATGCTTCCACGCTCCCGTCAGCGCCGGCAGCATGGCGATCGCGCGCGCCGCCGCGCCGCCGTTTTCGCTGCGCTGCACTCCGTAGTTCATGCGCAGCGCCGCCGGCCGCGTGGTCGCGTACTCGCGTGCCAGGCCTTCAATCTCTCCCGCCGTCATTCCCGTCCACGCGGCCACGCGCTCCGGCGCGTATTCGCGCACCCGCTCTGCAAGCTGCTCCGCGCCATGTGTCCGCTCGGCTAGAAATGCACGGTCCTCCAGTCCCTCGCGGAAAATCACATGCATCATGCTCAGCGCCAGCGCCGCATCCGTTCCCGGCCGGATGGCGATATGCCAGTCCGCCAGCGCCGCCGTCCGCGTGCGGTAGGGATCGATCACGATCAGCCGCGCGCCCGCGCGCCGCGCCTGCTCGATCATCGGCCAAAGATGAACATTGTTCCCGTGGACGTTCGCGCCCCACGCCACAATCAGCTTCGCCAGCCGGAAGTCCTCCGTCGGCGTGCCCAGTTTTTTTCCGTAGACCAGGTTCCACGCCTGCCCGCCGGCTTCGCTGCAAATCGTGCGATCCAGCCGGCTCGCGCCCAGCCGGGCAAAGAATCGCCGATCCATCGAGCCATACCCCAGCACCCCGATGGTGCCCGCATAACTGTAGGGCAAAATCGACTCCGGCCCATGCGCGTCGCTGATTTCCTGAAGGCGCGCGGCAATCGAACCGAGCGCCTCGTCCCACGTCACCCGCTCAAAGGCTTCGTGTTCGCGCCCGCGGCCTCGCGGGCACTTTCGCGCTCCGGCTTTTCGTTTCAGGGGAAACAGAATCCGCTCCGGCGAGTAGACGCGGTCCAGATACTTAGCCACTTTGCCGCAGAGAAATCCCTGCGTCACCGGCTGCCTGGGGTCGCCCTCCACCTTCACCGCGCGCCCTTCCGCGTTCACCGTCACCAGGACCGCGCACGAATCGGGGCAGTCGTGCGAGCACACGGTGTGCACAATGCGGAATGGCTCGGTCATGGCGCTATTGTAAGCCGGATCGCGCGCGCGCCTACGCCGCCGACCGCCGCAGCGCCGCTTCGAAGGGGAGAAACAGCGTAAAGACCGTCCCGCTCGCGCGCATCCCGCTCTTGCCCTTTGCCTGCGAGCTGCGCACGCGCAACTCGCCCTGGTGCCGCTGCGCAATCTCCTGGCTCACCCACAATCCCAGCCCCGTGCCGCTGGTTCCCTTGGTGGTGAAGAACGGCTCGAAAATCATCCGCCGGTACTCCGGTTTTATGCCCGCGCCCGTGTCCGCAACCGTCAGCATCAGCCCTTTGCGGTCCGTGGGCCAGTGCGTGGCCTCGCGGCTGCGCACCAGGAGCCGTCCGCCCGCGCCCTGCATCGCGTCAATGGCGTTGCCGATCAGGTTGTTCAGCACCTGCCGGATCTCGCCGTCGAAGCAGTTCAGCGGCTTGTGCGCGGTCAAGCGCTGCTCCACCTGGATGCGCGCATTCACGATGCGCCCATGATGAATGAACAGCGCGCTCTCGAACAGCTCGTCGCATGCCACCGCGCGCGGATTGGTCGATTGCCGGTTGAAGCGCAGCGTCTCGCTGCTGATGATCGATGCCCGGCGCAGCTCCCGCTCGGCCATGTGCAGGTAACCGTGCAGCTCGTCCATATTCCCTGACTGCGCGGCCAGGTACAGCAGGTTGGTCACCGCCTCCAGCGGATTGTTGATCTCGTGCGCGATCGAGGCCGCCAGCCTTCCCACTGCCGCCAGCTTCTCCGTCTCCTTGAGCGCCGTTTCCGCGCGCTTCACCCAGGTAATGTCGCGTCCTTCGGGAACCAGGAACACCACTTCGCCGCGCGTGTTCCTCACCGGCGTCAGCGAGAAATCGAAGGTCAGCGGCTCGCCCTTCGGCCGCGCCAGCTGCACCTCGTAGCGCACCGGCTCGCCCCGCGCCGCGCGTGCAATCGCCCGCCGCACCATCTCCGGCGCTCCCGGCGTGTAAATCCACCAGGGACACTCCCAGAAGTTGCGCCCCAGCAGCTCTTCGCGCGTATTGCCGGCAAACTCGAGCGAAGCGCGGTTGCATTCCAGCACCTTCCCCGCCGTGGTCAGCAACCCGATGTACTCGAGCGACGTGTCGTAGATTGCGTCCAGCCGCGCTTCGCTCTCCTGGGCGTCGGTCTCTGTCCGCCTCTGCGCGGTCACGTCGTGGAAAAAGATCACGATGCCGTCTTTCGCTGGCTGTGCATTCACCTGCATCCAGATGTTGAGCGGTTCCGGGTAATAGGCCTCGAATGCCCCCGGCTCTCTCTCCTCCATCGCGCGCCGGTAGTTCACCGCGTACGGCGAATTTTCCTGCGCCATCTGTGGAAAACACTCCCAGACGCTGCGCCCCAGCACCTTTCCGCCGGGCGCAAGAATCTCCCGCGCGCGGCGGTTCAGATAGGTGAACCGGTAGGTGCGGTCCAGGCTCACCACCCCGTCCGTGGTCGCGTCGAGCACTTGGTTCAGCTGCTCTGCAATCAGCCGCCGGTCCTGCCGCGCCAACCGCTCGCCCGTCACGTCGAGCCAGACCGCCACAAACCCGGCAACCTCTCCTTGCGGCCCGTGGATCGGAATCGTCGAATAGGTCCAGTACACGTCCTCCCGCCGTCCTTCGCGGACGGTGGCAATCGGCACACTCTCCTGGGCCGTGGCTTCGCCGCGCGTGAGCGCCGCCTCGAACCGCGGTCCGATCGCCGGCCACACCGGGTTCCACGTCTCCGCCGCCGGTGCGCCCAGCGCCTGCGGATGCTTTTCCCCGAGCAGCGCCAAGCAGGCATCGTTGTAAATCTGGATCATCGCCGGGCCCCAGCAGACCGACATGGGAATCCGGCTCTCGAGAACCGTGTTGACGGCGCACAGCAGCGCGCCCGGCCAGTGCCCGGCCGGACCAAGCGGCGTCCGCGACCAGTCGTGGCTGCGCACAAGATCCGCCATCTCGCCGCAACCACGGATGGGAGGGTCCTTGGCTGGAACGGGTGTCTCACTGCCCGGAAATGGATACAAGTTGCCGTGGTTCCTCATCGACTTCGGGGGAGGGTCGATGCGGGCTATCGACCTGCGAGTTCCGTACCTCCACCTTGAGGGATGCCGCCTTATTCGGCGAGGTTGTGCCTCTATCCCATTGTCGTTTTCCCCCTTCGCAGGACTTCCACGCCGCGCCCGCGCCTTTTCGTGAGAGCGAAGTTGCCTTCAACCCGCGCAAATTCTTCCGCGTCCCGCAGCCGTTGGTTCGCGCGCCTGCCCTTCCTCGACTCTTGTACACTGGTTTCGCTCATGAGCTGCATCTTCTGCAAAATCGTAGCCGGCGAGATTCCCTCTACCGCCGTCTTCCAAGATGCGCGCACCTACGCCTTCGCCGACATCAACGCCAAGGCCCCTGTCCACATCCTCATCGTGCCCCGCGAGCACATCGGCTCCCTGAGCGAAGCCGGCGTCCACCACGGCGATCTCCTCGGCCATCTCCTTTGGACCGCGGCGGAGATCGCGCGCGCGAAGGGTCTCGGCAATGGCTACCGCGTCGTCATCAACTCCGGCCCCGATGGCGGCCAGACCGTCGATCACCTGCACCTGCATCTCCTCGGCGGCCGCCCGCTCACCTGGCCCCCGGGATAGGCGCTGACGTTTCCGCCGAAGGGTGTGGGCTTTCAGCCCGTACGTTGCGATCGGAAGAAATCTCGGGGCCTTAGCCCGGTCGGAGGGAGCAGGGGCCTTCAGGCCCCTGAATGCCCGCGAAAAATTCTCGGCCTTCAGGCCCGGAAGTGCCCACCTTTCGAAATTCTTCTAGAATCCCGGCGCAGCAGCGCCGCTCACGGATACATCCGGTGCAGCGTGCGCGCAAACGGGATCGTCTCCCGCACATGGTCGAGACCGCAGATCCACGCTACCGCGCGCTCAATGCCCATCCCGAATCCCGCGTGCGGCACGCTGCCGTACCGGCGCAGGTCGAGATACCACTGGAACGCTTCCATCGGCAGCTTGTGCTCCTCGATGCGGCTTTTCAGCAGCTCCAGGCTGGCCGCGCGCTGCGACCCTCCGATGATTTCGCCGTATCCCTCCGGCGCCAGCACGTCCACGCACAGCGCATACTTCGGGTCCTTCGGGTCCGGCTCCATGTAGAACGCTTTCACGTGCGCCGGATACCGGTGCACCATCACCGGCCGGTCGTACTGCGCGCTCAGCCAGGTCTCGTCCGGCGATCCAAAATCGTTCCCGTATTCAAACGGCGTCTCCAGGTGCCCGTCCTTGTGCGCCTGGTTCAGCATCTCCACCGCCTCATCGTAGCGCAGCCGCGGAAACGGCGGGACGATGGTCTTCAGTCTCTCCGTGTCGCGCCCGATCGTCGCCAGCTCCGTCGCGCGGTTCTTGAGCACGCTCGAGACAATGTGCGCAAGAAAATTCTCCCCCAGCTCCATCAGCCCATCGAGATCCATGAACGCCACTTCGGGCTCGATCATCCAGAACTCGGTCAAGTGCCGGCGCGTCTTCGACTTCTCTGCCCGGAATGTCGGCCCGAAGCTGTAAACCTTGCCCAGCGCCAGCGCCGTCGATTCAATGTAAAGCTGCCCGCTCTGCGTCAGGAAGGCCGGATCGCCGAAATAGTCCACCGGAAACAGGGTGGAGGTTCCCTCGCACGCTGCCGGCGTCAGGATCGGCGGATCGGTGCGGATGTACCCGTTCGAGTCGAAGTACTCCGCCGCTGCCCGCATGATCTCCGCGCGGATGCGCAGAATCGCCGACTGCCGCGGCGTGCGCACCCACAAATGCCGGTGCTCCATCAGGAAATCGACCCCGTGCTCCTTCAGCGTGATCGGGTACGGGTCGCTCTCCGGAACCCGCTGCACCACCTCCAGGTCCTCCACGTCGAGCTCGTACCCGCCCGGCGCGCGCTTGTCCGCCCGCACTTTTCCCTGAACAATCACGCTCGACTCTTGCGTCAGCCCTTTCAGGGCATCAAACACAGGGGAGGGGACGCTTTTCACGTGCGCTACGCCCTGAACCGTTCCTGTCCCGTCGCGAAAGATAGGGAAGAGAAGCTTCCCCGATTCGCGCAGGTTATAGAGCCAGCCGCGCAACGTTACGGACTGGCCTTCGTGCTGGCCGAGGTCGGCAATGGTGGTAATCGGTGCGCCTTGGTCGGGCATGGTCTTCAATCGCGTCCTTCTCGCCGTTGGCTGCCGGGTGAGCGCCCGCAGCCCGCTGAAAAAAGGGCCGGGGCGGAGTTTCTAGAATAACGCGCGCCCCCGCCAGCCGCCGGGCTCGACCACCCCGCGCGGGGATTTGATCGAATTGGAAGCCGTTTTGATTTGGACAATATGGCTTGGGGTTGCATCCTATATGTAGCAAGGAGGCAGTTTTGGCAGCGATGGGTGAACGCGCTGAGGTAAGAAACGAGGAGATGCAGAAAACTCAAGCCGATCCGGAGACCGCGGAACGGTTTATTGCAGAAAAGCGGATTGGCGAAAGAATCCGCAGGCTGCGTCTGAAAAAATCCATGGGCCTGGTCGAACTGGGAAGACACACCGGCCTTTCCGCCAGCTTTCTTTCCCAGCTTGAAACCGGCAGGGTGGTGCCGACGCTGAGAAATCTTGCGCGCATCGCCATGGTCTTTTCCAAAGATCTTTCCTACTTCTTTGAGAATGAGCCCACGGCCATGTTCCGCGTACACCGGCAAAAGGATCGCGTGCGCCTGCCCCAGACCGGCGCCGATCCGCCCACGTACACCTTCGAAAGTCTCGGCTACATGGTCCCTGACCGCCACATGGATCCCTACTTTGCCGAGTTCCTTCCCGTGGAAGGCCACGTTGAGCCCAAGCCCCACATGCATCAGGGCTTCGAATTTCTCTACGTGCTCAACGGCGAGCTCGCGCTCCGCCACGGCGAGCACCAGACCACGCTCGAAGCCGGTGACGCCGTCTACTTCGACGCCGGCACGCCCCACTCCTATCAGTGCGCCGGACGCAGGCCCGCAGCCGCCATCATCGTCACCATGCACCAGGCGCCCCTGGCGCAGCCGCTGCCCTTCCGCGCCCCCGCGCCGGTGCCGCGTCCGGTTCCCGGCGGCGTGCCCCGCACCAACGGCGGCGAGGAACGCGGCGAAGGAGTCTTATAGGCGGCGCTTTTGCGCGCGTCCTCATGTCGAGGCAAGGCGAAGAGAAACTCCGTCTGCGCTCGCTACCTGATTTCCGCGTCTTCGGCCGGCAGCAGCTCGTAGCTCACAAACGCCAGCCGCTTTGCGTCCGGTGACCAGTTGTTCACGTTCATCGATCCGTTTCCGCCCACCACATTCGCGAGCACCCGCGTCTTGCCGTCGTCGATCGAGAGGATGCGCAGCGCCACGTCTTTGTTCGCGGCGTGCGTCGTCACCTCCGGACTGTAGGAAAGAAAAACGATCGATTTGCCGTCGGGCGCGGGATGCGGCGTCCAGTTCCTGAACTTGTCGAACGTCATCTGTTCCACGTGGCTGCCGTCGGCATGCATGCGCGCAATCTGCATTCCCCCCCAGCGATCGGTGTTGAAGTAAATAAAGCTGCCGTCGGCGCTGTAGTCCGGATCGTCGCTGATGCCCGTGCCCGTGGTCAGCGCCGTCTCCGTGCCGCCGTCCGCTGAGATCGAATAGATGTTGCTGGCGCCGCGGTTCGCACCCTGTCCCGGCCGCGTAAACAGAATTGTCTTTCCATCCGGCGACCAGCTATGAAAGTAGGAATTCGGATTCGCCGTCACCAACCGCGGCGTTCCCCCCGCGGCCGGAATAACGTACACGCGATTGCCCCGATTGCCGGGTGTATTGCAGGTAATCGCCAGCCACTTCCCGTCCGGCGAAAACCCATGGCTCCCGTTGCATCCCGTCGCCGCGCCCGTGTCGATCGCCTGCGCCGTTCCCTTGCCGTCGGCGGAAACGCTCCACATCTTTCCATCCTGGTTGAAAACCAGCGTGCTCCCGTCGCGCGTCCAGGTGGGCGCTTGCGCGTTCCCGCGCGCCGCGTAGGCAATCGTCGCCCGTCCGGTATCGGCCTCGATCGTTTCCACCGTGCTGAAGAGCGTCAGCGCCGTCGTCGCCGCTGCCGGAGCCAGTTGCTCGAATTCGACGTGCGTGAACGTAGCCGTCTCCTGCGCATTGGGGTCGTGGGCCGAAAGACCGATTCCGGCATAAAACGGCTCGTCCAGGTGCAGCTTCACCCACGCTCCCGAGGCATGCAGCGGCTCGCCATGCAAGCTCACGAACAGCGTGAACACGTCGCCGCGTTTTTCCAGGCGTACCCGCTCCGGCGGATCGACGTTCAGCTCGATGCTTCCCGTGGTGTCGCCCTTCGTCTCCCGGAACTGGAGCGCCGTCAGCCCTGAGCCATGCTGGGCTACGTCGGCGTACGCCCCGTCCGCATCCAGCGTCTGCCGGAACATCAGCACCGCCTTGCGGTGCGGATTATGCTCGCCCGTCTTTTCCGGGAAATCGATGTCGGCGGTCAGCGCCACATCGCCCTGCGCCCTCTTCCACACA
>DATJRT010000270.1:0-6190 GCA_035504495.1 Occallatibacter sp.
GTCCTCGCTCTCTTCGGCGGTCGCAAGCAGAGTATGATCGCCGCCGCCCAGCCTGGACTTCAACCCGGCCCACACGCGCTGCGCCGTGCCCTCCGCCGTTCCGCTCTCCTTGATGTCGTGCACGCCCTCGCGGTGAAGAACGGACTCAATCTCGCCCCGGAACTCGGCGCGCTTGATTGACTCCGTCAGAAAGTAGTGTTTCAGCGCTTTGTTCACAAGCTTTTCGCCGATCTGCAGGAAAGCCTCCTGGCTGTCGATGAGGCAGTCGAGCACCGACTGCATGGCAGATTCGGCTTGTTGTAATTCGCGGGAGGGCTGCGGCATAAGAATCCTCTTTGTCTATGAAGTGAAGGAGACACCTGTTGTGGAAGACGTTCGGGCCTTTTAGATCAATGTAGACAATCAAGACAGGCAATCAAGGCGGGCATTGAAGATAGGCAGGGTCCGGCGGCTGCCATTGCGATTCACCTTCGCCGCCAGCAAGCCAGGGGAAATCGCGAAAACCCCGCGCCCCTGCCTGAAGTGAGGGCGCACCGTCCGCCACGGGCGGCCCCGGCGCGCTCTTATTGAGGTAAGAGGCGCCGAGAGCCTCTGCGGTTGCCTTGGCCTTGCATCCTTCACGCGCAAGGAAGCTTTAGCGTTTCACGATGAGGTGCGCCGGCGCGTCCCGAGCTATGATCGACCTGGAGAAAGAGTTAATTGCCATGACCGAATTGGAAGCCAAGATTCACCGGTTGGACGCGGCTTACAAGCCCTTCCCCACTTTTTTGGAATGGGCATCGCGCACCTCGGTCGAAAGGGCGCGATGGGATCGCTACAACGCGGCTTTGCAGCAAAAGAGGGACGTCTCCGGCGAGGCGTTGAGACGGGCTCGAGAAATCGTAAAGCGTGCGGCCGCGCTTGATACCGGAGCAATCGAGGGGCTATATGAGGTCGACCGTGGCTTTACCTTTACCGTGGCCTTTGAAACCTCAGCCTGGGAGGTCGAAATCGCAAAAAGGGGCGAAAATGTCCGCCCGCTCTTTGAAGCGCAAATGCACGCCTACGACTACGTTCTCGACCTTGCGACCAAGGCGGAGCCGATCTCCGAAGCCGCGATCCGGACCTTGCACGAGGTCGTGTGCGCGGCGCAATCGACCTACCGCGTTGCGACGCCAATTGGGTTTCAGGAACAAGAGCTCGTGAAAGGGCGATACAAAATACTGCCAAATCATGTCCGCACGCGCGACGGTGTCGACCACTCCTACGCACCGGTCGACATCACCCCCGCCGAGATGCAACGGTTGGTCCTGGAAATGCGTAGCCAGGCCTTTCTCGATGCGCATCCAGTCATTCAGGCAGCCTATGCGCACTACGGGCTTGTCGTGATTCATCCGTTTGCGGACGGAAACGGCCGCGTGGCCCGGGCCTTGGCCTCCGCATTCACATACCGGGCCGTCTCAATGCCGATCATGATTCTTTCCGAGCAAAAGGAGGCCTATCTGGACGCGCTGGAGGCGGCGGACGACAATGATTACCAATCATTCGTCGAATTTATGCTTGCCCGAGCATTGGATACGATCACGGTCGTCAGCGAAAGCATGCTGGGCGCGCTCTCACCCAAACCAGAACAGGGCCTAGGGGCAATTGACAGGTTGTACACGACAAAGGGTGGTTATACGCAGCAGGAAGTCGACGCATGCGGGGCAAGGCTTCAGCAACTCCTAATGGATGAGTTTACGAAGGTGTTCTCTAGGAGCTCCTCGCCGAATGTGCGTTATCATTCGAGCTTCGTTGACGGCGGCAGGGGACCGTCCGATGCAGTTCATCGGCTGCCATTCAGTGGTGCTCGGAGGCTGGAGATCCGCCTTGACGCCGTCGCTCCCGCCAAGGCGGTTTCTCTGCGAACCTACCATCTATTCTTGCCAAAGGACGCGGATGCGGACGACGATGTTCAACTAGAGCAGGCGGACGGCAAAGAGTCCTTTGTCGCTCGAGTCTGTGAGCTGATTCCGTCTGTCTCCGGCATCCTGCAAATAAGACTAGGTTTATTTGCTGAGCGGGTAGCTGGAGTGATGCTTTCAGAGCTAAGAGCCGCTGTTGAGCGGGTGTTGCGGGAGCAACGCTGAAATCGCTCTTAGTGCGCTCCCGGCGGCGGCGCGGCGTGCCTGGGCTGCTTCTTGAACAGCCACGTGGCCACGGCGCAGAAGAACGCCAGCACCGCCGTCCAGCGGAAGATGTCGATATAGGCAAGAAGAGTCGCCTGCCGCTCCACCATTTGATAAAGCAGGCCGAAGGCGCCGGGACGCGCGCTGGGCGGTCCGATCTGGCGTCCCAGATAGGCGAAGAGCATGGCCGACCTCTGCTGCAGCTCCGCACTCGAGGGCGCGAGATGCGCCACCAGATACGTCTGGTGCGCGGCCGCACGCCGCACCAGGGAGGTGGTGGCGATGGAAATGCCGATCGACCCGCCGATATTGCGCAGCATATTGAAGAGGCCCGTGGCGTTGCCCATCTTTTCATTGGGAATGGTTGAAACCGTCATGGTGGCCAGGGGCACAAAGACAAAGCTGAGGGTAAAGCCGGTAAAGATGATCGGCGCCAGCAGTGTCCAGGGACCGATGCTGAGATCCACGCTGCCAAAGATGTACGAGCAGACGCTGAATCCCAGAAATCCGCCGCAGAGCAGTTTGCGCTGGTCGACGCGGGAGCCGAGGAATCCGACCACCGGCGAGCCGACGAATGACCCGAAACCGCGCGGACCCACCACCCATCCGGCGCTGTAAGCCGTATATCCGAGCACCTCCTGGTAGAAAAGCGGCAGAAAGGCGATGGTGATGTAAATGCACATGCCCAGAAGAGCGATCATCAGGCAGCCGGTGCGGAAGTTGCGGTCCTTCAGAACATGGAGATCTACCAGCCCCTTGGGATCGGACCACGATCGCCAGATCCAGAGAATGAGCGCGGCAATCGTCGCCGCCACCGCCCACCGCACCCACACCGCGCCGAACCAGTCGTCTTCCTGGCCTTTGTCGAGCACGATCTGCAGGCAACCGGTCCAGACGATCAGCAGGCCGAAGCCGATGTTGTCGAACGCGCTTACCTTTGCGTTTTTGATGTACGGCGGATCGTGGACAAAGCGGGCGATCAGAAGCACAGCCAGTATGCCCACCGGAATGTTGATGTAAAACGCGTACCGCCAGCTATAGGTATCGGTCAGCCAGCCGCCCAGCGTGGGTCCCAGCACCGGCGCCACCACGATGCCCAGCGCGTAAGCGGCCATCGCTGCCGAGCGCTTGGCCGGCGGAAAGCTTTCGAGCAGGATGGACTGCGAGAGCGGCTGCAGCGCGCCTCCGCCCGCGCCCTGCACAATGCGCGCCAGCAGAATCACGGAGAGCGAGGGCGCGGCTCCACAGAAGAACGATGCAACCGTGAAGATGATCACGCAGGTGAGCAGAAACCGCTTGCGCCCGAATCGCCGCGCAAACCAGTTGGAGGCCGGCAGAATCACGGCGTTCGCCACCAGGTAGCTGGTGAGCACCCACGTGGCCTCGGAGCTCGAAGCCGAAAGCGAGCCGGCTATGTAAGGCAGCGCCACCGACGCAATGGCGGTGTCAAGCACCTCCATAAACGTGGGTAGCATCACCGCCACTGTGATGAGCCACGGGTTAACGCCCTGGGTGAGCGGGTAGCGAGCGTTTGCGGCGTCCGTGGTCATTGCACAGGAACCCTTTGAGGGTACATGATCGCTGCCCTTGCCGCCAGTGATGGCGGCCGCTCATCCGCCTCGCCTGCGTCGCCTTACGGCTTGCGTTCGCGCCGCCCTCCCCCTTCGCCCTGCTTGACACAATCGGCCAAGGCCTTGATGCTATTCAGTTCCGGTTCCTTTGAATTTCTCCCCCGCGGAGGACCCCAGGTTTTGCGCGTTCGCGTCTTTTACCACGACAAATGCTTCGACGGCGCCTGCTCGGCGGCCTTGTTTACCCGGTTTCATCGCCAGCGGATCGCTCCGGGCTCAAGTTACCAGTACCACGGCCTGGTGCATCGCGCCGGCGCGCTTTTTGACGAGAGTGAATTCTCCGGCGACGAAAACGCAATCGTCGATTTCAAATATTCCTCCTCGCCGCGTATCACCTGGTGGTTCGATCATCACCTCTCGGCTTTCCTCACCCCGCAGGACCAGGCGCACTTCCTCGCCTGCCAGCAGGACCCCGTCTGCGCCGCGCACAAGTTCTTCGATCCCACCTACACCTCCTGCACCAGTTATCTCGCTCACATTGCGTCCACGCGCTACGGGTTCTCCACCGAACCGGTTGCCGACTTGGTCCGCTGGGCCGATATCGTGGACGGCGCGCGCTATGAGAGCCCCGAAGCCGCCGTGGAAATGGCCGCGCCGGCAATGAAGCTTACGCTCATCATCGAGTCCACACAGGATCCCGCCTTCATTCCCCGTCTCATTCCCTTGCTCACGGAGATGCCGCTCGCCGAAATTCTCACCCAGCCCTTCGTCGCGCCGCTTCTCCCCTCCCTGCTCGAGCGCCATCGCGCCGCGATCGAGCTTATCCGCAGCCGCGCGGAAGAAAAGGATGGCACCATCTTTTTCGACATCACCGACCACCCGCTCGAGGGCTTCAACAAATTCATCCCCTACTACCTCTTCCCCGGAGCCACCTATTCCATCGGCCTCTCCAAATCGAGCTTCCGCACCAAGGTCGCCGTCGGCTCCAATCCCTGGACCCATGCCGACCCGGCAAAGATGGTGAATCTGGCTCAGATTTGCGAGCGCTACGGCGGCGGCGGCCACGCCCGTGTGGGCGCCATCAGCTTTCCGCCCGATAAGGAAGACCTGGCCCGCGCCGCCGCCGCGGAGATCGTGGCTGAGCTGCGCGCGCACAATCCCCTCGCCTAAGCCCGGTGACTCGGTCGCTGGAGGTTCGGTTTAGCGCTGGGTGAGAAGAAAGAGAATGAACGCGCCCACGAGGTGGATTACGATCAGCAACCCGATGGCTAGGCCCGCGCCCAGGCGCCGCCGCAGGTTGAACGTCGTCAGGATTCCTTCCAGCGGGAACTGCGCCAGCAGAATATACTGCGGCAGCTGGCTTGAGTACTCGCCGTAGAGCCGGAACTGCGGCTGGCTGGCAATCAGCACGTAGGGAAACACGGCGCGCGCCACCCAATCCAGGTGAACATCGGGCGCGGTCAGGACGTCGAGGATTCTGGGCGCGACGAACGCCAGGGCGCCCCCGATCAGCATCGGCCAGACAATGGATAGGAACGAAGGCGGGGCTCCGCGCTTCTCCAGCACCTCTTTCTCTTGGTCGAACGGGTGCAGGACGTTCTCATGCTCCGCCAGGGAGGAGCGGCCTTTGGCTGGGGGAATCGTGCCCGGTCTCTCAGACATAGCTATTCCGGCAGAAAATGCCAACGGAGAAATTACATCCATGATGGTCTACCGCGTACGCGGATGCAAGCAAATTTTTCCCCGGGCATTACACGAAAGTAGTACCCCCGGGGGCGCTCAAGGCTCCGGCCTCAGCGAATCAGGATTGGGTTAAGGATCCCGCTCACCATCGCCAGTTGCACAGCCGCAAGAAAATGAAAGTAGAAGATTTGCCCGGTCACGCCGGGAATGCTGACATGGCTGCGCAGAACCATGCGCGCCACCAGTCCCTCGAGTGGGAATTGCGCGTAGAGAATCACCTGCGGCAGAACGTGCGCCATGCGATCGTTGATTTCCAGCTCCGGCCTGTGCGCCAGCAGGGCAAAGGGAAAAACCAGCCACATGCCCCAGGGATGCGACCGCGCAAGGAACGCGCACAGTGCCGGGGCAAACAGGGCCAGAAGCAGTCCCGCCGCAACCGGCCAAAGCCGCAGCATCCATCCCATCCGCCTCCGCCGCCGCTGCTCGCGATACCAGAGGGAGAACATTGCCTGCTCGGCCTCGATCTGATTCATGTGCGTGGGAAAGGTATCCCTCAGCGCGCGGAAGCGCTCGGTGCGGAATTCGGGATCGAGTGAAAGTTCGTGCATGGCTTCGTCCGGCCCCGGTTCAACGCACGAACCGATAAGAAATTACTAATGATCTTAAGAGCATTGCGGCGATCGGCGTCTGTGAATATCTGGACGAAAACCCCTGAGACGGGCTGATCGCGCCGCGCGTCCTGCATGGCAGAATGGGAGCCACCATGCTGATCGAGCTCTGGGAGCGCCT
>DATJRT010000271.1:0-16697 GCA_035504495.1 Occallatibacter sp.
GGTGGGACAGCTCAACATCAGTCCCGGATTGAGCATCCGGCTCACGGGCGAGGACTTCGTAACCGGCTTCGGCTCGACGACGCAGAACAGCTTCGGGTTTACGAGCGGGTTGGTCTACCGGTTCGGCAAACAATAGCAGCGGGTTAGAGGGGCAGCGGGTTAGCGTCCGCTGCCCGGAAATCGGCAAGTTAGTTTGAAGTTCGGATTAATCTAACGTCAATTCATTCGGGCATACGAGCCTGTGTCCGAAGGGAGGATTGCTGCCATGACGAACGGGATCTCACGCCGTAATTTTCTGCAAACGGGCGCGCTGGCCGCGGGCTGCGCGGTTGCCGGAGCGGTGCCGGCAACGGCCGAGGCGGTACCGGAGAGCGGCAAGCCCGCGCCCATCAAGCTGGGGCTTGCCAGTTATACCTTCCGCAACTTTACGCGGGCGCAGACCATCGGGGCGATGCAAGAGCTTGGGCTGCGCGATATCAACTGCAAAGACGCAAAGGACCACCTGCCCATGGATGCGGCGGGCGAGGCGACGGCGCTGGCCGACTACGCCGCCAACGGCATTAAGTTGCACGCGGTGGGTACGGTCAGCTTCACGAAAGATGAGGACGACGACATTCGCGCCAAGTTCGAATACGCCAAGCGCGCGGGGGTGAAGGTGATTGTGGCCGGCGACCCGGCGCCGGCGACTCTGCCGCGCCTGGAAAAATTCGTGCAGGAGTACGACATCCGCATCGCCATTCACAACCACGGGCCGGAGGACAAGCTATATCCTTCGCCCTACGACGTGCTCAAGGCAGTCGGGAACATGGATCCGCGGATGGGCTGCTGCATCGACATCGGCCACGCCTGCCGCGCCGGCGCCAATGTGCCGCAGGCAATCCGCGATGCGGGGCCGCGGCTCTTTGACATGCACGCCAAGGACCTGACCGACTTCTCGAACAAGGAAAGCCAGGTGGCCGTGGGCGAAGGACTGATGCCGATGCGCGCCATCTTCGCGTCCCTGATTGCCATCGACTACCAGGGATTCGTCGATCTCGAATATGAGATTCACGCCGACGACCCGATGCCGGGCGTGATCGAGAGCTTCGCGTTCATGCGCGGCGTGCTGCGCGGGATGGGGTATGTGAACGCGGCAAGCTAGCGAGTTGGCGTGCGCTTCGCGCGCGTTCGCGGGTTAGCGCAGTTCGTGCATGCCCACCCTTTCGACAGAAAACGTCGAAAGGATGGGGCACGGAGCGAGGCTTACTGTTTGGGCTTCTGGAACTCCCAATAAAAGCCTACGCCCGCAACGGCGCCGCCGGCGGGCATCAACGCGAGGCCCGCGGTGTGGAGCTGGCTGCAGATGCCGGAGTTGAAGCTTTTGCAGTGCTGATTGGCGACGGTATAACTGGCGGCGCCAAAGCCCAGGGCTACAGTGCCGAAGATGGCCATGGTTTTGCCCAGGGTGTGATGCGGACCGTGGGCGTGCGCGGGGGCGACGAACGACTGGGCCGGCGCGCTCTCCTGATCTGCGGCAAAAGGCGAATTCGAGTCGCTGAAAGGATTGTTGAGCGAGGCCTGCTCCGCAACAGGCATCGGAGCCGAAATTTGCGGTGCGGGCTGCGCCTGTGCAGCGGCCGGTTGCGCGGGCGCAGCAGCTGCGCGGTCGATTTTGGCTGGGGCCGCGGCCCGGTTGGCTTGGGCCACTGCCGGAAGGGCCAGAGCCGCGAAGGCCAGGGCAAGCGCCGAGGGAACGAGTGCGGCGACGACGCGCCGGATTATCGTGCTCATGCGGGGCGAAGACGAAATGGGAAGCGATTTCATCGAGCGGTCTCCTTTTTAAGTGGATTGGGAAAAAGCTGAGAGCGCAGGTTCCCCCCTGGGGCCTGTCGGCTGCGCTCTCAAAAGGGCTTTGTTCTCTATTGCGCAAGCGGCAGAAAAAGGGGCTCAGAATTTTTGGGAATATTTTTGACGGACGGGAGTGGGGATTAACGGAACTCGCAGGTTCGTGCTTTCCCAGCCTTTCGACGAAGTGCGGCGAGAGGATGGGGCGCCCGCAAGCCGGCAGAGCTGGCGGGTGCGTGCGCACTGCAGGGGCTATTGCTTCGGCTTGGGGAACTCTTCGATGTGCTGCTCGCCTTTGCGGCCGAAGTAGATGACGCGCTTGCCGGTGAGGAAGGCGCGGTAGCCGGCGACGCCGGCGGCTGTGGAGCGGCGGACGAACTCGGGGTAGCGCACGGTATCAGCCTGCGCGCCGTGAATGGCGGCGACCAGCTCGGCGGCGTTGAAGTCGGCGGCGACGGGATCGAGCTTGAGGATCATGGGCTCGGTTTGGGTCGAGCCGTCGGCGAGGTAGTAGGTCTTGCGCGCCGCGGCGAAGTCCACGCAATAGGATTCGACGCCGATTTCGAGCAACTGCTTGACCCCCTGCGGGAAGGTCATGTTTCCCTCCTGGGTTTCCAGCGAGATTTCGTGCATCAACTGCGTGTTCATTTCTTCTCCTTTACTCGGTTGGCAGTTTCTGCAGGCCGTGAGCCTGCACCAGCCTTTTCATGGTGGCGACGAGGGCCGCGCGTTCGCGGGCCGTGAGGGGTTGAAAGAATTCCTCGTCGTTGAGGTCGGCGAGAGCCGCAAGCTCGGGAATCATGCGGCGGCCAGACGGGGTGAGCGCGACAGACTGGAAGCGCCGGTCGTCGGCGCGCTCCGTGCGGGTGATGAGCCCTTTCCCGACGAGGCGGTCGACGAGCTTGGAGACGCCGCCGCGGGTCATGCCGATGCGCTCGGCCAGAACCCCGGGCGAAGTTTCTTCTTCTTCGAACATCTCCCGCAGGATGACCCACTCGGCCACCGTGACCCCGCTCTTCAAGAGCTTGCGCGCAAAGGCGTGCGAGACATAATTGGAGACGAAGCGCAGCCAGAAGCCTACGTGCTTCTTCAGGTCGCTGGGTGCGCCGGTGGAAGGTTTGGTCCTGCTCATGAAATTAATTTATATGGATACTGTTTCCTTGTCAACTATTATTTCGAAACAGAACTGGCGGAGCTGTTGCACTCTCACCCTTGCGAGAGAAACAGAAGCGTCGTGCCCAGATGGGACACCCGGTCTGCTCGGTAGCTGAGGGTCGCGCCTTCGCCGGCTTTCGACGAGGCGCGTCAAAAGGATGGGCACTGGATAGGTCAGCGCGGAATCATGCCGATGGTCTGGAGCCAGGTTTCGACGAGGGAAGGCCAGCCGGTGATAGGCAGCTCGGTGCGCCGCAGGCCGAAGGCATGGTTGCCCTGGGCGTAGATGTGCAGCTCCGCAGGGACGCCGGCCCGTTTGAGGGCGAGGAAGTAGGCGACCGAGTCGTAGGCGCTGTCAACGTGGTCGTCCTCGGCCTGGAGAAGAAACGTGGGCGGCGTCTGCGCAGTGACGTGGAGCTCGGGGCTGAGCGCGATATCGGCGTCGGCAATGTCGCCCGCGCCGGGTGCAGGAAGGGCGAACGGCTCTGTGCCCAGCGAGGCGTCATACTCGGCCGCGGCGCGCGAGAGATGGCCGGGATAGATGGCCACGGCAAAATCGGGGCGGCAGCTTACCTGGTCCGCCGCGTCGACGGGCGGGTAGAGGCGATGCGCGAACTCATTGCTCGTGGCCGCAGCCAGGTCGCCGCCGGCGGAGAAGCCGAGCACGCCGATTTCGTGCGGATCGATGTGCCATTCGGCGGCGTGGAAGCGGACGAGGCTGAGAGTGCGTTGCGCGTCTTCGAGAGCCATGGCCGACTCGGGCCAGGGGCCGGATTTCGGGTACGGGCCTACGTCGGTGACGCGGTACTTGAGCAGGATGCAGGTGATGCCGCGGGTGATGAGCCAGTCGCAGACCTCGGTGCCTTCGAGATCGATGGCGAGAATCTGGAAGCCGCCGCCGGGAAACACGACGATGGCCGCGCCGGTCTTGGCAGCCGTGCCGGCGTTTGCCGGCGCGTAGACAGTCATGGTGGGAACGGTGACGTTGCTGATGCCGGTGACGGTTTTGCCGGCCACGCGGAACGCGGGATCGGTGATGGTGCGTTCGGGGCCGCGCACCGGCTGCGGATCGGGCGCGGCCCCGGGCCAGATGGGCACCTGCGTGTGGCCGGGCGAGGGTTGCCACGCAGGTTGCTGGGAACAGAGGCCGATTGGCAGGCCGGCGAAAAATAGAGCCGCGAGAAAAGACCTCATTGGATTCGCATGGTTCGAGCGGACGTCTGGAACAATGCGATTGTACGCCTGCGCAGAGCTCGTCCATTCTCACTCGTCCGGCGAAGAACGTCGAATGGATGGCGCGGAGCGGCCGGCGGCCCGGCAAAATTGATCTGTCCTCAATCCACACCTGCGCGCGCCGGTGCACAATCAACGGAGGAGGGGCGCGATGGCCAGGCGGAGCCGGCTGATTCTTTTTCTTGCGGCAGGCGTAGCCCTGCTGGCGATTGCCTGCGTGGCGCTGCTGGCGGTTCACGTGGAGCCGGCCATCCGCGTGGGAACCGCGGTAACCAGCCAGACCCTGTGCGGTGAAGTATTCGTCTCCGGCCTCGATCCCGCGCGGGTGTTTGCCGAGGAGATTGAACCGCGCAGCGGGATGCGCAGGCTCTTCAAGCGGCTGCGGTATACGGTGGACGCCGAGCATCGCCGCGTGGTGACCACGTGGGCCGGGCACTTTGCCGCGGTGGCCACTTACCACGCCGGCTACGGCTGCACGCTCGGCAACGCAAAGTTCCCCTTGCCCGCGCTGGCTCCGTCTGCGCCGGAGATCCCCGCAACGCCGGTCGCGCCGGCGAATCCGCAACTGGCCGCGGCCCTCGATCGCGCCTTTGCCGAGCCGGCCGGTCCGCCCTTTCGCCGCGTGCGCGCCATCGTGGTGATGCGCGACGGCAAGATCGTGGCCGAGCGCTACGCGCCGGGCATCGGCCCGGATACGCCGCTGATCGGCTACTCCGCGAGCAAATCTGTGATTCATGCGCTGGCCGGCATCCTGGTGCACGAGGGCAAGCTGAGCCTCTACGCGCCGGCGCCGGTGCGCGCCTGGAGCGGGGCTGGCGACCCGCGCCGCGCCATCACGCTCGACAACCTGCTGCGCATGACCAGCGGGCTGGACCTGACCGAGAACGACAGCGGGCTCGACCCCGTTTCCCGCATGATGTTCCTGGAGCGCGATATGGCCGCGTTCGCAGAAAAGGCGCCGCTCAAAGCCGCGCCCGGCACGGCCTGGGAGTACACCAGCGGCAACACGCTGATTGTTTCGGCCATGATTCGCGATGCGGTGGGAGGACGCGCGGAAGACGTGCTGCGGTTTGCGCACGCGCAGCTTTTCGACCCCCTCGGCATGCGCCACGTCACCATGGAATTCGACGACGCGGGCACGCCCATCGGCTGCACGCGCGTCTACGCTTCGGCGCGGGACTGGGCCCGCTTCGGCGAACTCTACCTGAACGGCGGGGTGGTGAACGGGACGCGCATCCTGCCGCCGGGGTGGGCCGCCTCCGCGTCTGCGCCGACCCTCGACAGCCCTTACGGCTCAGGTTTCTGGACCAACGCCGGCTCGTCAGCCGACGCGCGCGGCCGGGTGCAGGCGGGCATGCCGCCGGACTCCTACTACGCCTCCGGCAACTTCGGCCAGCGCATCGCCATCGTCCCTTCCCAGCGGCTGGTGATTGTCCGCTTCGGCGCCACCGTCGGCTATCCCGGCGACGACATACACGGGCTCACGCGCCTGGTGGCGGATGTGATTGCGGCGCGGTAGTTGGCGAGTGTCCGCGTCTCCAGGACGGGGAGCCGGGCGCTCGCCGAGACGGCCGGATTTTTTCTGCTTAAGAAAGGGTGGCGCTGATGTTGCTGAACACGGTGTTGATTGCCGACGCAACGCTGTTGACGCCGGCCACGGACGCGATTGCCACCAGGACGATCATCAGCGCATACTCCACCAGGTCCTGACCTTCCTCGTCGTTGATCTGCTCCTGAACTTTCAAATATA
The DNA here is from genome assembly GCA_035504495.1 of Occallatibacter sp. GTDB lineage: Bacteria > Acidobacteriota > Terriglobia > Terriglobales > Acidobacteriaceae > Telmatobacter. The sequence continues at coordinate 5,963 of DATJRT010000271.1, forward strand.
CGTACTGCAATAGATTGTTCATTTATGCCTCTCCGGTCTTAGGGATTTGGATTTACGCGGTTCAACACTTTGCGCTTACCTGGGTAATGGTGCTTTCGAACCATTGAACCCTACCACCTTCGTTCGATCAATAGTTATCCGAGGGAAACCATGCTCCGCCGGTCACCCGGGATGGGTACCGCATGCGGGCAAAGTACCCAAGCGTCGACGGAATACCCAAGTGTCGACCGAAGCTGCGAGGTAGGCGCCGGCTTGAAAATCTTGAGAAATGGGGTACAGCCGCTTACTTATGCGCGGCGTAGTCGCTCGCGCCGAGGAGGTGGAGCGAGACGTAGGGCTCGTCGCCGAGGACCCAGCTATCGTGCCCGGGCTCGATGAAGAAGATGTCGCCGGGCCTCAGCTCAAAAATGCGGCCGTCATCCATGGCGGCTGTGGCGCGGCCGGAGACGACGATGCCCACGTGCTCCACGTCGCAGCTCTTCTTGCCCAGGGCGCGGCCCACGTGCTCAGACCATTTCCAGCCCGGCTCGTAGGTGGCCCGGCCAAGGGTCATGCCACCGATGTGCACCAGCTCGAATTTGCCTTTCTCGAAGGTGCGGATTTCGTCGGGCAGGTCGAAGCGCTTGAGGATGACGTCGTACATCGTGGGCCTCCTTGTAGCGGGGGATCGAAGCCGGGGTGGTTTCCCAGGTCCCTGAGTCGGGACCTGGGGCACCCTCGATCCGTACCGAATTGAATTCCTTGAGACGTGGGCCGCCCGCCGAAACGGATGAGTGGGGTACCATCCCCGCCGCCCAATTCAGTTCTTCGTCTCCGGCTGGAGAGTTGCGCCAATGGATTTGTTGAAGAAGCCGTACAATTCCCACCACCTGTCTGGCTCGATGGCCGCATCAATTTTGTGGCTGACGATGGATTCCTGCGCTCTGGCGATCATTTCGCGGGCCTGTTCCGGATTGCGCGTGTAGAAAATAAGATCGCGAGTGCCGCAACCGGTAATCGCCAACACGCACAGCGACTCGTTCTCGGCCTCGAGCAAATTGCAGATCGACAACTCGACAGCCTTGAGAGCGTCGAACTCATCTCCCTGCGGCATCCCGGAGGGCTGGGGATTATTGAGCGGGATCACGACGATAATCTTGTGTTCGTAGCCCGGGACGCGTCCCATTTCTCGGTAGGCCGTTGCCATGCGGACCGTGAGAGGAAATCCGTTGCGCTGCCATTTTGCGATCAGCCAATCGTCGGGCTTTGTCACCTCACTGCTCCTCAGCGTCATGGATTGAACGAATCCGACGCTACTGCAGAATCGGAATGCCCGCAATCCTCTGCTGCCACTCCGCGGGGCCGGTCTGGTGCACGCTGGTGCCTTTTGAATCGACGGCGACGGTGACGGGCATCTCGTGCACGTCGAATTCATAAATCGCTTCCATGCCCAGGTCCTCAAAGGCCAGCAGGCGCGAGCCGCGGATGGCCTTGGCGACAAGATAAGCCGCGCCGCCGATAGCGATCAGATAGACCGCGCCGAATTCGCGGATGGCGTCAATGGTTTCCTGGCCGCGCTCGGCCTTGCCCACCATGCCCAGCAGGCCGGTCTGCGCGAGCATCGGGCGGGTGAATTTGTCCATGCGCGTTGCCGTGGTGGGTCCTGCCGGGCCCACGACTTCGCCGCGGACCGGATCGACGGGGCCGACGTAATAGATAAAGCGGTTGTGGAAGTCGACGGGAAGCGGCTCGCCGCGGCTGAGCATCTCCGCCATGCGCTTGTGCGCGGCATCGCGGCCGGTGAGCAGTCTTCCGCTCAGCAGCAGCACCTCTCCCGGTTTCCAGCAAGAAACTTCTTCGCGCGTCACCGTGTCGAGGTTCACGCGGCGCGCGCCGGAGACGTCGTAAGTCAGCTTCGGCCAATCATCGAGGTTGGGCGGATCGAGAAAAACCGGGCCGGAGCCATCGAGGACGATGTGCGCGTGGCGCGTGGCGGCGCAGTTGGGAATCATGGCCACGGGCAGATTGGCCGCGTGGGTGGGGTAATCGAGCACCTTGACGTCGAGAACGGTGGTGAGCCCGCCGAGGCCCTGTGCCCCGATGCCGAGGCGGTTGACCTTGTCGTAGATTTCCAGGCGCAGTTTTTCCGCGGTGGTCAGCTTTTTTTGATCTTGCGCGCCGCGGGCTTGCAAGTCCTGGATGTCGATGGGGTCCATGAGCGCAGCCTTGGCCAGCAGCATGGCTTTCTCTGCCGTGCCGCCAATACCGATGCCGAGCATGCCCGGCGGGCACCAGCCGGCGCCCATGGTGGGCACGGTCTTGACCACCCAGTCCACCACGGAGTCCGACGGGTTGAGCATGACGAATTTCGATTTCGCTTCCGACCCTCCGCCTTTCGCGGCAACGGTCACTTCAACCGTGTTTCCCCTGACCAGCTCGACGGAGACGCAGGCGGGCGTATTGTCCTTGGTGTTCTTGCGCGCGCCCGCCGGATCGGCCAGGATCGACGCGCGGAGCACGTTGTCGGGATCGAGATAGGCGCGGCGCACGCCTTCATCGACCATCCCCTGCAGGTCGAGATCGGGCTCGCCGGGCGCGTGCTCGAAGCGCACGTCCATGCCCACCTTGACGAAGGCGGTAATGATGCCCGTGTCCTGGCAGATGGGTCGGTGGCCCTCGGCGCACATGCGGCTGTTGATGAGGATCTGAGCCATGGCGTCGCGCGCGGCCGGCGACTGCTCGCGCTCGTAGGCTTTGGCGAGCGAGGTAATGTAGTCGACGGGGTGGTAATAGCTGATGTACTGCAGCGCGCCGGCGACGGAGACGATGAAATCTTCCTGCTTGATGACGGTCATGGCGGGGCTCCCTGAACTCTTTAGGGTAAAGGAACGAGGGAGCGCGTGTCGCGGTATCGACGTGCTAAGGCGAAGGAACGGCGCTGCGCAGATCGGTGTGCTGGAAGTCGTCGCCCTTGAAGAGAATGGACTCGCGCGTGGCTCGGGCGAGGGCGTAGCTGAAGCAGTCGCCGAAATTGAGGCTGGCGCGATGGCCGCTTCCCTTTCCGTAATCGCGATAGGCCTGGCGGGCGATGCGTGCCTGGTCGACGGTGACCGGCTCGATGACGACCCCGGGATTCGAAAGTATCGCTTCGAGTCTTGCAGTAAGGACCGGATTCCTGTATCCATCCACTACGATGTGCGTCTCGAGATGCGTCGCCGCTGAGATGCGAACTACCTTCGCGGATTCAATTGCATCAGAAAAGAGCTCCGCTTCGGGCTCATTCTTGAGAATTGCGACCAGCGCCGAGGAATCGACGATCATCGCGGCAGCCCCGTCTCCGGATCATAGAGTTCATCGAGTAGTTCCGTGGAAGTTTTGCCGTCATTCATCATTGGCCCGGTCTCCCGGCTGATTTCCATCAGCCATTCTGCGGTGAGCTTCTTCCTGCGTTGGCTCTGCTTCTCTCTCTCAATCTCGTTCTCCACCGCCTGAGTGACCGCGGTGACAAGAGTGACCCCTCGCAAGGCCGCCAGTTCTCGAATGCGCGTTTCAACGGCGGGGTTTTTGATATTGATTCCCATGTTTCTACCTTTCTACCCTCTATTTCTACCATTCTACCATAGATCGGCAACGCCGGAGCCGGGGATGGTGGCCGGACGCCAGGCGCCAGGCCGGATGCCCTAATCTAGAAACATGAGCGAGAAGGAGTTGAGCGTCGAGGGGGTTTTCGATCTGCTGGTGATTGGCGCGGGGCCGACCGGCCTGGCGTGCGCCATTGAGACGCAGAAGGCCGGGTTCCGCGTGGTGCTTGTGGACAAGGGCTGCCTATGCAACTCGCTGTTTCACTACCCCTCGCACATGACGTTCTTTACCACGTCGGAGCTGCTCGAGATCGGCGATATTCCCTTCCCCACCACAAACGCCAAGCCCACGCGCAATGAGGCGCTCGAGTATTACCGCCAGGTGGCGGCGTATTACAAGCTGGACGTGCGCCAGTACCGGCTGGTCGAGCGGGTGACGGGCGTGAACAACGAGTTTACCGTGCACACGCGGGATCGGTTCGGGCGTGCGCTCGAGTTTAAGGCGCGCAAGCTCGCCGTAGCCATTGGCTATTACGATCTGCCCAACCTGATGCATATTCCCGGCGAGGAGCTGAGCAAGGTTCACCATTATTACGACGATCCGCATCCGTACTCGGGGCTGGACGTGGCCGTGATCGGGGGAAAGAATTCAGCGGCCATTGCGGCGCTGGAGCTGTGGCGGCACGGGGCGCGGGTGACGCTGATTCACCGTGGTGCGGGCGTGCACCGGCATGTGAAATACTGGATCAAGCCCGATATCGAGAACCGCATCAAGAATGGCGAGATTCAGGCGCTGTTTGAGTCGCGGGTGGTGGAGATCACGCCGGACACGGTGCTCGTGGAAACTCCCCAGGGGCCGAAGACGCTGGCCAACCATTTTGTCTTCGCCCTGACCGGCTACCATCCCGATTTCGATTTTCTGGAGCGGCTGGGCGTGGAATGCGCCGGTGTTGACCGCTTGCCGGCCTGTCACAAAGAGACGCTGGAAAGCAATGTTGCCGGCATTTACCTGGCCGGTGTGATCGTGGCCGGCGAACGGACGAACGAGATTTTCATCGAGAACGGCCGCTTTCATGGCAGGCAGATTGCCGCGGCCCTGGCGCAAAAGCTCGGCCCCAAGAACGACGCTCGTTAAGGCCGGCAAGTGCCGGTGGGCGCCAAGCCGACGGCAAAGGCCGCGTTAGAACGAGGCAAGAGGCCGCATCAGGACTGAGAAAAGTCCCGCCAGAAATTTTGGGGCAATTCCCTTCACCCGCGGAGGTTTTTTCCTTGCGCATGCGCTGGTGGCCGCGATCGATTCGCGGGCAGATGCTCGCCGGACTTCTGCTGCTGGAAAGCCTGTCGATCGGCTTGTTCGCTCTGCTGCTGTTGCGCCAGCAGCGGCAGGAGCTCAGGGAGATTGCGCGGAGACGCCTGGAGTACGAGGTCTCGTCGCTGGCGCTGCAGACGCGCGAGGCGCTGTACGAAGATCGTCCCGCGTGGATTCAAAACTCGGTAAAGACGGTGGCGGACTCGCCCACGGTGGCTCTGGCCAAGATCACCGACCCCGCGGGCAAGGTTCTGTTTCTGAGCGAAGGCGATACGAGCGCGTCAACTCTTTCGCCGGTTGAGCTTATGGAGCTGCCGCAGCTCAAAAAGCAGCGGGCGGCTTGCCTCACCCTGGCCGGCGACGTAATGGAATGTGCGCAGGCCATCGAAAGCGCGGGCACACTCCGCGGCTACGCCTGGGTGGTCCGCAATAACAGCTGGGCAGACGAGCAGCTGAAGCTGCTGCTCAGAGACACAACCGTCTTCGGCATGGTTTGGATCGTGGCCTCGGCGGTGCTGGTGGCGCTGATGAGCGGGTCGATCGCGCGGCCCCTGGCGGTCCTGCACAAGGGCGCAGGAGCGCTGACGGCCTCGCTCGAAAACAACGGCGCCTTTCCGCTGCCGGTGACCGTGCACAACGAGATCGGCGACCTGATCGAGACCTTCAACAGCATGGTGTCGTCGCTCGAGGAGCAGCGGTCGGGACTGAGCGACACGCTCTCGCTGCTGGACTCGATGCTGGCCAATGCGCCCATCGGCCTGGCGTTTCTCGATCGCGGCTCCCGTTTTGTGCGCGTGAACCAGGTCTTCGCCGACCTCACCGGTGTGCCCCTGAGCCGACACCTGGGGCGAACCCTGCCGGAGTTGTTGCCGCAGCCGGTAGCAGGCGAGATCGAGAATGCTGTGCGCCGGGTCTTCTCCACCGGGGAGCCGGTAAACGGCCTGGAGCTGAGCGGACAGAGCCCCATTTCGTCGGCGCCGCGGCACGCGGGCGCGTGGACGTGGCTGGCGAGCGCCTACCCGGTGCGGACCACGCCGCAGCAGGTGCGCTGGGTGGGCGTGATCGTGCTGGACGCGAGCGAGCGCAAGCGCAGCGAAGAGGCGCTGCGTAAGAGCGAAAAGCTGGCAGTGACGGGAAGGCTGGCCGCTTCCATCGCCCACGAAATCAACAATCCCCTGGAGGCGATCACCAACCTGCTTTTCCTGCTGCGCAACTACGGAGACCTGGACGAGACGTCGCGCAACTACGCCACCATGGCCGAGTACGAGGTGCGCCGCATCGCCGAGATCACGCAGCAGACGCTGCGCTTCTATCGCCAGTCCACGCTGCCGGCGCGAACCACAATGAGCGAGTTGCTTGACAGCGTGCTCTCGCTCTATCAGAGCCGGCTGAACGCGCTGAACCTGCGCGTGGAGCGGGATTACGACCCGGCGATGGATCTTTTCTGCTTTGCCGGCGAGATTCGGCAGGTGTTTGCCAACCTGGTGGGCAACTCCGTTGACGCCACCAGCGACGGAGCGCGCCTGCTGGTGCGCGCGCGGCGCTCGCACAACTGGATGAACCCTTCCGAGCAAGGCGTGCGCATCGCCGTGGCCGACACCGGCGCGGGGATGGAACCGGAGGTGCGCGAACGCATCTTCGAGGCCTTCTTTACCACCAAGGATGCGACCGGGACCGGGCTGGGGCTGTGGGTGAGCCACGAAATCCTGATGAAACACCACGGGATTGTGCATGTGCGCAGCCGCACCGCGGACCCGGACTTTCCGGGCCGGTCGCCGGGCACGGTGTTCCAGATCTTTCTGCCCGACGACCCCATGCTGGGAAACGGCGCCGACACGGAACACGCGTAGCTCGGCTGCCGCGCGGCGGAAGATCTTTCGTTGGCGCGGGCGTTATTTCTTCTTGAGAAGGTCTTTGGCGCCCTCGAGGTGCTTCTGCAGCGTGGGCAACGTGGCGCTGGCGTAGCCTTTCACGTCGGGGTTCTGCGCGCCCGCGGCTTCCTTGGTGTAGACGGCGATGGCCTTGGTGTGGCCTTCGATCATGGTGCGGATGTAACGAGCGTCAAACGCGGCGCCGTGAAGTTTTTCAAAAGGCACCACCATCTTCCAATGCTCGTCGTCGAGTCCCTTGGGCACGTTGAAATTGTCCTTAGCGGCCAGGGTGTTGAGCTGCTGGTAATCGGCCGTGTGATCGGTGACCAGCATCTGCGCGTAGTCCTTCACATCCTGGCCTGCGGCCTGATCGGCGGCCAGCTGTCCCAAATGGGCTTCGAGCATGTCGGTCTGCGCAGCCATGTCAATAAACTGCTGATCGGTCATGGCCGCCGGGGCGGCGGCCTTGGCCGCATGGTGGTGCTGGGCCAGCAGGGGCGAGCCCAGCAGAGCCACACAACAAAAAGCGGAAAGAACCCGTTTCATCTGTCGTTCCTCCTGAAGCGTAAGAGTTGCGGAGGCGGGGTATGGTTTTCTCAAAAGCGGCGCACGGGCGGCCAAGGCTCGCGTGAAGGGCGAGCCTGCCTCTCTGCGCTAGGATGGGAAGCAGGCAGATTCGGGAGCGCGTATGTTCGTGGTGGTGTGGCAGTTTGAGGTGGGCGAAGAGAAGATTGCCGCATTCGAAGCCGCTTACGGGCGCGATGGCTCCTGGGCGGAGCTTTTCCGCCGCTCCCCCAACTACCTGGGTACGGAACTGCTGCGCGACGCCTATGTGCCGGGCTCGTTCCTGACCATCGACCGCTGGGCCAGCGAGAGCGACTTTCGCGCCTTCCGCAAACAGCACGACGCCGAGTACGAGGTCCTCGACCGCGCCTGCGACGCGCTCACCAGCCACGAGGTGCGCGTGGGCGCGTATACGGTGTGAGACTCACCCCCCGGAGCGTCCGTCGAGAACCAGCAGATTTCGGGCGAACTCCGCGCCCGCCAGGTAGCGCAGGCCGCGGTCGAAGGTGACAAGAACGCCGTCTTCTTTGATAGCCAGGCCGAGCAAATAAGCGTCCGTCACCTGCTGATGGCCACGGACGCGAGTGGCGAACGGAGCGGTAAGAGTTACCCAACTTCTATCGATCGGGCAATACCAATAGTCATCCCGTCCCTTAAGCGCCTGGAGAATGGCGATTGCGTGCTCCAAGGTGCGTGGGCTGGGGTGGAATGCTGGGTTCGTCGTCACGCGCAAAAACCCCGCCTCAGTCAAAGGACAAATGCCCAATCGCTCTCTACCGGAAGAGGCGAACCAGTTGCGGGCTGCCCGGTGATGATGGTGCTCTGGGTCCGTGAGCGCTATCAAGACGTTTACATCAAGTAAACTTTTTAGGGTCAAACTCCTCCTCCTCAAGTTTCCTTACCATTTCCTCTGTGATTACCCTGCCGTTACCGGAAGGAGGAAACATGGGAAAGCCGTCGGGAGAGTAGATGATTTCGGGTTCAGGGGCAGGAGCGGTCTCGGCCTTACGCACGAGTTCGTTGAGGGCGGCGCTGAGGGTGATGCCGCGGCCATGGGCATAGCTGGAAGCGAATTCGTGGACGTCTTCGTCGAGGGTGACGCTGGTTCTCATAGAGCGATTATACACCAATTCCAAAATCTACACCAATTTTCCTACATGCACCATTTTCTGATACATGCACCAATTTGAAAATTGGTGCCACGCAACTGCGGGTTTCGGCCTCGATTTTCCTCTTTTCTTCGCTATTTTCTTCTGTCTTTGCCCGTCCGGGCCTGCTACAATCCCCTTCGAATCCCGGCCAAACCACTCGCCATGCACGCCGAGCGGCGTGGGGAGGAGAGCGCGGGATCCCCCAGAAGGAGCCGTCAAAATGCCTGTTGTGGATGAACGCGCCAAAGCCGTGGAACTTGCGCTTGCCCAGATAGAAAAACAGTTTGGCAAAGGGTCGATCGTCCGGCTGGGCTCGCGCGAGGCGCTGTTGCCGATCGCGGTGATCTCCACCGGGTCGATCAGCTTTGACGCGGCGCTGGGGGTGGGTGGCATTCCCCGCGGCAGAGTGACGGAGGTCTTCGGGCCGGAATCCTCGGGCAAAACCACGATTACGCTCCAGGTGATTGCCGAGGCGCAGAAGAACGGGGGCCTGGCGGCGTTTGTAGACGCAGAGCACGCGCTCGACCCCGGCTACGCGAAGAAGCTGGGCGTGGACGTGGACAACCTGCTGGTGTCGCAGCCGGACTCGGGCGAGCAGGCGCTCGAGATCACCGAGGCGCTGGTGCGCTCCGGAGCCATCGACGTGCTGGTGGTGGACTCGGTGGCGGCGCTGGTGCCCAAAGCGGAGTTGGACGGCGAGATGGGGGACAGCCACGTGGGACTGCAGGCAAGGCTCATGTCGCAGGCGCTGCGCAAGCTCACCGGGACGGTTTCGAAGTCGCGCACGGCGCTGATTTTCATCAATCAGATCCGTGAAAAGATCGGCGTGATGTTCGGCAATCCGGAAACCACGACCGGCGGCCGGGCGCTTAAATTCTATTCTTCGGTGCGCGTCGACATCCGCCGCATCGCCGCGGTGAAAGAAGGCGACACGGTGGTGGGGTCGCGGACCAAGGTAAAGATCGTGAAGAACAAGGTCGCGGCGCCCTTCCGCGAGGCGGAGTTCGACATTCTCTACGGCGAGGGCATCAGCCGCGAGGGCGACGTGCTGGACCTGGCGGCTCTGCACAACATCGTGGAGAAATCGGGCGCGTGGTACAGCTACGGCGGGGAGCGCATCGGGCAGGGGCGCGAGAACACGCGCACGTTCCTCAAGGAAAACAAAGACGTCTACGCCAGGATCGATGCGGAGCTGCGCAAGAGGCTGAACATCGCGCCGGCCAAGGCCGAGGTGCCCGCGGTGCCGGCGAGCGGGCCGGCCGAGGCCAAGGAAGCGGTAAAGGCGCGGCGCGGGTAAGGCCCGGGGCCGGCTCTACAATAGACTTCCCACAAGGGAGGTCCAAGAGATATGCCGCTGCCACAGGATGAACGCATTGTCGCGCTCGCCGAAGATCTGCTTAAACAATTTGAAACCATCTTCGGCCCACATCCGGGATTCCGGCCGGCTCACGCCAAGGGCCTGATGCTGACCGGCTCGTTCACGCCGGCGGCGGGCGCACAGCAGCTCACCAGGGCGCCGCATGCAATGCGCACATCCACACCGGTGACGGCGCGGTTTTCAAATTCAACCGGGCTGCCCGGGCTGCCGGACAACGTGGCCGACGCCAATCCGCGCGGGCTGGCTATTCGCTTCAACCTTGCCGAGCACGTGCACACAGATATCGTGAGCCACTCGGCGGACGGATTCCCGACGCGGGACGGATACCAGTTTCTCGAATTTCTGCGCGCAGCGGTCGCCAGCGGGCCGGATGTGCCCTCGCCCAAGCCGGTGGAGATTTTTCTTGGGTCGCACCCTGGGGCACTGGCTTTTGTGCAGACGCCAAAACCTTTCCCCTCGAGCCTGGCTCGGCAGACTTACTACGCGGTGACGGCCTATCAATTCACCAACGCGGCCGGCGCAACCAGGTTCGGACGCTACCGGATTGTGCCCGAGGCGGGCAACAATTTCTTAAGCGACGCGCAAGCGGCGGCGCTTTCCGCGGACTATCACTTCGACGAGATTGCAGGGCGCGTGAGCAAGGCGCCGGTGCGGTTCCGGATCGTGGTGCAGGTGGCCGCGCCCGGCGACGTGACCGACGACGCAACCGTGCACTGGCCGGAGAGCCGCGAGCTCAGGGAGTTCGGCACCCTGGAGCTGAACGCGGTGATGCCCGACTCGCCGGCGCAGCAGAAGCAGATCATCTTCGATCCCATTCCGCGCGTGGACGGCATTGAGCCTTCCGCCGATCCGCTGCTGGAACTGCGCGCCGCCGTGTATCTGCTCAGCGGGCGGCAGCGGCG
>DATJRT010000272.1:0-13631 GCA_035504495.1 Occallatibacter sp.
TGCCCGGTATCCTGGATACCGGTCTCATAAACCGAATTCTTCAACTCGCGCGCTTCGTGGGACCCGCCTTGTGGTTGGGTCCCATACTTGCGCGGCGCATTGCCATGGATGAGACCGGTTGTAGAGTGTTTCCGCCGCAGCAACAACCCGCGCGCTGCCAGGGCAGGAGGTTCCATGAAACCGGTCACCGGTGACGCAGGCCCTACCATCACCACCCTCTCCAGCCGGGAAATTTACCGCAACCGCTGGATGCGCCTGCGCGAGGACGAGATCCTTCGCTCGAATGGCGAAAAGGGCATCTACGGCGTGGTCGAGAAGCACGACGCCGCCATCATCCTGCCCATCCAGGATGGCCGCGTCTGGCTGGTTGAGCAGTACCGCTACACCATCGGCGAGCGCGCCTTCGAGCTGCCGCAGGGCGGATGGGAGATGGAGATCGACGACCCCGAGGAGCTGGCCCGCGGCGAGCTGCGCGAGGAGATCGGCATGGACGCAGCCGAAATGGTCCACCTCGGCGCCCTCTGGATCGCCTATGGCTTCACGCGCCAGAAGCAGCACGTCTTTCTCGCCACCGGCCTCACCCCCACCGCAAAAGACCCCGACGCCGAAGAGCACGACCTGACTGTGCACTCCTTCACCGTGGCGGATTTCGAGCGCATGATGCTCGATGGAACCATCCGCGACTGCAGCACGGTGGCCGCCTGGGGCCTTTATCTCATGTCGAAGGCGCGGCAGAACGCCGGTTGAGCCGTGTCAGCCGCCGGCTACGCCCGCTTCTCCACCGGCACCCAGGGCGAGGGGTACGCCGGTCCGATGTACTCGGCGCGCGGGCGGATCAGACGGTTGTCGTCCAGCTGCTCGATCACGTGCGCGGCCCACCCCGCAATCCGGCTCACGGCAAAGATGGGCGTAAACAGATCGATGTCGATGCCCAGCGTGGTGTAGGTCGAGGCCGAGTAGAAATCCACGTTGGCGTTGAGCTTCTTTTCCCGGTTGATGTAGAGCTCGATGGCGCGCGACATCTCGAACCATTTGGGCTGGCCCGCGTCCTTGCACAGCTTCTCGCTCATGCGGCGCAGGTGCGTGGCGCGCGGATCCTCGGTCTTGTACACGCGATGGCCGAACCCGGAGACCTTCTGCTTGGCCTCGAGCATCGCCTTCACGTACTGCACCGGGTCCGCGCCCTCCTTGTCGATGGCCAGGAGCAGGCGCATCACCGCCTCGTTGGCCCCGCCGTGCAGCGGCCCTTTGAGCGCACCGATGGCGCCGGTAATGGCGGAGTGAATGTCGGAGAGCGTGGCGGCAATAACGCGGGCGGCAAAGGTGGAGGCGTTCAGTTCGTGCTCGGCGTGCAGAACCAGGGCCAGGTCCATGGTTCGGGTCGCCGTCGCGGAGGGCTTTTCCCCGTTGAGCATCCACAGAAAATTGCCCGCATGCGAGAGCGACTTGTCCGGGGGAACAATCTCCTTGCCCTTGCGGATCCGGTCGTAAACGGCCACGAGCATGGCGATCTGCGCCGTCAGCCGGTAGGCCTTCCGCACATTGGCATCGTGGGTATTGTCTTTCTCGTCGGCATCGTAATAACTCAGCGCCGATACTGAAGTTCGCAGCACCTCCATGGGCGCGGCCGTTTCCGGAATGTTCTGCAGCCGGTCGAGGATGCGCGCATCCAGCTCCCGCGCCAGGGCCAGTTGCCGCCCGAACTCCGCCAGCGCCTGCCGGTTGGGCAGGCGGCCGTTCCACAGCAGGTAAGTCGTCTCTTCGAAGGTTGAGTTTTCCGCCAGCTCGTGAATGTCGACTCCCCGGTAGGACAGCACCCCGGCCTCTCCGTCGATAAAGCAGATTCCGGAGTTGGCGGCCACAATGCCTTCGAGACCCTTCCCAGCCACAGCAGTCGACATGATCCTCAACTCTCCCTTTTCCTTTGATCTTTCTTGGGTTATCGGCGTTTTGCGGGCAAAAAACACGCATCCGCACAAAAAGTGCGGTCAAGATGTTTATAACTGAGCCAATCGGGGCTTGTCACGGAACCATGGTCCGGCTCCGCTCCATCCCTCGCCCGGCCTCCGGGCGACCCCATTTCCTTACCCGTCCGGCGGCTCGTTCCGGTATCCTGTTTGTTCCCGGAGCCTCCGGGGTAATGTTTCCCCGGTCGCAGCGCGGAGGCCGGACTTCCGGGTTCAACTCTCGCGACGGGGAGGAATCTGCTTTCATCGAGAGCAGATTCCCCGCAACGGCGCAGGCCCGCGAGGGCCGCGGCCGCGATCCAACTCCCACTCACCAGGTGCGGTTTGCTCGAAGAGCCGCCAAGGGATGAAAGGCTAGCATGAGCGAAATTGAAGAAACCCCGAGAACCTATTCCGGCGCGTTTATGGCGGCGATGGGCATTGCCTTGCTGGCGGCCGTCGCCAGCCTGATCTGGTGCGCCGTGCTGGGCAGCAAACTCTCAACCCAGCAGTCGGAGCTATCCGATGCGAGGCAGCAGAACACCGCCCTGGCGGCGGAGCTGCGGGAAACCGACGCCCGCCTGCGCGTCACCACCGACGAGCTGGGCAAGTCTCTCGGCCTTACGCAAAAGCAGCTCGACGAGCGCGCGCAGGAGATTCTGAGCCGCGAGCAGGCTGACAACAAGCGCCTGCAAAGCGCCCAGCAGCAGACCGCGCAGCAGGTCAACGCCGTTTCCAGCGACCTGACCAACGTGAAGAGCGACGTGGGCGGCGTGAAGACCGACCTGGGCAAGACCCAGACTGACGTGGCCGGCGCTCTCAGCCAGTTGGAAACCATGAAAGGCGATCTTTCCGACACCAACAGCATCATCGCCCGCAATCACGATGAACTGGTGCTTCTCGAGCACAAGGGCGACCGCAATTACTACGAATTCACTCTCACCAAGGGCCAGAAGAAGCCTGTGGGCACGGTGAGCCTGGAGCTGAGGAAGACCGACGCCAAGCGGAGCAAGTTCACGCTCGACATCTTCGCCGACGACAAGACCTACGAGAAGAAGGACCGCAACGTGAATGAGCCGCTGCAGTTCTACAGCGGCAAGGATCCCGCGCTGTTTGAGATTGTGGTCAACACCATCAACAACAAGAACCAGATCAGCGGCTACCTCTCCACGCCCAAGAGCTCGCCGGTCCCGCCCACCGCGCCGCCTTCCGGCCAGTAGCCGCGCTACTGTTCCGTCACCGTGAGCTGGGGCGCCAGCACCAGGTTGGGCTGATAGCGGAATGAGAAGGTAAAGCTGAGGTCCTTGCGCGCGTCCCACTCCTGCTTGCTGAGCTTGAAGGCGGAAACCACCGTCCCCTCCACGGTCGCGCCGGGCTCAAGGGTCGCATCCAGCGGGAGAGCCTTGTTGTGCGGCACCGGAATTCCCGGATAGGCCAGAAAAATCCGGTCGTAGTCGCTGGCTGAGGCCGCATAGCTCGAGTGAATCCCGTCCGGCAGCGTGGCGTTGGTCATCATGTTGGTGAGAAACATGGGCGCCTGGCTCTGGTTGTGCAGCCGCACCTGGGTAAAGACGTACACCTGGTCGAAGGTCTCCGTGGGAATCACCGCGCCGCTCGCGTCGAATCCCGAAGTTTCCGTGTGCATGGGATGGGCGATCACCGAAACCACTTCGCCCGTGACTGCCGGCGGCTTCTGTCCCGCGATGATATAGGCAGCAATGGCAACCGAAACCAGGACGGTGGCCACGACCGAGGCAATCACCACGTGGCTCGTTCCCTTCGTGAACGACTCGCCCTTGGCCGCGTCGTCCAGTTCGGAGCCGTCCTGCTGCAGCAGACCCATAGCGCCCCTATCTTACCGCCGTCCATCGAAAACCGGCTAGGTTATCTAAGTCGGGTCCCATCTTTCCTGTGCACAACCCAGGAGAAACCGCCCGCGGCTTGATCTAGGGCCGCGCCCTCAGGCCCGCGAGAAACCCTTCCGCATCCCGCGTGTTCAGCACGTCTTCGGCCGTCAGCCACGCCCGCTTCAACTGGCGCACGCCGTAATCCATCTTGCCCAGGTTGCGCGCGTCGTGGGAGTCGGAGTTGATCACGATTTTGCACCCGAGCTCTTTGGCCAGGCGCAGGTCGCGATCGCACAGGTCGAGCCGCTCCGGCGCGGCATTGTGCTCCACGGCCACGCCCAGCTCCGCCGCGCGCTTCAGCACCGCGCCGGTATCGAGCGCGAAGGGCTCGCGCCGCAGCAGCAATCTTCCCGTGGGATGGCCCAGGATGCGCACATACCGGTTCTCGATCGCGCGCAGCACGCGCGCCGTCATCTCCTCCCGGCTCTGCTCAAAGCGCGTGTGCACGCTGGCAATGACCACCTCCATCTGCGCGAGCACTTCATCCGCGAGGTCGAGCGCGCCGTCGGCCAGGATGTCCACTTCGATGCCCGCGAACACGCGCATCCGCCCCTCCATGGCGCGATCCACTTCGTCAATCTTCTTGATGTGCTCGAGCGCGCGCTTCTCGTCGAGGCCGTTGGTCATGGCCAGGTTTTTCGAGTGGTCGGTGATGGCGATGTACCTGTACCCGCAATGGAGCGCGGCGTCGGCCATCTCGCGGATGGAGCTGCGCCCGTCGCTGGCCGTGGTGTGCATGTGCACGTCGCCGCGGATCTCTTCCAGCCGTATCGGTTGAGGGAGTTCGCCGCGTGCGGAACGCTCGATCTCGCCCAGGTTCTCGCGCATCTCCGGCGCCATCCACTCCATGCCCAGCGCCGCGTAAATCTCTTCTTCCGTGGCCGCAGCCACCGGCGCGCCGTCGTCCAGCTTGGCCAGCGCCCACTCGCTCAGCGTGTAGCCCATCTTCAGCGCCCGCTGCCGCAGGGACACGTTGTGCGCCTTCGATCCGGTGAAATACTGCAGCGCCGCCCCGTAGCTCTCGCCCGGCAGCAGCCGCACGTCCACCTGCAATCCCTGCTGCACATGGAAGCTCACCTTGTTCTCGCCTTTGGCGATCATGTCGTGAATGCCGGGATACGCGGCCACATAGTCGACCGCCGGCCCGGTTTGCCCAGCGGCGCAGGCCGGCCCGGTGGCCAGCAGGTCCAGGTCACCCACCGTCTCTCGTCCGCGCCGCAAGCTGCCCGCGGGCGTAACCCGCTCGATTCCGGGAAATTTGCGGAGATACGCGGCAATCTGCCGCGCCTCTTCGTCGGCCACGTCGATGCGGAACCGTCCCGCCGAGCGCCTGTAATCGGCGATGCCTTTGCGCAGCTTTTCAATCTGCCTGGCGCCCATGCGCGGCAGCCCCTGCAAGCGCCCGGCTTCAATGGCTTCTGCGAGCTGGTCGATGCTGGCAATTTTCGCCGCGTCCCAGAACAGCGCCACCGTCTTCGGGCCCATGCCCGGCAGCTTCAGCAGCTCCAGCACCCCGGCCCCATACTTGGCCAGCAGCTCATCGCGCTGCGGCAGGGTGCCGGTGGAGGCAATGGCCTGGATTCTGGCCGCCATGCTCTTGCCGATGCCGTCGATTTCGAGCAGCCGCGGCAGATCGCCGGCAATCGCGCTCAGCTCCAGCGTGGTCTGCTCGGCGGCTTCGGCTGCGCGCCGGTAGCTGCGAATGCGAAAGCTGTCGGCTCCGTCGATCTCCATCAGATCGGCAGTCTCTTCGAGCAGCCGGGCAAAAGTGCGGTTATCCATCCCCTCGCAGCCTGTTGTGGCCCTCCCACCGCAGTATCGGTCATCTGCACCGGGAAACGCTACAACAGCACACACCCCAGCCTGCTCGCGCTAGGACGAGTGAGAGATGCGGGACGCGCATACGATGGATTGGATTTTGGGGAAAGCGGGAAAGGGCACAGTCCAACTCATGCCGCCGCAGGGCAGGTCGATCGTCAGAACGCCCAGCCGTGCGCGGTTACGCCGCTGTATGGGCACTATCCCGGTAGCGGACTACGGCATCCGCCTGCGGGCCTTTCTGGCCCTCCACGATATCGAACTCGACTTCGTCGCCCTCTTTGAGCGTCTTGTATCCGTCCAGTTGAATCGCCGAATAGTGAACGAATACATCCGGTCCGTCTTCGCGTCCGATGAATCCGTAGCCCTTGGCGTTGTTGAACCACTTCACCTTTCCCTTGTACTGAGCCACAGGTTCCTGCCTTCCTTAGTTTGGAGTATCGAAGAGTCTTGGTGACTGAGAGGGATTCTCACACCGATACTTTTTAAGACGTGATTAAAGGGGGAAAGGTTGATCCGCCTTTTCAGGAAATAATCCACAAAGTGAAACGGGCCGGCTGCTTCAGCCGGCCCGTTCCTGGTAAAAACCCTGGGTTCCTAACTCGGAGAAAATGCGCAGCTTCTGCGCTCATCCTTACTTCTTTCCGCCTTTGCCGCGGAAGCGCGCATACCAGAGCACGCCGGTCAGGGTTTTGCCGTCGTGTATCGCTCCCTTTTCGATCATCTTCAGCACCTCTGAGAGCTTCACCAGGCGCAGCTCGATGGTCTCGTCTTCTTCCGGCTGCGCTTCTCCGGCTTGCAATCCTTCGGCCAGAAACACCTTCATGGACTCGCCCAGAAACCCGGGGCTGGCAAAGTATTCGACCAGCGGCCTCCATTTCTTGGCGCGATAGCCGGTCTCTTCGATGAGCTCGCGCTTGGCCGCCTCCAGCGGCTTCTCGCCTGCATCGATCTTGCCTGCGGGCAGCTCCCACAGGAACTGTTTGGCGGCGTGCCGGTACTGCCGTTCCATCACCACCCACGGGTTCTTTTTGTTCTTCGACGCATCCAGCGCCAGGATCACCACGCTGCCGTTATGGCGGATGACTTCGCGCTCGTTCCTGCGCCCGCCGGGCTCGATGATCTTGTCGTGTAGCACGCGGAACAGCGGCCCCGTGTACACCACCTCGGAGCTGAGCACCCGGGCCGTCGCCTGCATCGCGATCTCCGCTTTCCCGCCGGTTGGTTTTGCGGATTTCTTTCGCCGGGCGTCTTTGCCCCTTTTTTCCGCGGCCTTTTCGGAACTTCCCTTCTTCGCCATCGCTCCCGCCTCATTCGCACGCAAGATTCTGATGATCCCCATCAATCAAAAAAAGTATACGCAAGCACCCGCCTGTTGCCGGACTCGGCCTTCTGCATCGAATCCCCCCGCCGTGGCATCCTTTAAGGGGAACGCTCCCACATTCTTCCTGAGGCCATTGGAACGCACTTGAACGCAACCAACATCGCAAACGGGATCGCAGACTGTCTTCCCCTTGCCGCCACGCCGGGCCTGAGCCGGCTCTTTCAGGACTTTTGCTCGGGCGGCGAAGCTGCGCAGGCCCTCCGCGCTTTTCTTCCACTGCCTAACGAGGAACGCGTGCGTCCGCCGCTGCCGGCCCACTGGCCGGAGCTCGTCGGTCTTCTCGCCGCGCAGAATGCATCGAAGATTGAAACCCCGAATGCATCCGGAAACGCTCCCGCGCAGGCCGCGCTCCGCGCGCTCGCCCAGGGCGCAGGCGCTGTGGTCACCGGCCAGCAGGTGGGGCTCTTCGGAGGCCCGCTCTTCACGCCCTTCAAGGCAGCCACCGCCATCGCCCGCGCCGGAAAAGCCACGGCCGCAGGGCATCCGCATGTGGCCATCTTCTGGCTCGCAAGCGAAGATCACGACTTTGCCGAAGTGAACCACGTCACCCTCCCCGGGCGCGAGATGAAAGAGCTGGTCTACGCCTCCGCGCCGGATGCTGCGCGCCCCGCCGGCGGCATCGCTTTCGACGATTCGATCGTTGCCCTCGCCAACCAGGTTCGCGACCTCTCCGGCTCCGCTGCCCGGCTCGTTGAGGAGTACAGGCCCGGCCGCACCTTCGCGCAGGCCTTCGCGCACTTCTACGCCACCGCCTTCGCCGCGCAGGGGCTGCTGGTTCTGGACGCGAGCGGCCGCGACTTCCATCGCCTCGGCGCACCCGTTCTGCGCGCCGCCCTCGAGCGCGCGGACGAGCTTCATGCCGCGCTGCTCGAGCGCAACCGCGCCCTCGAAGCGGCCGGCTATCAGGTCCAGGTCGCGGTGGCGCCGCAATCGAGCCTGCTCTTTCTTCTCGACGTTGAGACGGGCGCGCGCCAGGCGCTCAAGCGCACGCCGCCCACGGCCACCGAGCCGCGCGGCCTGTGGCACGCCGGCACGGAGACTTTCTCCACCGCCGATCTTCTCGGCATTCTTGCCTCCGAGCCCGAGCGCATCTCCCCTTCCGCATTGCTGCGTCCCGTCTTTCAGGATTTCCTGCTTGGGACGTCGGTGCAGGTGGCCGGCCCCGCGGAGATTGCTTACCTGGCGCAATCTGCAGTGCTCTTTGAACGCATTCTTGGGGCGCAGACGCCGCCCGCCGCGCGCCTTTCGGCCACGCTCATTGAGCCGCACGTGGGCGAGCTGCTGCGCAAGCACGCGCTCTCGCTCGAGCAGGTCTTCTCGGAAGATGCGGCCTCGCTGGCGCGTTCGCTCGCCGCGCGCTCCATGCCGCCTGAAACCCGCAACAAGCTCGAAACAACCGCGCAGGCCCTCGACGCCGAGCTCGCCGCACTGGTGGCGTGGCTGCAGTCGCAGGACAAAGGCCTCGGCCAATCCGCCGAAACCGCGGCCAGCAAGATTCAATACCAGATGAACCGCCTGCGCACGCTGGCCGCCAACTTCCAGCTCCAGCGCGAGGCCACGCTTACGCGCCACGCGGAGACCCTCGCCGCGGCGCTCTTTCCCGGCGGTGTGCTCCAGGAGCGCGTGCACGGCGCAGCCTATTATTTCGCGCGCTACGGCCTCGAATTGGCGGAGGCGCTCTGCGTCCAGGCCGCCGACGATTGCCCCGGTCACAAGGCGATTTGGCTATAGATAAGAGAGATCGGGTTTCAGGTTTCAGGGATCGGGCGCCTGATTGGCCGTATAATCCATGCGAAATCGGATGCCTCTCATGAACCGTTCCCTTGCCTTTCTTCTCTCCGCCCTGCTCGCATGCGTCGCCGCCCGCGCCCAGCTCTCGCCCTGCGCCGTCGCCGGCACCAATAATGCTTTCCTCGGCGTGGAAACCATCCGCCTCTGGCCAGGCCCCGCGCCCCAGGCCAGGGGCGCCACCTGCGACGACATTCCCACGCTCACCGTCCTCGAACCTGAACGCGGCACAGCCAACGGCTCCGCCGTCGTCATCTTTCCCGGCGGCGCTTACACGCATCTGGCCGGCAATCTTGAAGGCCGCCAGGTAGCCGACTGGTTCACCGCGCGCGGCTTCATCGCCTTCATCCTCAGTTACCGCCTCAGCTCCAACGGCTACCTGCTGCCGGTTCCGCTGCTCGACGCGCGCCGCGCCCTCCAGACCGTCCGCGCACGCGCCGCCGACTATCACATCGCGCCCGGCCGCATCGTGCTCATCGGCTTCTCCGCCGGAGGCCATCTGGCCGCGCTCGCCGCCACGCAGCCCGTTGAGGGAAACGCAGATGCCGAGGATCCCATCGACCGCGTCTCCAGCCGGCCCGATTACCTTGTCCTCGGCTATCCCTGGATCGACGCCATCACCACCGACACCTCGCACCTGAGCTACTGCAAAGAGTTCAACGTGATGGACCGGTGCGACGCGCTGCGCGCCAGGTACGACCCGGTCCTTTTCGTCACCAGGGACACGCCACCCACCTTCCTTTATCACACCTTCACCGATGAGACCGTCCCCGTCCAGCAGTCGCTGCGCTTTTACGACGCGCTGGTGAAGGCCGGCGTCGATTCCGAGCTGCATATTTTTGATCACGGCGGCCACGGCTCCGGCCTGGGCAAGGGCGACCCGGCTCTCGATCAATGGCCCAACCTGCTGGAAATCTGGCTGCGTGCCCACGGCCTGCTCACGGTGGATAAAACTGCAACCGATGCGCGCCCCTAGCTAAGGCCCGCATTCGGCGGCAACGGGTGTCTGCTCGCGTGTTAGGATGTTCGCGTCACAACACTCATCCACGCCTTCCGCGCCGCGCAGGGTGCGTGACCCCGTCCACAGCAAGCCCGCTCGATCGGAGTGCCGGTCGAGCCGCATCTCCAGGAGGTTCCCTTTGATGAAAGTTGCGCTGAAGAATGCCCTCAGGCTTGCTCTCTGCCTGCCGGTTGCCGTGGCTGCTGTGTCGCTCGCCTCCTACGCTCGTGCGCAGGAGACAAACTCCACCCCCGCGCCTCCGGCGGCTGCGCCGGATAACCCGAACAGCGCCGCCAAAGATACTTCCAAAGACGGCTCCAAGGAGCTTCCCATTCCTCCGGAGAGGGCCGTCCCCACGCATCACGAGCTGACCCTCGATGGCAAATCGCTCAAGTACACGGCCACCGCCGGCACGCTCCTCATTCGCGATCAGGACGACAAGCCCTACGGCAGCATCTTTTACGTGGCTTACACGCTCGACGGCGCCGATCCTTCCACGCGGCCCGTAAGCTTTCTCTACAACGGCGGCCCGGGATCGTCCACGTTGTGGCTGCACATGGGTTCGTTTTCACCGGTGCGCGTAGTCACGGATAGTCCCGACCCCACTGCCGGGCCGCCCTTCAAGCTGATCCCGAACCAGTACTCGCTGCTCGACAAGACCGACCTCGTTTTTATCGATGCGCCGCTCACCGGCTACTCCCGCGCCGTGGGCAAGGGCACCGCAAAGGACCTCACCGGCGTCGACCCTGACCTGCGTGCCTTCGACCGTTTCATCCTCCGCTACCTCACCGTCAATCAGCGATGGAACTCGCCCAAGTTCCTCATCGGTGAATCGTACGGAACCACGCGCTCGGCTGCGCTGGCTGACTTGCTGGGCTCCGATGGGGTGCAGTTGAACGGCGTCGTGCTCATCTCATCCATCCTCAACTACAACATCCGCGCCGGCGGCTACGACATGCTTTACATCGGCAACCTGCCCAGCTACGCGGCCGCAGCCTGGTACTTCGACAAGATTCCCAACAAGCCGGCCAGCCTGGCCGGCTGGGTGCAGCAGGCGCGCGAGTTCGCGGCAGGGCCATACGCGCACGCGCTCTTCCAGGGCGACGCGCTCTCCGCTGCCGAACTCGACTCCGTGGCGCAGCAGGTGAGCCACTTTACCGGCCTCAGCGTGGACTACATCAAGGAGTGCAATCTGCGTATCGCGCCTTCGCGGTTCCGCAAAGAGGTGCTCCGCGACGACCGCAGGACGCTGGGCCGTTACGACATGCGCTTTGAAGGCACCGATCTCGACGCCGCGGGCGAGAACCCCGGCTACGATGCCTCTGACACCGGCATCACCGGAGCCTTTGTCGGCGCCTTCCACGACTACCTCTCGCGCGAGCTGAAGTACGACACCGACGACACCTACCGCCCCACCGCATACGACACCATCGAGTGGGAGTGGAAGCACAAACCCGTCGGCGCCCCTCCCAGCGGCGTGCCCGGCCGCTATGCCGAGCAGGCTCAACCCTATGTCGCGGCCGACCTGGCCGACGCCATCCGCAAGAATCCCCACCTCCACGTCTTTTCCGCCAACGGCTACTTCGACCTGGCCACGCCTTTCTTCATCACCGAGTACGACATCTCGCACATGGAGCTCGACCCGCCTCTGCGCGGCAACATCCAGTTCGGCTATTACCCCTCGGGCCACATGATCTATCTCAACGTGGATGCCCTGCACCAGCTCAAGGACGATCTGGCGGCATTCATCGGCAAGTCGGAGTGAGCCGACAGCCCTTGAAGCTCGCTCCGCGCCCGCTTCGTCGCAGCTCGCCAAATTTACCCTGGAAAATTAAGAAGCGGGCCTCCGGAATCGGGAGTGGAAGGTCTTCCCGAAACCGGGTGCCCGCTGGACCCTGGACCGGGTCTAGGTGGTATGTTTAGTTTAGGCTTGTTTTGGGCAAAAGCAAGCTCTATTTTGTAGAAATCTTCCGTTGCGTGACCGCCGTCACCGGGCGCGGAAAGATGGCCTTTGCCCGCGTTGACTTCCAGCTTTCACCCCTGATAAAAAAAGGGAGTTCCACCCAACCTGAAGCCGTCGCAATACCCGGAGCGCATCCCCACAGAACATGCAAGAGATACTCCAACAAGTCGGGGCACTTCTGGTCGGAGCCATACCCACAGCTCTGCTTTTTATCGTCCTTGTTCTGGCCTACCAGTTCCTCATCCAGTCGCCGCTCACGGCAACCCTGAAAAAGCGCCGCGCCCTTACCCTGGGCGCCATGGAGGACGCGCGCAAAGCCATTGAGCAGGCTGAGAAGCGCACTGCCGAGTACGCCGCCCGGTTGCGCCAGGCGCGCGCGGAAGCTTACAAGCTGCGCGAGGAGCGCATGAAGCAGTGGAACCAGGAGCGGGACGCCGCCCTGGAAACGGCGCGCAAAGCCGCCGGAAACACGGTGAACCAGGCAGCGGCGCAGGTTGAGGCTGAGGCCGCGCAAGCCAGGCGGGCCATTCAGGCTTCGGCCGCCGAACTCGCCCAGCGGGCCATTCGCGCCGTGCTGCCCGCGGCCGCCGGGGGTTCCCGTTGAGAAACATCCTGCCGCAGCTTCGATTTGCCCGCGTCTTTCCGGTTCTGCTCTCCCCGCTTCTGCTCTTCGCCGCGGCGGCTCTCGGGCTCGCAGGCGCATCGCGCTACGCCATGGCGCAGCAGCCCGCAGCCTCCGCCCCGGCTTCCGCCAGCTCCAGCTCATTCGACGCCAACGAAGCCGCTCAAACCACGCCCAGAGACGAGCAGAAAGAGCTCAACGTCTTCCGCCACGCGCCCATCG
Organism: Occallatibacter sp.; assembly: GCA_035504495.1. Taxonomy (GTDB): domain Bacteria; phylum Acidobacteriota; class Terriglobia; order Terriglobales; family Acidobacteriaceae; genus Telmatobacter. Next base: position 12,651 of record DATJRT010000272.1, read on the forward strand.
TGGCCAGGATCGGCCGGATGATGGGCCTCGATGTAGAGACTACGGCCAAAATCTTTGAAGCCATTAATTTCGTCATCATCATCCTCGCCATCGTTCTTCCTCTGGCCCGCATCCTTCCCCGCGCGCTGCGCGGCCGCACGGAGACGCTCAACCGCGAGATTAAGTCGGCCCACGAAGCCACGGCCGACGCCAACAGCCGCCTGAGCGCGGTGGAATCGCGCCTTGCCGGGCTCGCCGATGAGATTGCGAAATTTCGCGCGCAGGTCGAGCAGGAGAGCCTCGAGGACGAAAAGCGCATCAAGGCCTCCATCGCCGAAGAGTCCGCGCGCATTCTCACCGCGGCTGAGCAGGAGATCGCCGCTGCCGCTGCGCAGGCCCGCCGCGGCTTGCGCCACTTCGCCGCCGATCTCGCCATCGGCCAGGCTGAGAAGCAGCTTGCCCTTACGCCGGAGACCGATCGCGCCCTCATCTCCGAGTTCATCTCCGAAGCAGGCCGCAACGGCGGAAGCAAAGGAGGCGCCAACTAATGCCCGCCTTCGTCTCCCGCTACGCCGCCGCCTTTGCCGATGTCGTCACCGCGGCGCGACTCGACACCGCGTCCATCGACCGCCATCTGACTGACTTTCTGGCCACCTGGCAAGGGAGCGCGGAGCTGCGCACCTTCTTCGTCAACCCGGCCGTTCCCAACGCGCAGAAGGTCGCGTTCCTTGACACCTTGAACGCCCGGCTGGGACTGGAAAAGGAGCTGCGCAACCTGATCGCCTTGCTCATCGATAACGACCGCATCGGCCACGTGGCGGAAGTGATCGCAGCCTATCGCCGGCTTCTTCAGGAACAGCTCGGCATTTGCCCCGCGGAGATCGTCACCGCGCGCGAGCTCGCCGCCGAAGAGCGCGGCCGGCTGGTTGCCGAAGTGGCCAGACTGGCCGGCGCAAAGATCGACGCGCGTTTCAAGCTCGATCCCGCAATCCTGGGCGGCAC
>DATJRT010000273.1:0-4096 GCA_035504495.1 Occallatibacter sp.
CTCCTAAGCTGTCAAGGAGAATGTTTTCCGGGTGGCGTCAGCTCCTCAGCCGGATGGCCATGACGGAGCTCTTCATCCTTCTGCTCAAGCGCCTCTGGCGAAAAACGGCGGCGACGACCAGGACCGCGCAGCAGACGAGGAGCAGGCAATGCGCGCTCACCCAGAACAGGCAGCGGACAAGAAAGCCGAGGCGCTGGGCGCGCGAGACCGACGCGGCGGGAATGACGGCGGGCGCGTTCCAATCCATCGTGTTCAGGCGCGCAAGAAAGCCCTGGCGCACGCAGCCTTCGAGGTTGTAGACGCCGAGGCTGCGGGAGAAATGGCCGGCCACGATCAGGTCGCGCGAGAATTCGTCCCAGTTCAGCGGCCCGGTGCCGGAACCGGCGGTCCCCTCACCGTCAGTGCTGCCAAGGGCGATGCCCTGCGCCTCCGGTCCCAGTTCCCAGATGACGCCCGCTCCCGCCGGACGGGCAAAGCTCGTGTAGAGCATCACGTATTCTTCGTTGCCCCGAACGTCGACCGTGCCCAGCAACCGGTCCGCCAAGGCGGATCCCTCACGGCGCTCGGCAAGCACGTAGGGCATCTGATAGGTCTGAACGGAATAGCCGTCAACCTGCAGCTTGCGGACCAGGGCCGCGTACTGGCGGCGCGCACGCGCCATGCGCCGGAAATCGAACGCCCGCCGCAGGAGCGTCGCCGCCAATTGCCAGCGATGGCCGCTCAGGCCCTTGAACCGGGCGTAGTCCGGCTCGATGTCCAGCCCGACCGCGGCCCACTGGAGATGGTTCTGCTGCGTCCATTGCTCAAAAGCGTCTACGCGCGCGGCAGCCGCAGGGGCGTTATCGGCGTTGAGGTAGTAGCCGTCCGATTTTGCCAGCAGGAGCCACGCGATGGCCGGAATTCCTGCCTGGTTGAGCCGGCGCACGAGGTCGGCGCGCTCGGGAGAAAAGTCCTGAATGGCGACGCCGACGCCCGCGCCGAGGCGCTTGAGCTGCGCAGTCACCCCGGGGTCCGCGAACAACGCCTGCATGGGTCCGATCCCCTGGTCGCAGCAGGCGAAGGCGATCTGCGGGCGCGCACCCGGGCCGGGAACGCGGATTGCGATAGAAGCATCGAACCCGGCAGCACGCGTCGATCCGGAAGACAAAACCAGGGCGCAAAGCAAAACCCAAGCGGCGAGCGTTGCGCATCGCCGCCCAGGGGAAATCCGGCCGCTGCCGGCGCCCCGGCCGCAACCAGCTTGGGCATTTTGCATGAAGATCGGCCCCGGGAGATTCGCTTGGAACCTTTAGGGAAAGACTGCCGGAATCGATCTCCGGTTTACGCGCGAAGGCGTGTTTCCGGCAATTTCTGTGCAAATCCGCTGCGCCGAAGGCCCTTTCCCCCGCCCGCGCGGCCGGGGACGGGTTCACCTTACGGCGATTATGTCTTATGCTGTTAACAATTCCTTCTTGCCCTGGGCAGGCCACGCGAACAATCTCATGCAGCCAGTCGTTCTAGCCGTAGACGATCTTCGGGAGCAGTATCTCAAGGAGATGGCGCTTGTGCGCCAGACCTGCGAGCGCACCGGGGACGGCACTGCGGCGATCCGCCGGCGTTCCGCTGTGGTGGACCGTATCCTCATTGAAATGTGGCGCAGAGCCTTTGCCGGCCAGCCCGCGCTCAATGTATCCATGCTGGCCCTGGGCGGCTACGGGCGCAAGGACCTGTTCCCCTATTCCGATATCGACGTGCTCTTTGCCTTTGCCGACGAAAAGACCGAGGAGCAATCGCGCGAGGCTGTGCGGGCGATCATCCAGGGCATGTGGGATATCGGCTTGCGGGCCAGTCCCAGCTCGCGCACCGTGAAAGAGGCCGGCCGCTTCGATCACGATAACCTCGAATTCACCCTTGCCACCCTCGATCGCCGCTTCCTCGCCGGCCAATTCCCCCTTTACCAGCAGCTCCACCAGGTCAGCTTTCCCGGCCTCGTCCTGAGCGAGTGGAACACCATCACCCAGAAGCTGGGTGAGATTGTGCGCGCCCGCCACGCCCGGTACGGCAACACCATTTTTCACCTCGAGCCGAATCTGAAGGACTGTCCCGGCGGGCTGCGCGACTACCACCTGGCGGTGTGGTTCGCGGTGCTCTTTCATCTCAAGGAAGCCAAGGAATGGCCCCGGCAGCGCGGCGGGGTTTTCCAGAGCGCCCGGGGCGACGCCGAGGCCGCTTTCGATTTTCTGGCTGCGGCGCGCTGTTTCCTGCACTTCCGCCACGGGCGCGACGACAACACCCTCGACTGGCAGTCGCAGGACGAAGCCGCGGCGCGCTCGATCGGCCTGGAAACGCGGGGCACGGCCGACCCTTCCTACTGGATGCGCACCTACTATCGCCATGCGCGCGTGATTTACCGCCGCGCCGCGCTGCTGATGGAGCACCTGCCCGCCCCGGTGAGCTTTTACCGACAGTTTCGCCGCCGGCGCACGCCTATCGCGGGAACCGATTTTCTCCTCGACCAGGGCCGCATCGACATTCTGCCCGGCGCGCAGTTCAATGACACCGCGGCCATCCTGCGCATCTTCTCGCTGATGGCCACGCATGGCTGCACGCTTTCGCAGGCCGCCGAGGACCGCATCACGGATGCGCTGCCGGTGCTCGCCATTCACATTCCCGAAGGGCCTTACCTGTGGAATGCGCTGCGCGAGGTGCTGCTGGGCCCGCACGCGGCGCATGCGCTCCGGACCATGCACGCTCTGGGCGTGCTGGAGATGCTCATCCCCGAGTTTCACGGGATCGACGCGCTGGTGATCCGCGACAGCTATCACCGTTACACCGTGGACGAGCACACCTTTCTCACCATCGACAACGTGCACAGCCTGCGCCAGCCGGCGCACGAGTACGAGCAGCGCCTGGCGCAACTGCTGCCTGAAGTCGACCGGCTCGACCTGTTCCTGCTGGCCCTGCTGCTGCACGACACGGGCAAGGCGCGCCGCAACGGGGAGCACGCGGGGCAGAGCGTGGAGCTGGCCGACAGCTTTCTGGCCCGCCTGGACTTCGACGCCGAGGAGCGCGAATCCATTCTCAAGCTGATCCGCCTGCATCTGGAGATGTCCTCGGCCATGCGCCGCGACATCTTCGATCTCGAAAACGTGCGCAGCTTTGCGGAGAAGATCGGCAGCCCGCAGCTGCTGAAGATGCTCACGCTGATGACCTTTGCCGATATCAAGGCCGTGAACCCCGACGCGCTTACCCCGTGGAAGGCGGAAAATCTCTGGCAGTTCTATATGTCCACGGCCAACTTCATGGACCGCTCCGTGGATGAAACCCGCTACCACGCCGCTATCGATCCCACCCTGCTCAATCGCATCCGCTCCATGGTCCCCACCAGCCAGCACGACAACCTGAAGCAGTTCCTCGAGGGGCTGCCGCAGCGCTATCTGCAGACCCGCCTGCCGGAGCAGATCCGCCATCACTTCGAGATGGCGCTCAATCTCGACAAGGACCCGGTCCAGCTCGACCTGCGCCCCAACCGTCAGCTCTTCGACCTCACCGTAATCACCCGCGACCGCTCGCGCCTCTTCGCCGACGTGGCCGGCGCGCTGGCCGCATGGGGCATGAACATCGTGCGCGCCGGAGCGTTCTCCAACGAGGCCGGCGTCATCGTCGACAGCTTCCACTTCACCGACGTCTTCCGCACCATCGAGCTGAATCCCAGCGAAAGAGACCGCTTCCTGGCCAATCTTCACGACGTGGTCGCGCAAAAGGCTTCGGTGGAGCAGCTTCTTGCGGCGCGCAAGCACATGAACCACCCCTCCGGCTTCAAAGTCGAAGTCGCCACGCGCCTCGAATTCGACTCCGAATCCTCCACGCACTCCACGCTGCTGCAGGTCGTCGCGCAGGACCTACCCGGCCTGCTGCGCCAGATCGCTCTCACGCTCTCAACCCACCAGTGCAACATCAAAGTTGCGCTCATCGACACCGAGGGCGAGACAGCCATCGACGTCTTTTACCTCACCAGCCACGGAGCAAAGCTCACGCCTGAGGCGCAGCAGTCCCTCGGCTCCGCACTTGCCGTTGCCCTGAATGAGATGCGCGCTTCTGTTGCGTGATTCTTGCG
>DATJRT010000274.1:0-21991 GCA_035504495.1 Occallatibacter sp.
GCTCAGTGGAATGAGAGCGGCTCTCTTCTAAAGAGCGGGTCGCGAGTTCGAATCTCGCCGGGGCCTCCAATTCGCCGTCCTAGCTCAATGCAAAGAGCACATCGGTCCTAACGATGAAGATGCGGGTTGAAGTCCCGCGGACGGCCCCACTTTGTTTTGTGAATGCGCGTGAAGCTCAATGGATGTGAGCGTCGGCGTCCGAAGCCGAAGGTTGTGGGTTCGAGCCCCATCACGCGCTCCAGTTCTGTAACGGAAGGGCCGGGTTAGTTCAACGGAAGAACGCTTGTCTTACAAGCAAGCTACGCGGGTTCGACTCCTGCACCCGGCACCAATTTGGATTGTGTATCCAGGGATAGCTCAGTTGGCAGAGCGCGCGATCGATAATCGCGAGGTCGTGGGTTCGAGCCCCACCCCCTGGACCATTTTTGAGCGGGCGTCGCCAAGCGGAAAGGCACCAGGCTTCCAACCTGGCACTGCGTGGGTTCGAATCCCACCGCCCGCTCCATGACACTAGTGGGTGTGCCGGCAGGTGGGGTGTGCACCAAACCGTGCAGAAAGTTCAACCATCGACGGAGTTGAGCTCTCCAAGAATTTCACTTGACTGTGTGAGTTTTTCGGTTGGTGTCGCCAAGAGGACTTGTCCCAAGATTAGCTTTTGTCGACGTGCACAAATTAGCTTTTAGTGCTGCGCGCCCATTAGCTTATTGTGCCGGACAGTTCTTAACTTTTAAGGGTTCTGTGATCGGCCGCAATTCGAGGGGTCAGGTAGCGCGCGCCAGACAAAGTGGGATTTCCGAGACGTAACAACCGCACTTCATTTTCCACGAAATCAGACCCCACAGGAGCGACGAAGAACCGGCGCAAGTGCTCAAACAGAGGCGCCGGTGGTAGTGAAAAGAGAAGGTTGTGCAGACTCGACGTGACGGCCGTTCCCCGAAAGAAGCGGAAGCTCGGGCTGATAAAGGCCGGCATGATCGAGCCGCTTCATAAATGCGCGAACAAATTCGCTTGCCAGTTTGGATGGATTGTCACGCCGGATCAAAACTTGTGTCTTCAGGAAAATGCCCTTCTCTTCAAGGGGACGAGTAATCAGTTCGTCTTTCGCTGCGTGTTCAGCGCCTTGAACGGAAAGGAATGCTGCTCCGCCCACCGTGCGCGCCACTTCGCAGGCCTCTTCCGCTTGCGCAATGTGGTAAATGCGCTTGATCTTAATCCCGAGTTGATGCGCGCGATCGATAAAGCCGTCGTAAAGCAGCGGATGAATATGCCGTTCAAATAGGACCCAGGGTATTGACGCAAGATCTTTCAATGTCACTGACTGCTTGTTCGCGGAGCGATGCTCTCGCGGCAGGACAACACTGAACGGAACGCTGCGCAGAACTTTGGGAATCAGGTAGGGATTTTCAGCAGAGTTGCTTACGATTGCTAAGTCGAGCTCGCCGGTGCGAACGCAAATTGGAAGTTCAGCGGGCAATTTCGTCTTGAAGTCGACCACCAGATTGGAATAAAGGGGAAGATCCATCGTGCGAAGAATTCCCAGAATGCGCCTGTCCGTATAGATGGATCGTCCCACGACAATGCAATGGACGATTCCATTCCGTGCCTCGCGGGCAGAGGCCTCGGCGATCTCTGTTTGCGCAACGGCCGATTTGATCCGCTCGATGTAGTGGCAGCCCGCGTCGGTCGTCGAAACGCTTTCGTACCGGTTGTGGCTCCGCTCGAAGATGAGCGTGCCAACTTGCCGCTCGACTCTCGCTATGGCACGTGTCACGCCAGATTGGGTCAATCCGACTCTGACTCCGGCGCGATGGAAGTTGCGTTCTTCTGCAACGGCAAGGACGATGCGGAGATCGTCCAAATGGAGCGAATGATGGCGACGCATGGAAGAAGTCCTCAGTGGATGATTGTCCAAGGCTCCCAAACTCTTCCAAATGCGTCCAGAATTTACACAGAACAACCTCGTTTTCCACAATTCTCGAAAAATCGCCGTGTGTTGTCAAGTTTGATTCTCCCTACACGCTTCGCGCTTGCATAGTCGTGATGCTGCGGAGTCATCACTCTCGGCTGATTTGTCATTAGACCTTTTGCGCACAATTAGGCAAAGATATGACACGGCTCGCAGAAAGGGCCAACTGGAGAATCCTCATGCGCAAAACGATCGGACCCCGCCAAAACAACGACACTGCTTCCCCCAAGACGAAGTTCCCGCCCAGGCGCGCCGATTCTGACCAAGAAGTGCGGTCGGAATCGCCGGAGATGTTCAATATCCTCTCAGCGCTCGAATCGGCCCGCGGATTGCTCACGGTCCGCGATGTCGCTACGCTGCTTCGGAAGTCACCCTATTCCATCTATCGACTGGCCGAGAAACGAAAGATTCCATCGCTTGTGATCGGCGGCTCCCGATGCTTCGATCCATCGGTGCTGGCGTTGTGGCTTTCGAAGAAGGAGCCGTCACTCGCCGCCGCCGCAAGACGGTTCAAAGCAGCGTGATATTCGGTTCGCGCACTCCAAGCGGTAGATAAACTCGTGAAGTCCGCGCGTCACCAGTTCGAGAACATTGAGGTTCTTCGTGCCCGCATCGCGTATGCATCCCAGAAATCTCGCTGGCCAACGACGAAGGAAACCGTTGCGATGTGCGGCTTCGATAAGAGTCCAAGCCGTTGAGGCGCGTCTCGGCGGGACCAATGAGTTTGCGTTGCGAGCTGGGCCGGTAGAAGACTCTAGTTGACGAGCATGGCGCAATTGACACTCTGGGGCGTGAGACTAAGACGCCGAGATCCTTAAAAACGCCCTCTGCAAACTACTCAATGTGCTGAGTGATTAACGGTGAGTTTGCTCCAAATTATTAATCGCAGATTCAGTTGACGTGATCAGTAACCGCCTGTTCGCAATCTTCCTTTTTACGCAACCTCAGCCAAGAACGGTTCTGAACTTTGCACGATCTAGAGAAATCACATCCGTAACCATCTTTAAGCCGGTCGACTTGTTTCAGAAGTTTGCGAGTTGATTCGCTCTTAATCTGCTCCATTTCCGAGTTACCCAGCACAAACACCGTGTGAAGACGTACATCGGCATTCGTGAAGGTGTCTGCGGTACTTTCAGATTTGATGGCAAAGAGTGTGATTGCATCTGTGATAGGCATAAAGGGCAAGTCGTCCTGTTGAATGAGCCTGTTGAACCTTTGAATCGCGCTCACGAGTGATCTGCCCGAGGTACAGTTGTCATCTGCGGCGATCACCCGAAACCGGTAGCTTGGGTCAGACTTAGCCCGAGCTGCACGATTCTGATTAGAAAGCAGAAAAGCCTCAAGCCCCTCAAAATCTATACGATTTATTGTCGTACCTCTGATGCCAACTCGTGACGCATCGTGCTCTCCCTTGCAGACGACGGTCGATACTTGGCCACTTGGAGAAATGCAGTTGCAGGCTTCGTCTACGAGCTTGGTATTTCCTTCCTTGTTGCCAAGAATTACATCAAAACAGGGGATCTCTGCGTGATGCTGAAGCAATACAATCCATTGTGCAAGCAACTCATACAGACGCATTTGATGGGCTGACGAATAGTACATCGCCCCCATGGTATCGATATAGTGATTGTTGACGACACCTTCCCTGTGGAAGCCTTCTGGAACGAGCTTGATCCAAGGTCTGAGTGTTTCTATGATTTGCTCTTCAAGCGGCTGTTTTCTCGAAGAACCCTTCCTTCGAAAAAGTCGGGTTATTAAACTGTTCTTGATTGCGAGGAACTGATCACCATCGAAGCCAACTTCCTGTAATACAGAACAGATGTCAGCGCGTCTTCGCCGATACACCATTGCGCCCAGCCAACTCGTAGGAGCAATCCATCCGAGCTCTACGAGCTTGTCTCGAACACGCGTGATCGCCTCTAGCAGTATCACAATGACTGCTCCGAACCCTGCGATCGTAAGTAAATCTTCTTTTAGGCTCATTGTGTTGTGAAAGCCGAGGTAACCAGGTATTTCATCAATGTGAGGTCTGATTCAAAGACTTCGAAGTTCATCGTCTTCGCATAGAGGACGATTTCTCGCTTCTTCTCTGGCGACTCCCTCACTGGCCATTTAGGTGTACCGGCAAGCCAATTCACTTCTCGATAATTGACGCCCTCTGCATTTCGAGAATCCTCGTCATCCAAATATTCATCTCCGACAAGGAGCAGATCAGTTGAATCGCAGCAATCATGGACGATTGCCTCGTATTGAGAGATGCTGCATTGCGCAAGTATAGGTTTGAGAATCACGCAGTGGGCGATCCCAAATTTCTGCAACGTCTGGAGATTCTCGAGCCTCCTTGCATAGGAGCATGTCCCAGGCTCAAATGACGGAATGTCTAGCGTGGAAAACGAGATCCCAACTTTTAAAACCGCCCCTGACGCTTCAAGGACACGCGAAACAGCCGCGAGTTCCTTCGCCGTTGTTTCCGTGATAGCCGCCTTAGTCGAAAAGCTGATAGATCGTCCAAACTCGGCGACTCTTTTCAAGTAGTCAATGCCATGACTGAATGCTAAGAGGTCGTTGTCACACGCCGGATACACTATCTCCACGTCATCTAGGAGGGCAGGGTTTAAAGCGACGTCTTCGAGATGTTTTTGCGGTTTATACTGACGGAATTCGGCAAAACAGTACCTGCACCGGAAAGGGCATGACGGCCCGGGCATTGTCAGCAAAAGTCTCTTCATCGTTCCGCCTCAGGGACCGGATACACAATCGGGAGAAACTGGAGATGGATTGATCTTCCTAAGCTTATCGGAATAATCGATCTTTCCAGTCCCAGAAGTCAACGCTCTGATCTCCTCCGGGACAGTGGCCGGATGAATGCGATCCTGCGGCAATCCTGCATAATTGTTTCGAGTGCGTAGCGTCCGAGGCATGTCCTTCAGCAATACCAAGGTTGGATGTATTTCCAAACACGAACGCGCCGGTCTTCTCATCGAGGTTTCATGTATGACCGCGCAGAATCTTGAATCTCGCCGCACAAAGTGCGTCGAATGCGAACTCATCGCTGCATACAGAAAGATGACGAAATCGAATCCAGCATGTCAATTTTCGGGTGATTTGGTAGCACAATCGGATGAGCCAGAGATGAATTGAAAAGCTGGTTTGTGCGTCTGCTGAATGAGTTGCTTTGTTCAGGGCAGATTCCGAAAGAATCCGGACCAAATCTGACGTTCTAGCCCCACCTTCCTAGCACTATTTACTAGCACAGTCCGGAAAAATGGCGAAAAAGTGACGATTTTGGTGCAATTCTGACCAAAACTGCTGAGCGAGAAATTCGCCTGTAAGTGTCGTGTTTTGAATTGATTGTATGAATTCAGAGGAGTTGCGGCAGCGGAAAGAGGCTCAATCTCACGTCCTAACCCCTAGACGATAGCGCCACACTTGTGCGGGGAAGCGGCCGGAGCAGCCACAGGTTTACTTTAGCAAAAATCGGGGTTCCGGGCCAACGCGTAGCTCGAAGGCTATTGCCCGGCCGGCAGCCGCTTCAGATCCCCAGTTTGCGCACTTCCTCGTTGTAGTACTTCCGATAAAGAATGTCCCACTCCTGTGAGCCTTCGAGAATGATCTTGCGCTGATTGGCGATCTTGAGCCGCGCGGAGTTGTCGATCTTGGCCTCTTCGTTGAGCAGAATCTCCAGCGCCTTGCGCGCTTCCTGGCGGATGGTGTTGCGATCTTCGAGAAAGCCCACCTCGTCGACCTCGGCCAGGGTGTCAGCCACGGTGTGGGCCAGCTTGTTCAGCTTGTCGCGGCTGATCCTCATAGCACCGCCTTGTATTTTTTCGCCAGCTCGGTCTTCACCTTCTTGAACATCTCGGCATATTGTGCGCCGGATTTGCGCATCTCGTCCGAGTAGGCTTCGAGAATCACGCGCACCTCCTCATTGATGCGGTCCTCGAGCGCAAGCTCTTCGAGTACGGCCGCATTGACGCGCTCTTCCGTCACCTTCAGGTTGCCGGTGGTGATCAATTTGGCGTCAATCAGATGCTTGACCGTACGGCGGGCGAGATACCCAATGTATTCGCGGGAGAAGATCATGGGTTAAAGCTCAGGATAAACCATTGAGCGGAAAGATGTACACAGTAAGACAGGGCCGGCGCCGGCGTTGCAGGGCCGTCCCGAGCGGTAAACGCCTGCCCCCGGCCTGCGGAAAATCCGCGACCGGACAAGGACCCTTGCGGTATAGTGGCGTATTCCCCCAGGGCCTCAAAGGAATCGTGGCAGCGAAAATCGCACCGCAAAGGAGAGCATCGTGGCCGGTTTCTGTTCGAAATGTGGAGCTCAAGTGGTACCTGGCGCTTACGTCTGTTCCGCGTGCGGAACCCCCGTACCCGCAGCGCCTGCGGTTGCCGTTCCCCTGCAAACCGCCGTTCCAACCGCGGTTCCGGCGCCGAGGCAGGGAACCAGCGCCTTGAAAATCATTTTGATCATCGTGGCCGTCTTCGTCGGGCTGGGCATCCTGGGCGCGGGCGCCTTCGGATACATGGTTTGGCGCGCGGCCCACGCCATCCGCATGGCGGCCAACGGCGAGCAGTTATCCCTGAGCACGCCCGGCGGTTCCTTTACCGCAAATACATCGGAGACCTTCAGCTCGTCGGACCTGGGTACGGACATCTATCCCGGCGCGACGGCGGCCAAGGGAAGTATGCGTATGACCCTGCCCACGGGCACCATGGTCTCGGCAGCCTATGTCACCTCGGACTCGAAGGACCAGGTGGTCGCGTTTTATAAGAGCAAGTTCGGCAGCGCCAACACCACTTCGTTCGACAGCGCGGACGGCTCGGTGATCACTTACGCCAAGAGCCAGCAGGAATCCGTCGTGGTCACGGTGACCTCAAATCCGTCGGAGTTCGAAGGCAAGACGCAGATCCACATCGTGCACACCACGCAGGTCAAGTCTTCCTAGTCTCAGATGAGCAACAAGAACGGGCGCCCCACTTGGGCGCCCTCTGGGCACGGCGCCTTTGTCTTTGCCGCCAGGATGGGAAAGCACAACCGCAAACCAGCCGACCTATGCGGAACCGATCCGCGGCTCAGCTTCGGTGCGGGCAGCTCTTTGTGTTCAGGCACGCGTCGGCAATGCGCAGCCGCTCCACGGGACGACCGCCGAGGAGATGCTCGGCGACAATCTCTTCGGCATCTTCCGGCTTCACGCCGCCATACCACACCGCGTCCGGATAAACCACGACCGTGGGACCGTGCTCGCACTGGTCCAGGCAGCCGGATTTGTTGATACGCACGCGGCCGCCGAGCCCAGCCTCCTTGCTCAGTTGATTGAGCCGCGCGTGCAGCTCGCTTTTTCCATCGCAGGTGCAGCAGGGCCGGGGTGCATCGGCGGGGCGCGTGTTGTGGCACACAAAGACGTGGCGTTCGAATACGGGCAAGTGCAAATCTCCCAGAGTTCCTTTTCAGGATAGCCGACGCGAAGCCGGCGAGGCGCGCAGGCCTGCCTGGACTTCCGGCGCTGTGCCCGCAGAGGCAATAGACTGTGCCGCGTGCCGGCGTAACCGCGCCCCGCGGAAGTTTCCACAATCCTTCTTCCCAACCCGGCCGCATCTGCGAGAATGAGTGCTTGACTATGAGTACCGACAACCTGCTCTCCCTCAAAGACGACATGGTGGCCTTCATCGAGGGCCATGGCCTGCGCCGTCTGCCCGGCTATGTGACCGAGGACATTCCTTCGATCCTCTGGGAGGGGCGCGGGAATCCCGACGCCTGGAAAGATTTCGTGGAGATGGCCAAGCACGTGGGCGCGCCTTTTGTCACCTTCAGCGAAATGACCATGGAGCGCGAGGAGCTGGACGCGCTGATCGATGAAGCCGGGGAGATGAATTTTCCCGACGAAGAGGCCACGGAGCTGGTCGAAGCCAAATGGCTGCGCAAATACTCAGGCATGCTCGGCTATATTCAGCTTGGCTTTGTGTATCAAGGCCTGGTATTTCTGCACGAGACCACGACCGAGTGGTATGAGCGCTTTCAGACCCTGGTCGAAGATATTGAAGCCTTCCAGGACATCGTGATCGACGACGCCCATCCCCGCGACGAAGAGGAAGAGTAAGCCGCGTGAGCATGGCCGGAATGCAGCCGGGCTCCGGGGTTGCGATGCGCAGGCTTCCCCCAGAGCGCTGGATCCTTGCCGAGCCGCATCCTGACGCCTCCGCTTTGGCAAAAGATGCGCGGCTGCCGCTGGTGCTCGCCGAGCTGTTGTGCGCGCGCGGCATCACCCAGGCCGCGGAGGCGCATGCCTTTCTGAATCCTGAGTACGCGCACCTGCACGATCCCCGGCTCATGCGGGGCATGGAGGCAGCCGTAGCCCGGCTGGAGCGCGGCATCGCCGCCCGCGAGCCGATTCTGCTCTACGGCGACTACGACGTGGACGGCACCACGGCGGTGGTGCTGCTCAAGACCGCGATCGAAATGCTCGGCGGCAGCGGCGATCTCGTCCGCTTTCACATTCCGCACCGGCTGCGCGAGGGCTACGGCCTGCAATCGAGCGTGCTCGAAGCCGCGTATGCCGACGGCGTGCGGCTGGTAGTCACGGTCGACACCGGCATGAGAGCCTTTGCTGAGGCCGAGACCGCGCGCCGGCTGGGACTGGACCTCATCATTACCGACCACCATCTGCCTCAGACGGGCTATGCCATCCCAGACGCGCTGGCCATCCTGAACCCCAACCAGCCCGGATGCGCGTATCCGGAAAAATCGCTCTGCGGCGCGGCCCTTGCCCTCAAGCTCGCGCAGGCGTTGCTTCAGCGGCGCGATCCCGTGCGGCTCCGCGAAAAAATTCTGCCCAGCTTTTTGAAGATGGCCGCCATCGCGACAATTGCGGACGCCGTCCCGCTCAAAGGCGAGAACCGCACCATTGCAGCTCTCGGGCTGCGCGAGCTGCGCCGTCCCGCGGGCGCGGGCCTGCGCGCTCTCTTTCGCGCCGCCGCGCTCGATCCTGCGGCCAAGGCGCTCACCGGTTTCGATGTCGCCTTTCGCCTGGCGCCGCGCATCAATGCGGCCGGACGCATGGATGTGGCTTCCGACGTGATTGAGCTCTTCACCACGCGTGATCCCGTGCGCGCCACCGAGCTGGCGCAGAAGCTCGAGCACCTGAACCGCGAGCGGCGCGACGCTGAAGCCGCGGCCCTTGCCGGCATCGAGGTGCGCCTTGAAACCGAAGCTGCGCTTGCCGCCGATAGCCTGCTGCTCATCGATGGCGAGGGCTGGCACCGCGGCGTCATCGGCATTCTGGCTTCGCGCGTGGTCGAGCGCACGGCCAAGCCTGCGATTGTGGTGAGCGTGGAAGACGGTGTTGCCCACGGCTCCGGCCGCAGCGTGGATGGATTTCCGCTGCTCCAGGCCGTGGAGAGCTGCGCGGAGCTGTTCACGCGTTTCGGCGGCCACGCCTTCGCCGTGGGATTCGCGCTGCCGGCCGAGGCGCTGCCGGAACTCAAGGCCCGGCTGCGCGCCTACGCTGAAGAGAAGCTCGCCGGCCGCGCGCCGGAGCGGCTGCTGCGCATTCAGGCCGGAATGCCGCTGGATCGCATCACGCCCGTGGTGGCGGGATGGCTGCGCAAGCTGGAGCCGCTCGGGCATGGCAATCCCGAGCCGCTGTTTCTGGCGCGGCGGGTGCGCCTGGCGGCAGCGCCGCGCGTGCTCAAGGAAAAACATCTGCGGCTGGAGCTCCGGCAGGAATCGTCACGCCCCGGCGAATCAGGTTCGGCGCCTGCGCACGGCGCCATGCGCGCCGTGGGCTGGGGCATGGCGGAGCGCGCTGCCAGGCTCGGCCTGCGGCAGGGCAGCCTGATCGACGTGGCCTATCGCATCCGCGAAAACGATCACTCGGAGTTCGGCGGCCTGGAAATGGAGATCGCCGGCATGGAGCCGAGTGAAGACTGAACAGCAATGAACGCCCAAACACAGCGAAGCCCACGGCGTACCGTGGGCTTCGCGCGTAGATGGAGCGCGGAGTTTATCGGCCGTGCCCGTGGCCCTCATCCTTATGGTTTTCCTGCTTGGGCGCGGAGTGCTCCTGGGCCTTGGGCGCGCTACGCTCCTGCGGCGCGGGACGCGACTCGTTGGTCGAGTGCCCGTAGCTGTTGCCGTTGTTCCGGTTCACGTTCTCGTTGTTGGAATTCCGGTTGTACGTGTTGGCATTGTTGGAATTCCGGTTGTAGGTATTCTCGTTGGTGGTGTTCCGGTCCACCGTCACGTTGCGATTGATGTTGTTGTTGACGGTCACGTTCCGCTCCGGCGCGGGGTGGCTCTCCGCTTGCAGCGGGCGCGAAGCCACAAGATTCCCGGGCCGTCCGCCGTTATGGCTGGCGTAGGCGTTGGTATCGTGCATGGCCGCGTTGGCGTGCTGTGCCTGGAACGACGTGGCCGCCACATGCGGCTCGCGCGAAAACGCGCTTTCCTGCGCCGTGGGCGGATGGTTGATGCCGCCCGGTCCGCCGCTGAAGGCGACCCGGCTGTTCATCACCACCGTGTTGCGCTCCACGATCGTGCGGTCGACATAAACGTTGCGAATGCCCGGGCCCACGTGCATGATGGCCGTGTTATACGCGAACACGCCGCCACGCCACGCGCCGCCCACAAAGCCGATGCCCATGTAGCCGAAGCCGTAGTTCACACCGCCGTAGTAGCCCACGTGCGGGCCCCAGTAGCCGGGATGCCATACATACAGACCGGCGCCCCAGCCCCAGTAGCCGGGGGTCCAGAGCGCGCCCTCGTAGGGAGCCGGCACCCACGCGCCGGGCACCCAGAAATATCCGTCAGGACCGTAGGCCCAATAGCCCGGGGTCCACATCAGGCCGGGTTCCGGGCACGGCGGCTGCACGTAAACCGGGAGCACCGGGGGCGCAAAGCCCACGCTGATAAACACGCCCGCATACGACGATGCAGGAATCAGAGAGACAAGAAGCGCCAGCAACATCAGGCGCACAGAGCGAAACATTCGCATGAGAAAACCTCCTGTCGAAACCTTGAAAATCGAGCGGATACACTTTGAAGCGCTGCGCATCCAGTCTATGCCAAATGAAACCCCTCCGGCATAGAGAAGTTGCCGCGGCGGATGCTTCTTTCGATTCTTCGCCTGGCGAAGAAACCAGGCCCAAGAGCCGCGCAAGACTGCGCCTTAGTTGCCTGATACCGGTAACTTAGCGCAAGCCCGACCACGCTCTGCGCCTTGCGGCGCGGGGTCAGTCGCGGTGGTGAGGATTGAAGGGGAGATCTGCTTCCCTTGCCAATCGGCCTGGCGCCGAGTGCGGGCGACAGCTGGTGCCAATGCCAGTGATAGACTTGCGCCATGCCGCGGGGTCTGTTCATCACGCTCGAGGGCCCGGATGGCTCAGGCAAGACCACGCAGATCAAGCGCCTGGCTGCGTGGATGGCGAAGCGCGGCCTTTCCGCGGTGCAGACCCGCCAGCCCGGTGGAACCGTTGCCGGCGACCGCATCCGCGAAATCCTGCTTGACGCGCGCTCCGGCGCGCTGGCGCCCATGGCCGAAATGGCGCTGATGTTTGCCGACCGCGCGCAGGCCATTGCCGAGGTGATTGAGCCCGCGCTGGCGGCGGGCAAAATGGTGCTGTGCGACCGCTTTACCGACTCCACTGAAGCCTACCAGGGCGGCGGCCGCGAGCTGGGCTCGGCAACCGTGCTCGCGCTCGACCGGCTCATCTGCGCCGGCTTGAAGCCCGACCTCACGCTCCTGCTTCTGCCCGGCTCTGAAGCCTCGCTCGCGCGTGCCCGCCGCCGCAATGACCGCGTGGAGCAGCAGACCGGAACCAACGAGGGCCGCTTCGAGCAGGAACAGGACGCCTTCTACCGGCGCGTCTGGCAGAAGTACCGCGAGATTGCCGCCCGCGAGCCGGAACGCGTGGTGCTCATCGAGGGCGACCTCACCGTCGACGAGGTCCATGAGCAGATCGTGGAGGCAGTCACGGAGCGCCTGATTCTGGCCGGGCAGAGCGCCTGACGGCCCGCGGCGTGTGCATGCCGCAGATTTCGGATTGCCGGGTATCATGCCGCGCACGACACGCCGTGCGGCTTTTCCCTTAAAAGACAGCCGCCAGGCGCGATACCGGCGATGTCGAGAAGTGAATCGAATGCGCTCTAGAAAACGAACTTGCCGCTGATCTGAAGCTGACGGGAGGAGCCGCCGTCGCTTACGGCGAAGCGGGTTGAGGAAATCTGGCCGAAGACAGCAGACTGGACATTGCCTGACGGCTGGCCAAAGTTGGGGTGGTTCAGAATGTCGAAGGCATCGGCGCGCAGATTGAAGCTGACACGCTCGGTGAGCTTTGTATCCTTCTCCCCGGACATATCGAGATCGGCGTAGCCGGGTCCGGTAAACGCGTTGCGTTGCATGGCGCCAAGGCCGGTGTATACGGTGGGTGCCGTGTTCGCAGTGGCGCTGGCCTGCGTCCCCTGGATCTCGAGGCTGCAGGTTGAAGTGTAGTTGGTGATGTCGCACACGGTGCCGCCGTAAACTTCACCCGTGCTCTCAAACAAGGTTACGTTGGCAATCCCCGGCAGCTGCTGTTTCTTCCTCACCACAGGGCCAACCTGCGTGGGACGCGGAAGCCCCGTGACACCGTTGAAGCTGTCACTGCCGGCCACGATGTTCACGGGATTGCCGGTCTGGTACTGCATGATGGCCGCAAGCTGGTAGCCTTGCTTGAAGCGGCTGCCGCTGAAGGGCAGGTTGTAAACCGCCGTTCCCGCATAGTGCTGGCGCACATCGAAGTCCGAAAGGCCGTAGTTTTCCTTGGGATCGGTGCTGTCCGGCAGCGTCAGGCCGCCCTGCGAACCGAGGGAGTTCAGATCCATGGACTTGGCCCACTCGTAGTTCATGCTGAAGTCGAGACCGTTGCCCACGTTTTTGCTCAGCACGGCCCACATGGCGTTGTAATCAGAAAAACTGTTGCTGGTGCGGTAGCCGATGTTGGAGGCGATGGATGCGCTGGGAAAAACGGGACTGGTGCTGGAGAGAGTTGTAAACGGGTGCACCTGCGTTGCGCTGGTCGCGCCCACTACCTGATTCAGGTTGGATTCAACTTCAAGATGCCGTCCGAGCGAGCCGTCGTAGTAGAGCTGCGCCACCATGCCCCAGGGCAGCGCCTGCTGCACGTTCAGGTTGAAGCTCTCGATGTAGGCATTCTTGTAGTTGGGGTTGACGGCGTAGAGCGAGACGCCTGACGCCTTTGCATCGGCATACAGCGAAGAGAGCGGAATGGGCGTGGCGCTGTTATAGGAAACCGCGGTGCTGAAGGGAGGGTTGGATGCCAGCCCCGTGACCACGCCCGATACCGGCTGATCGACCAGGTAGGCGTACCCTCCGCGCAACACCGTCTTGCCGGTCCCAAAGATGTCCCATGCAAATCCCACCCTCGGCTCGAAATTGTAGTTCTGGCCGTAGGCGGCATCGCGCGCCAGCCCGTTAGTCCCCACCTGCGTGAGAGTGACATTGGCAGGATTGAAGATCGTGAAGCGGTTTTCTCCCTCCACAGGCGTTCCGTTCCACTCGAAACGCAAACCGTACTCGAGAGTAAGCGTGTGCGTGATTTTGTAGTTGTCCTGGGCAAACACGCCCAGCGAGTTGGCGTAGACGCGGCTGGAAACAATGTTTGGCTGGATGCTGAAAACCGTGGCCTGATCGGTCTGGAAGTAGCTGGTGGGCGTGGTTGAGGTCGTAAATTCCAGCGTCCCGATGTTCCCGTTGAAGCTGGCCACCAGGTAGCGGCGGAATTCGCCGCCAAACTTGAAGGTGTGCCTGCCCTTGAGCATGGTCAGCGTATCCGCCAGCACGCCGGTGGTGTCATCGCGTCCCTGCGGGAAACCTGCCGGGCCGCCAAAGACCAGGCCGATATCGAGCAGGTAGGTTTGGGGCAGCCCGACGTTTCCGGTAAGACCGTCGCCGAGGCCCACGCTGGTGGGGTTGAGGGTGTTGGCCGGATCGAAAGCAATGGAGATGCGGTTGAAGCCGAGACGCGCTTCGTTTACCAGGGTCGGGCTGAAGATATGGGTTTCGCTCAGGGTGCCGATCTGCCGATGCGCATGGCGATGGTCGCCCCATCCGGGAATGGTGTCGCCCTGCAGAGCGGGCTCAGTGCGGATGTCCTTCTGGAATGCGTAGAAGCCGTGCAGCGAATCGCTGGCGCTGATCTGGTGCAGCCCGTCGCCGGTGAACTGGTCGATATTGACCGGTCCCGGCGTGAACGAAACATAGTTGGTCGTCCCGCTGTTGGGCAGGGGAATGAGCGCGGCCAGCGCGGCTGCCACCGGGTAGTTGGCTTTATTCGCGGCGATCGCCGTTTGATTGGCCTGGGTGATTACCTGGCTGTTTTGCAGAATGCCCTGGTGCTGGCGCAGGCCCTCGTAACTGGCGTAGAAAAAGGTGTGGTGTTTCCACACCGGTCCGCCCACGGAGCCGCCGAAATTGTCGCGCTTCAGCGGAGCCTTATCCCCTTCGCCGAAGGGAAGGGCCACCCCGGTTGCAGGGTTATAGCTGCGATTGAAGTAATTGCGCGCGTCCAGGGCTTCGTTGCGGAAGTAGTCGAAGGCCTCGCCATGGAACTGGTCGGTGCCCGAGCGCGTGGCCACGGTCACGATGGAGCCGTCGCTGCGTCCGTACTCCGCACTGAAGGTGGAGTTGTTTTCCTTGAATTCGGAGGTGGTGCTGATCGATGGCTGAAAGGTGATCTGGTTCTGGCTGATGTCGTTGAGGTTGATGCCGTTGATCTGGAAATTTACCGAGTCTTCGCGATTGCCGGCAGTAAGAAACGAGTTGGCGCCGAGACCGCGGCTGGGCGCGGTGAGGCTGCCCGCGGTGTCGGCCACAACACCTCCGGGCGTCAGCACGGTCAGGTCAAGAAAATGGCGGCCGTTGAGCGGCAGATTCTGCACCGACTTGTTGTCGATGACCTGGCCCACCGTGATCGTCTGGGCTTCAATTTCCTGCGTGGCGCTTTGCACCTGCACGGTCACTCCGGCGCCGGAGACGGCCATACGCACGTTTTCGGTCACCTGGCGGTCCACATCCAGCGCAACTTTTTCCACGGTGTAAGGGCTGAACCCGGGTGCGGTGACCTCGACCTTATAGTCACCGGGCTGGAGTGAAGGCACAACATACAAGCCCGCAGAATCGGTGTCGACGATACGGACGACGCCGGTGGCCAGGCTATGCACGGCCACGCGCGCGTTGGGGATGACGGCGCCACTGGGGTCGGTGACAGTTCCGGAAAGTGAAGCGGTGGATTGCCCCCATGCTCCCAGGGTGCAGACGCCCAACAGGGCTGCGACGCAAAGCGGCTGGATATACCTCATCGGAACCTCCAAAAGGGGTGGATTGGTTAATCACCAGTGAGCCGGTTTTTTCGGAAGGCGTGCGTCTTGCTGACGGCGAGAGGATGTCTCGCAGCATACGATAGATCGGATTTCAGCGCAAGATATTTTGCACCAGGATCTCCTCGGCGACTACGGCAGCGACGAGGTTCACGGGCAGATCGTGGAGGCAGCCAGTGAGCGGCTGATGCTGGCGGGGCGGAGCACCGGACGGCCCGCTGCGCGCGGCCCGGTTCCGCAGCGGCTCAGTATGAAGGCCACCGGCTTGCGAAGTTGCAGACCAACCCTTGCGCGAAAGAGTCCTGTAGCGGGGCACGCGTTTGCCCGTGCCGCAGACGCCGCAATAGGAACGCCGACTCTCGCCTTTGCCGGATAAGCCGTTCCCAGCGGACCCGCCGCCCGGAAACCAGGCAGTGCACCACCCCGGTATAATCTCGCCAAGTCTCCGCGCTCGTTGCAGTCTGGATTTCACCTTGGTTCCCGAAGGCAAAATGCCATGAATCTTTCGCGCCGCATCGTGTCTGTGTGTTCCGCCTTGCCTTGTTTCGCCATTCTCGTTCTCCTGCCCGCGCTTCCGGCCCAGGTGAAAGAGTCAACCATCCAGAAAGAGATGGGCAAGCTGCGCTCGCTCTCGGTCGCGGACCGTCCGCCCGCAACCATCAAGCTGGCCGGCGAAATTTCCACGCTGCCGGCAGGCAAAAACAAGGTGCAGGATGCGGACGAGCTCTCGAACCTGGTCACGGAAGGCGACCAGGGCGCCGATGCGCTGCAAGCCGTGGCCGACACGCTTTCAAAGGCTCTGGCCGAGACGCCGATCCCGGCCAAAGGCGATCAGCCGCCCATGCCGTACCTTGACCTGGCCCGCCTGGTTCGCTACGAGGGCGTCACCACCACCCTCAACGATCCGCTCTACGCCAAAGCCCAGCAGGTGCTGGCCGCTGACGACGCCGATGTTGCCAAGGCGGATTTTTCGCTCAAAGACATGCACAACAAGACCGTCACCCTCTCCGGGCTGCGCGGCAAGATCGTGCTGGTGAATTTCTGGGCCACCTGGTGTCCCCCCTGCCGGACCGAGATGCCCGTCCTCGACGCCATCCAGACTCGCTTTGAATCGCAGGGACTCGTGGTTCTCGGCATCACCGACGAGAACGGGTTCACCGTAAGCTCATTCCTGGGTGGGTCCAAATATCATCCCACCATCCTCTTCGATCCGGACAGCAAGGTGCACAAGGAATTCCACATTGAAGGCATTCCGCGCACCTTCATCTTCGACCGCGACGGCAAGCTGATTGGCGAAACCATCGATCAGGGCACGTGGAAGCAGTTCATCGTCATTCTCTCCAAGACCGATCTCCATCCCTGACGAGGTCGCATGAAAATGCGCCCGGCCGGCATTCAATTTCGCCGCTGCAATTTCAACTTTGCAATGTTTTACCTGAGACGGTAGCATGGATCTAACGGTCAGCCCTCCCACTTAAAATTCCGCGAACTCTCCACCCGTCGCTGTGTAACCACTCCTGAAAAATCAATGGTTTCTGAAAAAGGGCTAGCCAACCGCCGGGAGGAATCCCGGCGCGTCGCTTCAAGCAGTTTTGCTGCGCCTTACGGCCATTGCCATCCGCGGCCATCCATTCAGCTTCGATCGTCTATGCTCAATCCGTGGGCTTCGAGCATTTTCTCGGCAACGCGGCGACGGTCACGCACCTGCGCGAGAGCATCCGCGCGGATCGCTTTCCCCATTCGCTCATCCTCGCCGGGCCGCGCGGGGCAGGGAAGTACACGCTGGCGCTCATGCTCGCCCGGGCCGTCAATTGTCTTGAAACGCCGGTGAGCGGGGGCCTGCCGGATTTCTGCGGCCGCTGCGCGAACTGCACCCGCATCGCCGAGTCAGCCAATCTCGAAAGCCGCGTGGCCGAGGCCGTGGCCGCGCGCGAGGACCTGCGCGAAACCGACAAGCGCGAGACCCGCATCCTGGTGCAAACTCATCCCGACGTGCTGGTGATTCCGCCCGATCCGCCGCAACTGCTCATCAAGCTGGGCCAGGTGCGCCAGGCCATTCACGCGGCCTATTACCGTCCGCCTGTGGAGGCGCGCCGCGCCTTCACTATTTTTACGGCGTCGGGGTTTATGAAGGAAGCGGCAAACAGCCTGCTCAAGCTGCTGGAAGAGCCGCCGGAGCACACCACCCTCATCCTGCTTGCGGAAAATCCGCAGGAATTATTGCCGACGATTCGCTCCCGCGCGGTGATGCATCGCCTGGGCGCGCTGCCGTCCGCGGAGCTGGAGGCGCTGCTCGCCCGGCGCCGGCCGGAGCTCAAGGCCCGCGACCGCGCGCTGGCGGCGCGGCTGGCCGAGGGCGCCGTGGGCCGCGCTCTCTCGCTCGATCTCGATGCATATCTCCTGAGCCGGCAGGATGCCATCGTGATTCTCCGTACCGCAATCCGGGAACCCGGGGCCCGCGCGGACAGCTCTTCGTCCGCGGCGAGCGAACCTGATTACTCCCAGCTCTTCCGCACCACCGAGACCTATCGCGCCGGCGCTGAAGGCCTGGAAAAAACCGTAAACCTGCTGCGCGCGCTGGGCAGCCTGCTCGAGGACCTTCTGCTGACGGTGGCGGGCACGCCGGGGCTGATGCGCAACATCGATCTTGAGGCGGAATTGGCCGCAATGGCGCAGGGACTCACGGTGGAGTGGATTGACGGAGCGGCCCGCGCGCTGGTCCAGGTGGAGCTGGGCATGCGGCGCAACCTGCTGCGATCGCTCTCTCTCGACGCCATGGCCGTAAGCCTGAGCTGAGACGAGCCAGGCGGCGGAAGATGCGCGCACTTGACACGCAGGGTAAGATAAGAGCAACCCACATAGTGCGGCAGGCATCTTTTTGGAGTACAAGCTCCCCTCGCATCCGGCCAACCGGGGATTCGAGAGACATTTTCGCCTGTGGCCTTCGAGAGCGCCCGGAGATGTGCGCCCGGGAATGTTGTCTTTCTTTGCCCCAGACCCGGTCGAGACCTGATCGCAGGAGGAGCGCGGTCGAAAGAAAATGACTGCGTCTTCGCAATGCCAGGTTGATTCTTAAATTTTTTGGAAGGATGGTTCACTGCCGTTATGAGCATTTCATCCACGTTGCCTATCAGACGGGAGGAAGCATTCTCGGAAGCAGCGAGAATGCACTTCCGCGGACGAAAAGGGTTGCCCACGCCGCTGCCATTCCGCTTTCCCGCGCAGACGATGGAGATGGAGCAGCAGAATCGCCACGCGGAGCTTTTCTATCTGCAAAAGCAGATCCAGTCGCAAACCCCCATGGTGATTGTGCTCGAGGATGGCGAGCGCATCGAGGGATGCATCGAGTGGTACGACCGCGGCGTGCTCAAGGTGCGAGGCTCGGTGAAGATGCTGGTGTACAAGTCCGCCATCAAATATATGTACAAGCTGGGCGACAGCGGCCCGCAGTAAAAGCAGCGGAGCGGAAGCCAGGGATAAGAGATAAGAGAACAGAGAACAGAAAATAGGGAACAGAGAAAAAGAAAAGCAAATCAGCCCGCCGGCCCAGAGAGATCGAATTCTCTCCTCTCTATTCTCTACACCGGGCTCCCTCCTCACTCCTCTCTTTTCTCTCTTCTCTTTTCTCTGCTCCCTAGTTCCCGGTCCCTGCTTCCCTCGCTCCTTTCCGCAGGCGATCGCGCATGGCCGCGCCGATGCCTTCCTCCGGTGGTAGCGGGCAGAGAATTACGTCGCAACCCTGCGCATCCAGCCAGCGCAATCCCGCATAGAGCGATTCGGCCAATGTGCCGGGCGCGTCCCAGCGGCCCCAGTTGAATAGGATCGCGGGGCGCAGCCCTTCTGGCGCCCCGATCTCGGCGTCAATCCCTGCGGGCAGCATCACGCCCACCCGCGTGCCGTCCAGGGCGCGAGCAGCTTCGGCGAGCTTCTGCCCAAGCTCTGCGGCAGACGCATCCACCAGCACCAGCCTTGCCCTGGGCGCATAATGGCGCAGGCCCACGCCGGGCGCGGGCAGCGCCTCTGCGGGTGTTTCCCGCGCCTGCCCGTCTTCGCGATCAAGCTCGACCGCCCCGGCAATCGCGCGAATCTGCTCCGCCGTGACCGCGCCCGGCCGATAGATACGCATGGGGCTTTGAGAGACATCGAGCACCGTGGACTCGACCCCTTGCAGTGCCGGGCCCGCGTCGAGCACGGCGTCGACGCGCCCGTCCAGATCGTCGAGCACGTGCGCAGCGGTGGTGGGACTGGTGCGCGAGAAGAGATTGGCGCTGGGCGCGGCCACGGGAACGCCCGCGCGCCCAATCAACTCCAGCGCCACCGGGTGCGACGGCATGCGCACGCCCACCAGCGGCCGTCCGGCAGTCACTGCGGCTGGAACCCCCTCCGCGCGCGGCAGCAGCAGCGTGAGCGGCCCCGGCCAGAAGGCCTTCATCAGCAACCCGGCCGGCTCGGAAACTTCGCTCACCAGGCGCTCCAGCATGGGCGGCGCGGCGATGTGCACGATCACCGGGTCCCACGCCGGACGCTGCTTGGCGGCAAAAATGCGCCCCACGGCCGCAGCGTCGAGCGCGTTGGCTCCCAGGCCGTACACCGTCTCTGTGGGAAAGGCCACCAGCCCGCCATCGCGCAAAATAGCCGCCGCGCGGTCGAGCGCACGCGCCGCCTCCGGCGATTTGAGGCGTCCGGGATCGACGGCAAGTCGCAGCGTGTCCACTCTTCGATTGTCGCCGCTCCGGTCTCGACTTGTCGCTGCCCGGCTGCGAGCTCAGCCAGCCGCGCGCGCGTGCCGGTATACTTTCTTCCACTGTGTCTCTTGAGACTGAGATCAAGTTCCGGGTGAACCACCTCGAGGATTTCCGCCGCCGGCTTGAGGCCGCGGGTTTCCGCGTGGAAACGCCGCGCAGCTTTGAGAGCAATGTTCTTTACGACACGCCGGACCGCGCGATGCGCGCGCGCACCGAAATTCTGCGCATCCGCAATTACGCCGGCCAATGGACGCTGACGCACAAGCGCCTGCCCGATGCCCCGGGAAACGAACGGCACAAGCAGCGTGTGGAGACCGAGACCGAAGTCGCCGACGGCGAGGCGCTGGCGGAGATCTTCCGCTCCCTGGGGCTGGTGGCCGCTTTCCGCTACGAAAAGTGGCGCACGGAGTGGACTGACGGCGAGGGCGCGTGCGTGGTGGACGAGACGCCCATCGGCGATTACGCCGAGCTCGAAGGCTCGAGCGATTGGATCGATCGCATCTCCGAGCGCCTGGGCGTCGAGTCTTCCCGGCACATCACCCTGAGCTACGGCCGGCTCTTCGACCTGTGGCGGCAGGAGCACGGGAGCAGCGCTGAAGACCTCACCTTCGCGGCCATCCAGCCCGGCCGGCGCACCTGAGCCAATTCCTTCCCCCGGGCGCCCCGCTTTCTCAGGATAGAATGGGGGTTGCAGCATACATGCTGACGGGAGCAGTCATCGCGCTATGTCGGACGTTTTCAACGTTCAAGATGGCAAAGAGAAAAGCGTCTTGTCCGTTGCGCTCGTAGGTCCGCATGACCAGCGCCGCCAGGCCATTGCCGCGGCTGTCGCCGGCCGCACCGGCGTGGCCGTGGAGGAGTTTTATGCCTACCCCAACGAGGGAGGGGAGGCGCTGGCGCTCGAAGACCGCTTCGACGTGATCGTGGTCGATGCCGACAGCGATCCCGATCGCGCGCTCTCGCTGGCGCAGAGCATCTGCTCCCGGGGCCGCGCCTCGGTGATGGCCTACTCCGGCCAGGCCGACGTCAAGGTGGCCATCCGCTTCATGCGCATCGGCGTGCGCGAGTTTTTCACCCTGCCTCTCGAAGGTCCGGAGATTGCCGATGCCCTGGCGCGGGCGTCGGTGCGGCAGCCTTCGCCGCGCCAAGCAAGCCATGCGCCCTGCAAGGTGTGCGTCTTTCTGGGGACCAAGGGCGGATGCGGCGTGACCGCCCTGGCGGCGAACTTTGCCGTGGCCCTGGCGCAGGAGTCGGAGAGGCCTACGCTGCTGATGGATTTCGGTCTGCCTCTTGGCGACGCCGCCATCAACCTGGGCATGATCACCGAGTTCTCCATCTCCAATGCGCTCAAGGACGCCGCGCGGCTGGACGGAAATTTTCTGCGCACTCTTCTGGCCGAACACGCTTCCGGCCTGTCGGTGCTTG
The DNA here is from genome assembly GCA_035504495.1 of Occallatibacter sp. Classification (GTDB taxonomy): domain Bacteria; phylum Acidobacteriota; class Terriglobia; order Terriglobales; family Acidobacteriaceae; genus Telmatobacter. Next base: position 21,514 of record DATJRT010000274.1, read on the forward strand.
CGGCGCCCAGCGATTTTCGCCTCGATCAGGCGCCCACGGAAGACTCCATCAACAAGCTGCTCACCGTGGCGCGTCAGAACTTCGAGTTCATCGTGGCCGATGTGGGCTCGCGGCTGGACCTGCTGAACTCCGCGTTTTTTGACGAGTCCTCGATCGTCTATCTCGTCACCCAGGTGGGCATCTCCGAGCTGCGCAACGCCAATCGCATGATCTCGCAGTTTTTCGGGCGGCGCAGCGACAACCTGCAGATCGTCCTCAACCGCTACAAGCCGGCTACGCTGCTCTTCGACGACAAGCACATCGAGAAGGCGCTGACGCGGCCGGCGCATTGGAAAATTCCCGACGATTACTCGAGCGCGCGCCGCACGCAGAACACGGCCAACGCCATGGCCCTGGAGGATGCGCCCATTGCCCAGGCCATCCGCCAGATGGCCCGCGCCGCCTCCGGGCTCCCCGCCGAAAAGGAAGAGAAAAAGAA
>DATJRT010000275.1:0-14733 GCA_035504495.1 Occallatibacter sp.
AGCGGCTTCCATGGCTCCTCCTCGCGGCAGGGTGGCATTACCGGGCGTCGCCGGCTTGGGCGGGAGAGTTGCGCACCATTGTATCCCGCCGGCTGTGAAGCTTTTCCGGAAGGCGCGGATTGCCAGCGATCGTCAGCGCAAAGAAACCGTGTGATCCTGCGCCTGACTCGGCCGCAAGGGAGGAAAATCCGTATCCGAAAAATCCGGATCTCGGGAAACGGAAGGAGTGCAGAATGCACTCATTTTAGGGGACCAAAACCATCGCCTTTCGGTGACCTGCACCGGACACCTGCAATGCGTGGATTGCGAACAATCAGAAGTAACAACGCCGGTGACCCGATAGGGGATTTAGGGGTAGCCCGAAAGAACGCATCAGGCTCCGGTTGGGGAATGGCGAGTTTGGTTCGACGCTGGCTAAATTCAAAGCATAGTTAAAAAGAACCGGCCGGTTATATCTATATCGGGTCTATAGCGAAAGGTACTGGGGTGTTTTTGGGGAGAAAGGCTCGAGGGATAAACGATGCAGGTGTTGTGCAGGAAAACTAACGGGAACGCCGAGTTTCATTGCTGTGTTTGCGGTCAGGGTTTTTTGATGTTTTGGGAACGGCAGTCTCACTCCGAACGGATGGAGATGCTGCACGAAATCCAGGAGACGCTGCGGCGGCAGCATCGCACGGCTCCCGGACCGGAAGCTCATCCGACGGGCGGGTTTCTAGCGCCGCAAACCAACGGCGCAGGCGAATTGGTGGGTGCTGGGGTATCGGGAAGCGCGCCGACTTGGGAGCTGTAAGGCGCATCTGAGGAGTTTGGCCCCCTTGTTGGTGGGGGCAAAGATAGATAGATCTCGAATTCGATTCGGCCAGACGCAGCAGATGGTTAAACCGGTTGGCGAGCCGATAGGAAAAGAGACACGGGTCTAGGTGGGATTCAAAAGAGGTTCAAACTGAGGTTCGGCCCGGAGCTTCACCGCACGAGGACGAACCCTGGCGAAGCGAACACTCAAAATGCCGGCCAGCGACTACACCCTTTGAGGTCATCGCTGCCGGCATTGCTTTTGCCGCAGCGCCGCGCCAGCACCTTGGCTCTCAACTCCGCGCCGTCCTCCTCAAATTCAGCGTAGGAGCACCCCTCCACGCCGGAGCGCAGGAAACTGGAGCCCGTAGCGAGCGCAGTATCGCATGCCTCGTAAGAGCTGGGATTCTGGGACCTTTGATGGGGCGAGAGGAAGCTCGAACCCTAAACAAAACCAAGGTCAAAATCTGTGCGGCAGCCGGCGTCGAGAGGCCGATACACAAAGGGCCGGGAGCAATCCCAGCCCGCTTGTGTTTGTGTGCTCGATTCTGCCGGAATCCGGCCTCGCGGGCTTAAAGAGGCTGCACGTCGGCAGCTTGCCAGCCCTTGGGACCTTTTACGACGTTGAACTGCACGGTTTGGCCTTCCTGCAGACTCTTAAAACCACTCGAGTTGATTGCAGAGTAGTGCACGAAGACATCCTCGCCGTTCTGGCGCGAGATAAAGCCGAAGCCCTTCGCGTCATTGAACCACTTCACGGTACCTTGTTCCATTTTCCTTGAATTTCCTGAGTTGAATTGCGCTGGATGAATCGGAGCGACCACTGGCAGAATCTTGCTTGGTTGGGCGAGCTACTGCACACGCCCGGTTCGTTTCTAACGCTGGCCCCAGTATACCATCGCTGTCAAAATGCGGTACTTAAATCTTTGTGCCCGAGCGGCAGCGTGCCACGTTTCCCCGCCAAACCTTTTATTTATCAACGTTTAGCTGCGCCTTTGCGGTTGTGTTAGTGTGGGAGCCGTTATGGCCAGCGACCCAACAGATGGTATGCTCCGGCGCGCCCTGGAAGCGCTGGCTGCGGAGTTCGCCCACTTGCCCGAATTCCGGAAAACCGTGGACGAAGCCGCGATGGAGCGGGTTTTGGAGCTCACGGCCCATCGCTTGGGCGATAATTTCCCCTATTTTCATCCTCTTTATGCCGGACAGATGCTCAAGCCGCCCCATCCGGTGGCGCGGGCTGCCTATACGCTGGCGATGACGATCAATCCCAACAATCACGCCCTGGACGGCGGGCGTGCCAGTTCCGCCATGGAAGTGGAAGCGGTGAAGGCGATTGCCGCCATGTTCGGCTGGGGAAGTGACGCAAGCAGGGAAATCGACGGATACCTGGGCCACCTCACCTCGAGCGGAACGATCGCCAACCTGGAGGCGTTGTGGATGGCGGGGCAGCTCGGGCCCGGGCGGCGAATTGTCGGCTCGGAGCAGGCGCACTACACCCACAGCCGCATCTCCGGCGCGCTCCGCGTGCTTTACGCGAGGGTTGCGGCCGACGCATGCGGCCGCATGAACCTGGAGGCGCTCGAAACCGAGTTGCGCAAAGGAGATGTCGGCACGGTTGTGGTCACCCTGGGTACGACCGCCATCGGGGCGGTTGATCCACTGGAGCAGATCCTCGGCCTGCGCGCCCGATACGGCTTCCGGGTCCACGTGGATGCAGCCTACGGAGGCTATTTCACATTGATTCCAGACGAGTTGGACGAGCCGGCGCGGCGCGCTTACGCGGTGATCGGCCAAGCCGATTCGATCGTCATCGATCCGCACAAGCACGGTTTGCAGCCCTATGGGTGCGGCTGCGTGCTCTTCCGCGACCCGACAGTAGGCCGGTTCTACAAGCACGATTCGCCTTACACGTATTTCACTTCAAAGGATTTACACCTCGGTGAAATCAGCCTGGAGTGCTCGCGCGCCGGCGCGGCGGCGGTGGCGCTGTGGGCCACGCAGCAGCTTTTGCCGCTTACGCCTGGCGGCGAGTTTGCGCGGGGGCTGGCGAGCGGGCGAAGGGCCGCTAAAGAGCTCGACCGGCGGCTGCGCGAGGATAAGCGGTTTGCCCCATTGGCCGCCAGCAAGCCGGAACTGGACATCGTGGTATGGGCGATGCGTGGACCGGGAGCTCGCGAGGCCGGTGAACGAGCACAGATGGTTTTCGACGCATGTGCAAAGAGGGACCTGCATCTTGCTCTTGTACAATTGCCGCACGCTTGGATTGGCGGCTCTGCCGAAGCGGAAAACGGCGGGCTCGTGACCTGCCTGCGCAGCGTGCTGATGAAGCCGGAGCACGAGGCGTGGCTGGACCGCATCTGGGAGCGGCTATCGGCGGCTGCGGACGAGATCCTCAAAGGGTGAAGGCCGGCGGGTCAGGAGCGGTATAGGTTGAGTGAACGGTTCCGGCGAGGTTTTGCTGTAACCGGAAAAGAAAACGTTCTCAGGATCGAGCCGGAGAACGCGCACGTGCGGGGTTGGAAAGAGAAATGCATGATTCGGCGGAGCTTCGTTCCCTGTACCAGGCTCGCTTTCACGCCGAGCCGGCTGTCTTTGCCGCGCCCGGGCGGGTGAACTTGATCGGTGAGCACACCGATTACGCCGAGGGGTTCGTGTTGCCCGCAGCCATCAACTTCGCCACGCTGGCCGCCATTTCGCCGCGCGACGACGGCAAGATCTCAATTTATTCCGAGAATTACCGTGAGGAACGAAGCTTTGATGCGGCTTCGCTTCCGGAAAAGGGCAATGGGCACTGGAGCGACTACCCCATGGGCGTGGTGCACGAACTCGCCCAGGCCGGTCAAAGCATTCCCGGATTCAGCCTCAGCCTCTGGGGCGATGTGCCGCCGGGGTCGGGGCTTTCGAGTTCGGCGGCGCTTGAAGTCTCGACGGCACTGGCGGTCGAGTGGATGCTGGGCGTGCAGTATCCGGGCCCGATGCTGGCGCGGCTCTGCCAGCGAGCGGAAAACGAGTACGTGGGCGCGAACTGCGGCATCATGGACCAGTTCATCTCCATCCACGGCAAGGAAAACCACGCGCTCCTGCTTGACTGCCGGGACTTGAGCTACAAGCTGGCGCCGATTCCGGATCACGTGGCGCTGGTGATTGCCAACACCATGGTGAAGCATTCCGTGGCCGGCGGCGATTATCCCACTCGGCGGCGGGAATCCGAGGCTGCATGCGCCGTAATTGCGCGCCACCGGCCGGAGGTGAAGTTCCTGCGCGACGCAACGCTCGCGGACCTTGACCGATGGGGCAGCGAGATGGAGCCCAAGGCGCTGATGCGGGCGCGGCACATCATCAGCGAAAACCTGCGCACGGTGGCCGCGGCCGATGCGTTGTTGCGTGGCAACTTGAAAGAGCTGGGACGGCTGATGGCCGAGGCGCACTGGAGTTACAGCCGCGACTTCGAAGCCAGCTGCGCGGAAGCTGACGCGATGGTGGAACTGGCCGCCGATGTGCCTGGGCTGATCGGCGCGCGGCTCACCGGCGGAGGATTCGGGGGCTGCACCATCAACCTTGTGGAGCAACGCGAGGCGGAGACCTTTGCAAAAACGCTGGGCGAACGATATGCGGCGCGTATCGGCATCGTTCCCGAAATGCACATCTGTCACGCCTCCGGCGGCGCGCACCGGCTTGGGAAAACCGGAGAGCGAAGGAGCGCGGAAACAGCCTGATGAAGACACGCGGGGACGGCGGCGGCCGCAAAGTCGCATCTAAATCATGGAAGGCTGATTCCCGCTCTGGTGGGAGGGTACTAGTGTGTTCCCAATCACGCTACGGGTAACACTCCTGTGGTAGCCATTGGTGGGAGCCGCGACGCCAGTTCCTTGCTAAACTTGGGGATGTTTCGTCCGCAGTGAGTTGCGGAGAAACCGCGCGGCTGTTTCCGGTATTGAAGCTTACAGAATGAAGGCCGGATCAGCCTCCGCAGCATAGGCCCGGACGGACTTACCAAATAGCGCCGGGCGTGCAGCGGGAGCGCGACGGAGAATCACACGCATGCAACCTAACTCGGTGAAGCCATTTTCTTACGAGACATTTCCTTCTGCGGGCCACGTCGCTTACTTCTCCATGGAAATCGCCATTCATCCGGGCATGCCTACGTACTCGGGCGGCTTGGGCGTGCTCGCCGGCGATACGCTGCGCTCGGCGGCCGATCTGGGCGTTCCCCTGGTGGCCTTTACGCTGTTGCATCGCAAAGGATATTTCCAGCAGCACCTGGATCCAGCCGGTGCCCAGACCGAGGAAGTGCAATCGTGGAATCCGGCGGACTTCTGCACTGAGGAATCTGCGCGGGTGACGGTGCTGGTGGAAGACCGCGTGGTAACGGTGCGCGCGTGGCGCTACAATCTTGCCGGGCGATTCGGGCACGTGGTGCCGATCTATCTGCTGGACACGGATGTGGAAGGCAATTCGGGATGGGATCGCGGGCTGACCGACCATCTCTATGGCGGCGATGAAAACTACCGTTTGCAGCAGGAGATCGTATTGGGTATGGGCGGCGTGCGCATGGCCAATGCCCTGGGCCTGCAGGTAAACGTTTATCACATGAACGAGGGCCACGCGGCGCTGCTGACGCTGGCACTGCTCGAAGCGCAACTGGGCGGAGGACCGCTGGGCGCGGCCACGGATGCCGACATCGAGCAGGTGCGGCGCAAATGCGTTTTCACCACGCACACACCGGTGCCCGCGGGGCACGACCGTTTTTCGACCGAGCAGGCGATCCGCATTCTAGGCGGCGACCGCACGGCGCGGCTGCAGCAACAGGGATGCTTCCGCGACGGCCTGCTCAACATGACCCAACTGGCGCTGCGCTTCTCGCGCTACGCCAACGGCGTGGCCATGCAGCACGGCAAAGTTTCGCGACAGATGTTTCCCGAGTTCGCGATCGATACCATCACCAACGGCGTGCATGCGCCAACATGGATGTCGGAAGCGATGCAGCAACTGCTCGACGAGCACATTCCCGCGTGGCGGCGCGATAATCTCTACCTGCGCAACGCCATCGACGTGCCGGAAGCGAGATTTCTGGCGGCGCATGCGCGCGCCAAGGAAGAGCTGCTGGCCGAAGTGGGTTCGCGGACCGGGCTGGTCCTCGATCCCAAAGTGCTCACCCTCGGTTTTGCTCGGCGCGTGGCCACGTACAAGCGCGCGGGATTGATGTTTACCGATCCCGAGCGGCTGAAGCAGATTGCCGCCGCCGCGGGCGGATTGCAGATTCTTTATGCCGGCAAGGCGCATCCCCAGGACGGGCCGGGCAAGGCGCTGATTCGCCGCGTGGTGGAAGAGGCGGTGCACTCGTCGAATGACCTGCTCAAGATCGTTTACCTCGAAAACTACGCGTGGGACCTGGGTGCTCTGCTCACGGCCGGCGTAGACGTGTGGGTGAACACGCCCAAGCGGCCGTATGAGGCCTCGGGCACCAGCGGCATGAAGGCCGCCATGAACGGCGTACCCAGCCTGTCGATCCTGGATGGATGGTGGATCGAGGGCTGCATCGAGGGCGTGACCGGATGGGCGATTGAGGACGGCGGCAGCGACGAAGAGGAGGCGCAGTCGCTCTACCGGAAGCTCGAGGATGCGGTGGTGCCGCTCTATCGCGAATCGCCGGAAGGGTGGGCGCGGCTGATGCGCACCACGCTCGCGTTCAATGCGTCCTATTTCAACACCAACCGCATGGTCAAGCAGTATGCGCGCAACGCATATTACCCGGAAAGCCTGGTGGAGAAAAAGGTGAAGGTAGAAGAAGAGGCCTACGCCACGCAGTAGCTTTGTTACGCCAGGGTTAACAGACCCGAATCCGGAAGATCTTCCTCACAAGATAGAGACTCCTCGTCCACAGTTGTGCTTGGCACAGCGAGGGTACAGGAGTATTCTGTCTCGCGAACCCAAATCCAGGCGGGAGGAATCAACGTGGCTATAGCGCGGCAGGTGATCACGTCGCTGCAGAGCGACGGAACAGACATTCTGGGGACCAAGGTGCTTGCGGTCAAGATTGCGGACGAGAGCATTGTTTCGGGCTCGCTCCTTACGGTAGAAAGCAATCATTTTTGCGTGCTCAAGTCGCGCGGCGCCGTGCTCAACGTATATGAGACGGGCCAGTACCAGCTCACCACGCCGGACAAGCCGCTCCTGGGCTCGATCGCTTCCGGCTTCTTCGGCGGCAACTCGCCGTGGGTGTATGAGGTGATTTACATCAACCGCTCCAAGCTGCTGGTGCGCAGCGAAGGCGTGGCCACCAGCGAAGAGATGGCCGAGATGGCCTACCAGGTGGATTACTACATCCACGTGGACACGAAGGAAGCGGCGCTGGAGCTGATCACGCACCTGCCCTTCAACGGGCATCTGATCGACACCAAGGAAGTGGCCGACTATGCGGGACCGGCGATCGAGCAGTCGATCAACCAGATCGTGCAAGTGACCAAGATGGAGGACATCAACGAGCACATCCAGGAGGTGCGCGAGCTGGTGAAGAACCATCTGACCGAGTTTCTGAAGACCTACGGCATTACGCTGAACGACCTGAAAGTTCTGATCATGCCCAAGGACGAGCGCATGCGCGAATTGATTTCGCTGCAGGCCATCGGGCTCACGCCCGTCGAGGCGGTGCGCTATTATCTTGCGCTCAAGATGGCCGAGAAGGGATTGGTCTCTGCGCCGAATGCCGCGGCAGGAGTGCCGTTCTCAATCGGGCAGGCGACGGGCTTTTATCCCGTCGGCGCTGAGACCGGAATGAAATAAGCGGAGGCAAAGCGAGTGCCGGGCGACAGCTTTTACGACGCCGGAGTTCTGCGGCAGATTGCCACCAACCTGTTCTACGGCTGGGGCTACAACTTCTATCGCAAGGAAAACCAGCTCCGCGCCGACGACCAGATGGTGCGCAGCAAGGCGGCGTCGCTGCTGGGCGAAGCCATGGCCGGCGTGAGCGCCGCCGAGAGCGACTACCGGCGCGAATACCTTCCCGCCCCTACGCGGGCCAAGCCTTTTCCCGATGCGGAGGCGGTTGCCGCGGCGCAGAAGCTGGAGCGGCTGGCGAAGAATATCGGCGCAGTGGAAGCCGCGTTGCAGCATCAGCCGGTGCCGGAAAACGACCGCATGACCCAACGCTACCGGCAGGAGGCGCCCACGCTGGCCAAACTCATCGGCTTCGATGAGCGGCTGGTGGGCCAGTGCGAGCTGCTGCGCAAGGCAATAAGCGGAACGGGTGGCCTCACCATTCTGAAAAGCATGAGCGATCTCGAAGCGGGACTCGATGCGATCCGCGAGACGCTGCGCAACCGGGAGCAGGTGCTGCTGGATCGCGCGTGAGGGGAGCTAGCTCAGCGGCCGGATCTCGCTCGAGGTGCCGCCGGCGGCGGGAACGTAGCATTTGAGCGCGTAATCCATCACCATGCGGTCGGCGTTGAAGCGCCAGCCCAGCGTGCGAATCGTGCGCTTCATGCGCGAGATCCAACCGCGGGGCAGGCCGTCGCGGTCGCGCTGGTAGTAGAGAGGGATCACTTCGTCGAGGAGCACGCGATAAAGGTCGTCGCCGTCGCGGTTGTCGTGTACATCCATGTTGGAGTGGGTGCGGCCCTTGCCGATGGCGAAGCCGTTCAGGCCGTCGTAGGCCTCGGCCCACCAGCCGTCGAGGATGGAGAGATTGAGGCCGCCGTTGAGCACTACTTTCTGGCCACTGGTGCCGGAGGCCTCGAGGGGCCGGCGAGGATTGTTGAGCCACACGTCGACGCCCTGGACGAGGTGACGGCCTACATTGATGTCGTAATCCTCAATGAAGACAAATTTCTCGCCGAAATCGGCGTTTCGCATCAACTGCGCAATCTGCTGCAGAACGCGCTTGCCGGGCTCGTCGTGAGGATGCGCCTTGCCGGCAAAGACAAACTGCACGGGACGCTTGGCGTCATTGACCATGACGGCCAGGCGCTCAATGTCCTTGAGCAGCAGGTTGGCGCGCTTGTAGGTGGCGAAGCGGCGGGCGAAGCCGATCGTTAGCGCGTCGGGCGAGAGAATTTTGTCAAGGCGGCGCAGGTTTTCCTGCGGTTCCTTACGGCGCTCGGCCTGCTCGCGCGCGCGGCGGCGCACAAAGTTGAGCAGTTGCGCCTTGAGGCTGAGGTGCGTCTCCCACAGCTCGCCGTCGTCAACGGTCTCAATGGCGGCCCAGGTCTGGTCGGCACCGCTCTGCCGATGCCAGCCCACGCCGAGATGGCGGTCGTAGAGGCGCGCCATCTGCGGCGCCAGCCACGAGGGGACATGAACGCCGTTGGTGACGTGGCCAATGGGCACGGCATCCTCCGGCCGGCCCGGATAGAGCCCTCGCCACATGGCGCGGGAGACCTCGCCGTGCAGCGAGCTGACGGCATTGGCGCGGCGCGCCAGCTTGAGGCCGAGCACGGTCATGCAGAACTGTTCGCCGTACTCGGTGGGGTGCTCGCGGCCAAAGCCCATCAGGTTTTCGTGCGAGATGCCGAGCTGCTCGCGCAGCGGGCCCAGGTGCTCCTCGATCAGCTCGGGGCTGAAGCGGTCGTGCCCGGCGGGAACTGGCGTGTGCGTGGTGAAGATCACTTCGCGCGGAATCTGGCTGGCGGCGGCGTAGAAGTCCAGTCCCTCGTCCTCCATGCGCGCGCGGATCGCTTCAAAGACGGCGAATCCGCTGTGCCCTTCATTGAGATGGAGCACGCCTGGGGATATGCCCATGGCGCGGAGAGCGCGATAGCCGCCCACGCCGAGGAGCAGCTCCTGACGGATGCGCGTGCGAGCGTCGCCGCCGTAGAGGCGCGAGGTGGTTTCGAGATCTTCGGGCGCATTGCCGGCCACGTTGGAATCAAGGAGCAGCAGATCGCAGCGGCCCACCTTGACGCGCCACACCTTGGCGCGAATGGCGCAGCCGCGGGTGGCGATCTCGACCACGACCGGCTCGCCGTTGACGCCGATGGCCGGCTGCATGGGGAGCTCGTTGACGTCCGTCGGCAGATACTCTTCGCGCTGCCAGCCAGAGCCGTCGAGGCGCTGCAGAAAATAGCCCTGTCCGTAGAAGAGCCCGATGCCGACAAGAGGAATGCCCAGATCGGAGGCGCTCTTGATGTGGTCGCCGGCGAGCACGCCGAGGCCGCCCGAGTAGATGGGCAGCGACTCGTGCAGGCCGAACTCGGCGGAGAAGTACGCCACCGGGCGCGGGCGCAGCACGCCGGCGTGGTTGGCACCCCAGGTGCGGTCGGCGTTGAGATACTCCTGCTGGCGGCGAAAGACGTAGTTGATACGGCTGTGCAACAGCAGCTCGCCGGCGCGGCGGTCGATTTCGCCTAGCGGCATTTCGTTGAGCAGCGAGATGGGATTCTGATTGAGCTGGCGCCAGCGCGTCGGGTTCAGGTCGCGAAAAAGGCTGATGCAGTCGTGGTCCCAGCTCCACCACACGTTGCGGGCCAGCTCCCAGAGTTTCTCCTGCGCGGGCGCAATGAAACGGTCGAGGGTGCGCGCTTCGCTGACGATAGGCGCCACCTGGCCGGCAGCGTCGGTGAGCATGCGGATTTCGCTCTCGCGGAAAATGCGCGGCTCCTTGGTTTGCACCACGAGCACGCCCTGTAGAACGCCGCGGTCGACGATGGGCACGCCGAGAAAGGAGTGGTACTCGTCTTCGCCGGAATCCTTGAAGTATTTGTAGCGGGGATGATTGCGCGCGTCCGGAACGGCCACGGGGAGCAACTGCTCGGCGACCAGGCCCGAAAGGCCTTCTTGCAGGGGCATGCGCAGGGTGCCGATGCAGCGGGGATGAAGGCCGAGCGAGGCCGCGAGGACGAGGTTCGAGCGGTCGGGCTCGAGAAGATAGGCGGAGCAGACGTCCGTTCGGAAGCGTGCGGCGATGAGCGCGACGATGTTCATCAGCGTATCGGCCGGTTTGCTCTCTTCGTCTGTGAGGCTGGTGATGTCCTCGAGAGTCAAAACCAGATTGGGGTCGGAGGCGCCTTGAACCGGATTCATCGCAAAGCCTTCGCCTTTCGCTTGCCTATATAGACAACGACACTCCTGCCGTTCACTTGAGGAAAAACTGAAGTGGGTGGCCGTTTCAGCGGCACTGCAAATCGATTTTGCGGAAAATCCCTATGCCGGTTTGCCGGAATTAAGTTTGACGATACCACAGGTGCGGTCGGGCAGACCAGAAATCGAAGTTGTGTGCAGCCGCAACTGTGCCGCTACGGATCCGGTTGTCCGTGATTCAATGCAGGAGAAAGGGACTCACGGGGATCGGTTGCGGAAAGGCAAGGCCGCGAGGATGAAGGTTCTCATTTTCGGCGCGACGGGCATGGTGGGCCAGGGGGCGCTGCTCGAGTGCCTCCGGGCGCCGGACGTGGAGCGGGTGACGACGATCGTCCGCAGCGCGACCGGCAGGACGGACGCAAAGCTCGAGGAGATTGCGCACGGGGACCTGATGAATCTAACCGCAATCGAGGACCGGCTGCGGGGGCTCGACGCCTGCTTCTTTTGCCTGGGCGTCTCCTCGGCGGGGATGCAGGAAGATGCGTACGCGCGCGTGACCTATGGGCTTACCGTGGCCGCCGGGGAGACGCTCGCCGCGCTGAATCCGGGGATGAAGTTTCTGTTTGTCTCGGGGGCCGGCACAGACTCCACTGAAAAAGGCGGGGCGATGTGGGCGCGCGTGAAGGGACGCGCGGAGAATGCGCTGCTGCGGTTGCCCCTCGATGCCTACATGTTCCGGCCGGGCGTAATCGAGCCAAAAGACGGGATCCGGTCGAAGACAAAGGCGTACCGCGTGGGCTACATGCTCATGAAGCCCGTGATGCCGCTGCTGCGGCTGCTCGCGCCGAACCAGATTGTCTCCACGCGGGAGATGGGCCAGGCGATGCTGAACGTGGCGCGGCGAGGATTCGGGAAGCGGATTCTCGAAGCGCGGGACATCCGGGCCGCGGCGGCGATGGTGCCGCCGGCGCAGCAACCCGGCCAACGGACGGGGACATGGTAGAGTGGGATTCCACGGAGAGTGCACCATGGCGGCGGGCGCGCAGCTTGCAGGCAACGGAGAGACGATCGATCTGCAGCAACAGGTGGCGCGGCTGCAGGCGCTGCTCGAAGCGTCGCGGCAGGTGCACTCCACCACGCACGAGCGCGAGGTGCTGGAGACGGTGCTGCGCATCGTAGTGCGCGAACTGGAGATGGACGGCGCGCTGTTTCCGGGAACGGGGCTGAGCTTCGGCGCCACGCCGGAGCCCGAGGCGCATGCCGATGCCCCGAGATACCCCCTCGAGGATCGCGACGGCAAGCGGATGACGGAGCTGGTGGTCCTGCCGCCGGAGGCACGTGCGCTCACGCTCTACGAAGCCGATTTTCTGGAGGGGCTGGCGCTGCAGGCGGCCCTGGCGCTCGAAAATGCGCGCAACCACAAGCGTAACCTGGAATTTGCCCGGCTGCAGCAGGACCTGGACGCGGCCCGGCAGATTCAGCGCTCGCTCTTGCCGCAACGGTTACCGCAGATCGCCGGGTATTCGGTGGGATTCCGCTCCGACACCTGCTACGAGGTGGGCGGGGATTACCTGGACATTGTGGCCCAGCCGGACGGCAGCTTGCTGATGGTGGTGGCCGACGTGGCCGGCAAGGGGCTGGCTTCCGCCATCATGTCGACCGGGTTCCGCGCGGCCTTTCGCGGCATAGCCGCGACGGGGCTGCCGCTCGACGAGCTGGCCACGCAGATGAACCAGCACCACTGGTCGGAGGGCGAAGAGGCGCGGCGCCGCTATGTGACTGCGATCTTTATGCGCCTGCACCCGGAAGCGGGCGAAATCGAGGTGGTGAACGCAGGGCATAATCCCGGGTTCCTTTTCGAGCCGGGCGCAGCGCCGCGGCAATTCGACGCGGCGGGCACGCCACTGGGGCTTTTGCCGGGCATGCGTTACGCAAGCGAGCGCAGTGCGTTCGGCCCGGGTGGACGGCTGTTGTTCTATACCGACGGGCTGACGGAAGTCTTCCGCGGCGATGAAGAGTTTGGTCCCGAACGCCTTCTGCATCAATTTTCCACGTGCCCGTGCGCAAATGCGGATGCTATTCTCGATGCATTGTGGACAGCCATTAACGAGTTCTCCGAGGGAAGTCCGCAGGGAGACGACATGACCGCACTGGCTCTGTGCCGCGGCAAGGAGATGCCGGCATGAGCGGACCGAAGACGCCCACGGTCGAGGTGCGGCTGCCTTCACGGCTGGGCTTCGAAAAAGTGGCCATGAGCACGGCAGCCGCGGTGGCCAAGCTGATGGGCTTTCGCGAGGACCGGATTGAAGACCTCAAGACAGCCGTAGCCGAGGCGTGCATCAATGCCATCGAGCACGGCAACCGGCTGAATGAGAAACTTTCTGTGGGGGTGGTGCTCTCGGCGGGCGAAGATGCGCTGGAAGTGAAGGTGATCGACGACGGCAAGGGCATGAAGACGCAGCCGGTAAAACCGGACATCGACCGCAAGATGCACGGCGAGGAAGACCCGCGCGGGATGGGCATGTTCCTGATCCAGGCGCTGGTGGACGAAGCGGAGTGGGTGGCCGGCTCGAATGGCAAGAGCAGCTATGTCAGACTGGTGATCCGCCTGGATAAGGAAACGGATTAGCGATTCGGATGAGGAACTACAGCTCGGGCGCGCAAGCGAGCAGAAGGAAGCGGAGGCAATCGACCAGTGCAGAGCGAAACCAAGTCACGCGTTGACCAGCTCACCACTCCGGCGGGGCACGCCGTGGCGGTGCTGCGCTTTGAAGGCGATATCGCCAGCACATCGAAGGACGCTGTACTGGGCACCTATCAGTCGCTGCCCAAGCCGGCCACCAAGCTGGTCCTGCTCGATTTCACCAAGGTCGATTACATTAACTCGAGCGGCATTGCCCTGGTAATCCAGCTGCTCATCGAGGCCTCGAACGCGAGCCAGAAGGTGTATGCCTTCGGCCTTTCCGCGCATTTCACCAAGGTGTTTACCATGGTGGGCATCACGAAATACGCGGAACTGTTCCCCAACGAGCAGGCGGCGCTGGCGGCGCTGTAGGGCGGGCCCGGGAGTCTTCGACCCTTTTTCGCTTGATCCATCTGCCGGGACCGGCTCCTCTTCGCGCTTAAGCGCGTGTCCGCGTAGAATTTTCTTATGCAACTCGAGACAATCCAGGCGGCGCTGCGCGCGGCCGGCATGGACGGCTGGCTCTTCTACGATCATCATCACCGCGATCCGATCGCCGCGCATATCCTCGGCCTCGACGAAAAGGCGCACATAACACGGCGCTGGTACTACTTCGTCCCGGCAGTGGGCGAGCCGGGCAAGCTGGTGCACCGCGTCGAGCAGGGACGGCTGGACGCGCTCCCCGGCGCCAAGGCGGTCTACTCAAGCTGGCAGGAGCTGCACGGAGGGCTGGCCATGCTGCTCGCGGGCGCGCGCAGGCTGGCCATGCAGTACTCGCCCAACAACGACATCATGTACGTTTCCATGGTGGACGCAGGGACAGTCGAGTTCCTGCGCTCGCTGGGCAAGGAGATCGTGAGCTCGGCCGATCTCGTCAGCCAGTTCGAGGCTGTGCTGAGCGCGGAGCAGATGGAGAGCCACGGCGTGGCGCAACGGGCCATTGACGCGATCCTGGCCGAGGGATGGAAGGAGATGGGCCGGCGGCTGCGCCCCGCAAACGGCGGCGCGGGCACGCTGAGCGAGTTCGACCACGTGCGATGGCTGAGCGAGGCCATGCGGCGCGAGGGCCTGGTGTGGGAGAACGGGCCCAACGTGAGCGTGAACGCGAACAGTTCCGACTCGCACTACGAGCCGACAGCCGAGCGCTCAATGCCGATCCGCGAGGGTGACTTCGTGCTCATCGACATCTGGGGGCGCGTGAATCGGCCGGGCACGGTGTTTTACGACATTACCTGGACGGGCGT
>DATJRT010000276.1:0-5053 GCA_035504495.1 Occallatibacter sp.
TGGCGGGAAATGGCCAGCTGTTCGCAGAGGGCGGAATCCGGCATTCCGGCGCGCTGCATCTCCTCGATCTGCGCGGGCAGAGTCTGCTCGCGTTCCATCACCTGGAGGTAATAGTTTTCGAGCTGGCGCGTGGCGGCGGACCAGCCCCACTGCTCGGCGTCGAGGCGGGCGGCGCGGCTGATGGCGGCGTGGTGATCGGCATCGAGGAGCAGGCGGGCGACGGCATCGACGGCGTCCGCCGGGCGGTCGGGATCGTAGAGCGTGCCGGTGACGCCGTCCTGGATGATGTCCGAGACGCCGCCGGCGCGAGGCGCGACGACGGGACAGCCGGCCGCCATCGCCTCCATGAGGACGAGGCCGAGAGTTTCGGTGCGCGAGGCAAGGAAAAACGCGTCGCCGGAAGCATACGCAGAGGCCAGTTCCTCGCCGCGGAGGAATCCGGCAAAGACAGTAGGTGTGCCGGCGAAATGGCGCTCGAGCTTTTCGCGATGCGGACCATCGCCGACCAGGGCAAGACGCACACCGGGAAGCGAGGCGAGGACGTCGCGGCAGCGCTCGATCTTCTTTTCGACGGAGAGACGGCCGATGTAGAGGAGGAGCTTGTCCTCCGGATGGCCGCAGGTGAGACGGGCGCGCATTTCCTGAGAACCGCGCGATGGGTGGAACAACTCCGTGTCGACACCGCGGCGCCAGATCTGGACGCGATGGATTCCCCGATGCTCGAGCTCCTGCTGCATGACGGAGGAGGTGGCGAGGGTGAGATCCGCGCGGTTGTAAGCGCCGCGCATGGTGCTCCACATGAGACCTTCGAGCATGCCCAGGCGGTAATAGGCGAGATATTTCGGCAGATGCGTGTGGTAGGAGACGACGAGCGGGACGCGATGGCCGGAGGTATAGAAAAACGCCGAGACGCCGAGGACGGCGGGATTGATGGCGTGGACCAGATCGGGCTGGAAGTCCTGGAGCGCGCGGCTGACAGAGGGACGCGGCAGGGCGAGCTTGAGCTCCGGGTACATGGGGAAATCGAAGCCGGGGACACCGTACACGCGGGCGCCGGCGTACTCGGCGACGCCCCGAGGCGCGACGATCAGAACCTGGTGGCCGAAGGCGCGAAGATGGCGGATGGTGTGGCAGAGACGGGTGACGATGCCGTCGATTTTGGGCAGGAAGGTTTCCGTGACGAGGGCGATGCGCAGCGGACGGACGGGGGCGCGAAGCGGATGGGGGGCTGCCGGGATGGGTGGTGCGGTTTGGATGGCTGCTTCCACGTTTCCCTTACTTCCAGGTCACCGTCGGCATGATCTGGGATGGGTCGACCCTCTCCTTATATCGGATGGCGAAGTGGAGCAGCGAGGTGAGCAGCGACTCGGAAAGGCAGTGGGGGACGAGGCCGAGATCGCGGAGCTGCGTGTTCTTCGCGTTGTAGTAGTGGGCTTCCTTTTCGACGCGGGGATTCTCGATGTGGCGGAGCTCGACGTTCAGGCCGGCGTCGTCGCCAGCGTGTTTGACCATCCTGGCGAGGTCGAGGACGCTGAACTGCTCAGTGAACTGATTGAAGACGCGAAGTTCTCCGGCGGGGGCGGGATTGGCGACGGCAATCTCCATGCAACGGATGGTGTCGCGGATGTCGAGGAAGCAGCGGGTCTGGCCGCCCTTGCCGTAGACGGTGAGGGGATGGCCGATGGCGGCCTGAATGCAGAAGCGGTTGAGCGCGGTGCCGAAGACTTCGTCGTAGTCGAGGCGATTAACGAGGATGTCGTCGATGCCGGTCTGATCGGTGAGCACGCCGTAGACGACGCCCTGATTGAGATCGGTGGCGCGGAGGCCCCAGATTTTGCAGGCGAAGCGGATGTTGTGGCTGTCGTGCACCTTGCTGAGGTGGTAGAAAGAGCCGGGCTGCATGGGGTAGGGCAGGCGGTCTTCGCGGCCGTTGTGCTGGATGGAAATGTAGCCCTCTTCGATGTCGATGTTGGGCTGGCCGTACTCGCCCATGGTGCCGAGCTTGACGAGGTGGATAGCGGGATTGAACTCCCTGATGGCCCAGAGGAGATTAAGATTGCCGGCAACGTTGTTGATCTGCGTCATGACGGCGTGCTCGCGGTCGATCATGGAGAAGGGAGCGGAGCGCTGCTCGCCGAAGTGCAGGATGGCTGCCGGCTCGAAACTGCGCATGAAGCTCTGAACGAACGGGTAATCGCAGATATCGCCGACGAAGAGCTGAATTTTTTTGCCGGTGATCTCATGCCAGCGATCGACGCGCTGACGGATGGGTGCGATGGGCGTGAGCGTGTCCACGCCCAGTTGCTGATCCCAGTGGCGGCGAATGAGACTGTCGACGATGCCGACGTCGTAGCCGCGTTCAGAAAGGTAAAGAGCTGTCGCCCATCCGCAATAACCATCGCCACCGACAACAAGAACCTTCACCGTTTCGCAAACTCCTTGTGGAATGGGGCCACTGCTCCTGGATGCTCTCACAGGGAGATGAACACAGCGTTGCATTCATCTGACATTTGCAATTGATAGCCGATATAGGAACGCCTGGGCCGAGCGCGCCATGGACGGCGCGAGATGACAGGCTCAGTTTACCTGCTGGAGACGTGCGATGAGCTTCTGGGCGAGACTCTCGCCGGATTCCGACCAGAGCAGACGTGTGGAGATGCCGCCGTTTTTCTGGATGCCGTCGGTAAAGGCGACGAGGTGCTGGATATTCTGGTGCACACGGGCGACGGCGTCCTTGTCGAGGTCCATGTCTTCAGCGAGAAAAGGAGCATCGAGGCCGAAGTCGACACGGATGTGGCCGTTAGTTTCGTACGCGCCCTCATCGAAGTTGGGGCCGAATCCGATAACGCGGACGGTGCGTGGCTCCTGACGCCACATGGTGTCGAAACCGGCAGCCTGCTCGGGAACCCAGAGTTCCCAGTTCAGTTCGAATTCCCAGGCGTAATCGTCGTGAGCATTCTCCATGGCGGCGGCGATGACGGCGCGGGGCGCGGCTTCTTCGTCCTCGGCTTCGTTGCGGTAGACTCGCTGCCACACCGGCGATTCGTTCCAGGAGATGGGATAGACGGTAGCGGCGGCGACGCGGGAGGAACCGCCGGCGGAAGAGAACTGCTCCATGACCTTCTCGAGCGCGCCGGGCAGGGCGTCGAGACGGAAATTGGGATACCAGAGGCTGAGGTAGAGCTGGTCCACGATTTCAGCGTACAGCGTGCAGCGTGCAGCGTACAGCACGGCGCGCAGCGTAAGGCTGTAGGCTGGAAGCCGAGTCCTGGGCTACTCAATGCGCTCATGCCGATAGCCGGCGGCGGTGAGGGCGGCGGCAATTTCGTCGATGTGCTGCGAGCCGCGTGTTTCCAGAGTGAAATCGATCACCGTGTCGCCCAGGCTGACGCCGTAGTACGCACGATCGTGAGCGGTCTGGACGATGTTGGCGCGCAGATCGGCGATGATGCGGGTGAGCTGATGCAGCGCGCCGGGGCGGTCGGTGAGATGGATGCGGACGCGGGTGCGGCGGCCATCCTTGACCAGGCCGCGCTCGATGATTTTCGAGAGCAGGGTGACATCGATGTTGCCGCCGCCGATGACAACGGCAGTGCGGCTGCCGTTGAGGGAGGTTTTTTTGCGGAGGAGGGCGGCCAGCGCAGCGGCGCCTGCGCCTTCGGCGAGGGTCTTTTCGCGCTCGAGCAGGAGAAGAATGGCGCTGGCGATCTCTTCTTCGTCGACCGTGACCAGCTCGTCGACGTAGCGCGCGACCAGCGGGAGGGTGCGTTCGCCGGCGCGGCGCACGGCAATGCCGTCGGCGATGGTGGCCTCAGCGGGAACGGTGACGGGACGGCCGGCTTCTCGGGCGCGCAGCATGGAGGGCAGGCGATCGGTTTGCACACCGATGACGCGGGTGGCGGGGTTGGACTCCTTAAGAGCGCAGGCGATGCCGGCGATGAGGCCGCCGCCGCCGATGGGGACGACGACGGCTTCGAGCGAGGGAATCTGCTCGAGGAGTTCGAGGCCGATGGTTCCCTGCCCCGCGATCACTTCGTCGTCGTCGAAGGGATGGAGGAAGGTGAGGCCGTCGGCGCGGCTTTGGCGGACGGCTTCCTCGCAGGCTTCGTCATAATTGGCGCCGTGGAGGACGACTTCAGCGCCGTAGCCGGAGGTTGCGGCGACTTTGACGAGGGGCGTCATGAGAGGCATGACGATGCGCGCGCGCAGTCCGCGCCGCGTGGCGTGGTACGCGACCGCCTGGGCGTGGTTGCCGGCGCTGGCGGCAATGACGCCGCGGCTGCGCTCCTGCGGGGTCAGGGTGAGGATCTTGTTCAGGGCGCCGCGCTCCTTGAAGGCGCCGGTGCGCTGGAGGTTGTCGAGCTTGAGGAAGACCTGCTGGCCGGTCAGCTCGGAGAGGCCGGCGGAGTGGCGCGCCGGAGACAGATAGATGTCGGAACGGATGCGGAGAGCCGCAGCCTGAATGGAGGCGAGAGTGACGGCGGAGGGCCGATCGGCGAGCGAATTGGGGGCGGTGCTCAAGGGGAATCTCCTTCCGGGCAAAAGAAAAAGCCATCGCTGCCAGGAGCGCGATGGCTTTTCGAATATCGACTGCGAATCCTGTTTAGCCGCCAGCTCCGAATCGGTTGGGGACAGTAATTCGCGCAACAGCTGTGGAAATGGCGGCGCGAATGGACCTTGAACGGCTCATACAGCGAATCCTGAGGATGTTAAGAGAAGAGCAGAGAGCGGCGGCAATGTCAACCCGCAAAGGGAACGATAATGAGAGCGTGGCGCTGCTGAAGGAGATTCCGTCGCCGGTCAGGCCGAGTTCTGCGCTCGAATGGGATAAGTTCGCTGGCCTGCTGGGGAGTGGGGCGCAGTCAACGCTGGGGCGCAGGTGGATTGAGGCGCTGAGGCCTTCGACAGACCGCGCGTGGATGGAGCGGCAACACCGGCTGGTGGAGGAAATGCGGTCGCTGGCGGCAGCGGGTGGAATGCCGCAACTGCGGGCGCTGTTCGATCCCTCGGAGATGCTGGCGAAGGCGCGGATTGAGGGGGTGGCGCTGGAGGC
>DATJRT010000277.1:0-2567 GCA_035504495.1 Occallatibacter sp.
GAGATGCCGGAGGAACAGCGAGCCCAGCAGCACGCCCGGCACTCCGCCGAGCAGCATGTAGCCGAGTGTGCGCCAGGCCACGTTGCGCCGCGCAATCTGCGCCGGCACCAGGATGAGCTTGACCGCGGTGGCGAACATGAGTCCGATGCCAATGGCGACCGGCGCGGGCACGCGCAGAAACAGTACCAGGATGGGCACGGTAAGTGTCCCCGCGCCCACGCCGGTGAGCGCGATGAAGAGGGCGATGACAAAACCGATGAGATATTCCATGCGCGTTCCTGCTACTGACCTGGCGCGGCCTGAATATGAATGCCGCACTCCACTTTGCGGCCGCCCCAGCGGCCTGAGCGCGGATCGCCCGGGTCGAGCGGGAGCGAGGTGCATGGCGCGCAGCCGATGGAAGAATAGCCGCGCGCGTACAGCGGAAGCAGGGGAATAGCCAGCTCCTCGCAGGCGTACCACACGTCGCGCGTCGTCCATTCAGCCAGCGGCGCCAGCTTGAGCACCTGCTTGCCGCCGGGCAAAGCGAACATAGCCGACTCTTCCAGCGCCGCGCGGCTGCGCGCCTGCTCGCGGCGCAAACCGGTGAGCCAGACGCGATACTGCGCAACCGCCTTGAAGAGCGGCTCCACTTTGCGCAGCGCGCAGCAGCGGTCGGGCGCGGATTGATAAAGGATGCCGAATGCGGCCTCCTGCTCGGCGACCGTCTTTTCCGGAAGCAGGTTGATGAGGTTCAGCTTCCACTCCTTGGCCATGCGATCGCGATAGGCGTACGTCTCCGCGAAGTGGTAACCGGTATCGAGAAAGAGGATGGGAATAGCTGGGTCGAGCGCAATGGCCAGCCGGGCCAACAGCACGTCCTCTGCCTGAAAGCTGCAGGTGAGGCAAACGTCGCCTTCACGCCCCAGGGACGAAGACCCGTCCGCGGGGGCCCCGGTCTTCCCTGTGATCGCGCGTTCCAGCGTGGCCCGCAGGGCGTCCAGCCTGGTTTTCACTTGCGCTGCAATTGCAGGAGTAGCCATTTACAAGCCCGCCTGTTCTGAGGAAACGAAGAACCCCACGCGATGCAACAACTGGTGCACGGCCGTGACCGCGTGCATGGATTCGTTGGCATTCACGCTGATCTGCTCGCCTTCGATGCGGACAATCAGCTTGCCGCCCTCGTTTGCGTGGGCCGCCAGCGTGAGCAGGCCGGCCCGGGTCTGGATACCGGTCATGATTTCGAGCAGGTTCGGATGACGCAGAAGCGCGCCCTCGCCCAGATCGATGCGGCTGCTCACCACGCCCACGGCAAAGAGCGAGCGCTCGACGGCGTTGATGAGCGCCACCGGGCCGGAGAGCTCGAGCACGCCGCCGCGATGGCCCCAGCGCGCTTCGCGCTCGCCCGCGGTCACGCGGCCCCACGCGGCCGACTCGTCTTCGATTCCGGTGGTTACGTCGGAAAATGCCGCCGTGACCATGCCCGCGGCCACGGTGGCGTTGGTCTCGGGATCGATAAGGATGAAAGCACCGGTGCTGCGATTTTCGCCGTACAGGTCGAGCGCGATGGGGCGCAGCAGATTCACCGTGACTGCGCCAATATCGTTCATCTCCAGCGTCTGCGCGGGCACGCGCGCAAGCGTGGCCAGATCGGTGCGGGAATCCACCGATGCGGGATACGCGGGCACGGCGTGGCTGGTGTGCTTGAGCAGGTAGCGCCGGCTCAGGTCGAGCGGGCGCTGATCCATCCACACCAGTGCGGCCTTGAGGCTGCGCGCAATGGTCGCCGGCGCAGACGCGGCCGCGATCAGGTCGCCGCGGCTGATGTCGAGCTCGCGGTCAAGGATCAGGGTCACGGACAGGGGCGCGATGGCTTCGTCCAGGTCGCCGTCCCAGGTGACGATGCGCTCCACTTTGGCGCTGCGATTCGAGGGCAGAACGGTCACCTCGTCGCCGGGGCGCACGGTCCCGGAAGCAATCTGCCCGGCAAAGCCGCGAAAACTCTGATCGGGGCGAAGCACGCGCTGCACGGGAAAACGGAAGGGTGCAGAGCGCGTATCCTGAGCCGGCGGCAGCGTCTCCAACAGCTCCAGCAGCGAGGGGCCCGTGTACCAGGGCATCGACGGCGAGCGGTGAACCACGTTGTCTCCGGCGAGCGCGCTCACGGGGACAAAGTGGCGCTCGACGGGCGTGCCGGTATCGCTCGCGATCTGGTCGAGGACAGCGCTGAAATCGGCCTCGATGGCGCGAAACGCGGCCTCATCGAAACCGATCAGATCCATTTTGTTCACGGCCACCAGGACATGGCGCACACGCAACAGAGAGGCGATATAGGCGTGGCGGCGCGACTGCACCAGCACGCCCTTGCTGGCATCGATGAGCACGATGGCGGCGTCAGCGGTAGACGCGCCGGTGGCCATGTTGCGCGTGTATTGCTCGTGCCCGGGCGTATCCGCGATGATGAACTTCCGCTGCGCCGTCGAAAAGTAGCGATAGGCAACGTCGATGGTGATTCCCTGCTCGCGCTCCGCGCGCAAACCGTCCGTCAGCAAGGCAAAATCGATCTGCCCCGGCGCCGCGGTTCCCTT
>DATJRT010000278.1:0-5544 GCA_035504495.1 Occallatibacter sp.
AAAGGCGCATCCACAAACACGCCGATCTTCTCAATCGCCGCCGGCAGTTCGCTCGCGATTGCCGCCGCCTGTGCCGGCGAAACGCGCCGCGGGCTGGGCGCAAACACAAATCCCAATGCATCGGCGCCCGCATCCGCGGCCACGCGCGCATCCTCGAGGGAGGTGTTCGCGCAGATTTTGATCCACAGGTTCATACCGCGCTCGTCACCTGCCTGAGCAGCGCCTCCAGCGCGGCGCCGGGGTCCGGCTGGCGCATCAGGCTTTCGCCGATCAGGAACGCGTTGAAGCCCGCCTGCCGCATGCGCGCAATGTCCTCGGCCGTAAACAGGCCGCTCTCCGTCACCCGCACCACACTTGCCGGAATCCTCTCGATGAGCGCGAGCGAAGTATCGAGCGTGACCTCGAAGGTTCGCAGGTCGCGATTGTTCACGCCAATCGCGTCGGCCCCGCTTGCGCCCAGCGCATCCAGCACGCGGTCGAGTTCATCCCGCGCATGCACCTCCACCAGCACGTCGAGCGAGAAGCCGTTGGCCACCGAAGCCAGGTGCTTCATCTCCGCGCTGGTGAGCGCCGCGGCAATGAGCAGAATCGCGTCCGCGCGATACGCCCGCGCCTCTACGATCTGGTACTCGTCGAGGATGAAGTCCTTGCGCAGGCAGGGCAGCGGCGCCGCCGCCGAAGCCAGTTGAAGATTGCGCAGGCTGCCCTGGAAATACGGCTCATCGGTGAGCACGGAAAGCGCCGCGGCGCCCCCGGCGCGACAACGGCGCGCCACCCACGCCGGATCGAAGTCCGCGCGGATGACGCCTTTCGACGGCGACGCCTTCTTTACTTCGGCAATCACTGCCGTTCCCGCCGCGGCCTGCCGGCGCAGAGCCGCCGCCCATCCCCGCGGATGGTGCGCCAGCGCGCGCCGCTCCAGCTCGCCGAGCGGCGTAACCGCCTTGCTCGCCGCCACGGTGGCGCGGGTCGAAGCCAGAATGGTCTCGAGAAATGTGTCGGGCCGCAGGCTCATGCTCTTGGGTTGAGTATACGGAAACTGCTATGAGCCGCGATGCCAACCAGCCCGCCAATCAACGGGCATTGGCTCGCTGGTCCGCGCCGGAAGCCGCCAATTCCCGAGCCGCCTGCCGTCCCAGCCGGATGCAGTCGGGAATGCCGATGCCGTCGTAGGCATTGCCGGCGAGGCGCAACCCGGGCATCGCCGCCACGCGGGTGCGGATGCGCTCGACGCGCTGCTTGTGGCCGACGGCGTATTGCGCCATCGCGCGCCGCCAGCGCGAGACCTGCGCGTGCTCGGGCTCAACCTCGCGGCCAAGAACCTTCGCGCCCAGAATCTCGCTCAGCTCGCGGCGCACAATCTGAATCAGCGCCGCGTCGGATTCAGCCAGCAGCCCCTCGTTGCGCGCGCCGCCCAGAAACGCGCGCAGCACGGCCTTGCCCGGGGGCGTGCGGCCCAGAAACTTGCGATGAGCAAAGGTGCAGGCCAGCAACGCGCGGCCTTCGCTGCCCGGAACCAAAAACCCGAAACCTTCAGGCAGAGCGCCGATCTGCGTTTCGCCGTAGACAAGATTCACGGTGATCGAAGACGAGTACGGAATCGCGCTCAGCTCTTCGCCCAGCTTGCGATCCACTGTGCGCAGAAGCGCGCCTGCCGCCCACGCGGGCGTGGCCAGAATCACCGCGTCGAAAACCGCGTCGCCTTCCCCACCCATCGCGTGCGCATCCCGCTCCGATTTCACCACCCATCTCTCGCCTGCGCGCTCGAGCGCGTTCACCGGCGTGCCCCTGCGGATGGACTCCGGATCGAGCCGCGTGACCAGCGCGTCGGCCAGCTGCTGCATGCCGCCGCGCAGCGTGGTGAAAATCGGCGCTCCGCGCTCCCGCGCTTTGGAGGAGACTGCAGCCTTTGCGCGCTCCCGCATCGCGCGGTGCGCGGCCAGCATGCCCCGCGTCAGCGAACCATATTTGCGTTCCATCTCCACCAGGCGCGGCAGAACCGTCTGCGCGCTCAGTTGCGCCGCATCCCCGCCATAGATCCCACTCAATAACGGATCAGCGAGCCGGTCGACCGCTTCCGCGCCGTAATGCCGCTCCACCAGCGCGGCCACGGACTCATCGCCCGCTACCGGCCGCGGCGGATGCAGCAGCTCGAGCGCCATGCGCAGCTTGGTGCGCAGGCTGAACAGGCGCGTCGCGGCCGTGGGAATCAGCCGCGTGGGCACCAGGAACATCAGGCCGTCCGGCAGGGGTACCAACCGGTTGCGCACCACAATCCAGGTCCGGCGCGCGGCGTCGTTCGAGGGGATGAGCTCTTCCTTCAGCCCCAGCTCGCGGCACAAGTCGGCTGCCGCTGTTTTCTCCGTGATGAAGGAGTCCGGTCCGCGCTCGAGCACCGCGCCGTCTGCGATCTCTGAAGCCAGCGTGCCGCCGAGCCGCGGCTGTGACTCGTAGAGCGTGTAGCTCACCGGAGCGCCTGCGGCACGGGCTTTCTCAAGCTCATACGCCGCGGCCAGACCGGCAATGCCGCCCCCGATGATGGCTACTCGCAAACCCGGCACCCTCCGATTGTTACAGAGTCAGGCAATCCGGATCCCGCACCCTTACGGGAATGCTTCTCATTTTGGAAAAAGCTTTCCCTGGAACAAGCATCAAGACTGGTGCTCACAGCCGCAAGTGATTTGAATCACATCGTGGGCCCTGTCGCAGGGCCTAGATTACGCAATGGCTGCGTTTGACGCTGCCGGCGGGACTATCTCGTCTCGATCGGCAGTTCCAGAACCGTCAGCCGGCCATCTCACGTTTCTTTGCGCACGGAGGAGCCGCGTGACCAGCGAACTGATGCACCGCCTGCAATTTGCCTTCACGGTCACTTTTCACTACCTGTTTCCGCAGCTCACCATGGGCCTCGGCCTGCTGATCGTCATCCTCAAGTCCGTCGCGCTCCGCTCCCGCGACCTTCAATGGGATTGCGCCGCGCGCTTTTGGGGACGCATCTTCGCCATCAACTTTATCTGCGGAGTGGTCACCGGCATTCCCATGGAATTTGAGTTTGGCACCAACTGGGCCCGCTTCTCCCAGCTTTCCGGTGGAGTCATCGGCCAGCCGCTGGCCATGGAGGGCGTCTTCAGCTTCTTTCTCGAGTCGGCATTTCTCGGCCTCTTCCTTTACGGCGAAAAACGTCTCTCCCGGCGGGCGCACTGGTTCTCGGCCGTCATGGTCTTTCTCGGTTCATGGATCTCCGGCTTCTTCATCATCGTTACCGACGCGTGGATGCAGCATCCCGTCTCTTACGAGCGCCTGCCCGACGGCCAGTTCCAGGTGCTGAGCTTCTGGCAGCTTCTCCTCAATCCCTGGGGACTGCTCCAGTACATGCACAACATGACCGGCGCAGTCATCACCGGCTCTTTCGTGATGAGCGCCGTGGGTGCTTTCTACCTGCTCGAAAAACGGAGCCAGTCCTACGGCCGGATCTTCCTCAAAGTCGGCGTCACCGTTGGCGTCATCGCGTCCATCGCCATCATCTTTCCCACCGGAGATCTGCACGGCAAATACGTCGCGCGCAATCAACCCGCGGCTATCGCCGCCATGGAGGGCTTGTTCAAATCCGGAACCGGCGCGGGCATCGTGCTCGTAGGCCAGCCCAACGAAGAAACCGGAGAGATTGACAACCCGATTGTGGTCAATGACGTCCTGAGCTACCTCATTTACGGCACCACCAAGGCCGAGGTTACCGGCCTCGATCAGATTCCCCGCGACCAATGGCCCACCGCTCTGCCGCTGCTCTTTTACGCCTATCACATCATGGCCGGTCTCGGAACCTGGTTCGCGCTGCTTATGACCGTGGCCGCCTTTCTTCTCTGGCGCAAGCGGCTTTACTCTTCGCGCTGGGCGCTCTGGGCGCTGCTCCTCAGTTTTCCGCTTCCTTACATTGCCAACACCGCCGGCTGGATGACGGCCGAGCTCGGCCGCCAGCCCTGGCTCATCTATGGACTGATGCGCACCAGCGAGGGCTATTCTCAAACCGTCTCGGCCGGCAACACCTTGTTTACCCTGCTTGGATTCATGGGCCTCTACATGCTTCTGGGGCTGGTATTCACGGTGCTCGTCTATCGCGAAATCAACGCCGGACCCGCGGCCGAACCGGCACCCGCTGAAATGGCACACGCCGACTAATCGGCGCGGCAGCTTGAGATCAGGAAGGAGCTTCAATGGGATTCATCTGGTTCTGGCTGGTCGCAATCATGATCGTGGGCTACGTGGTTCTCGACGGTTTCGACCTCGGCGTCGGCGTGCTTCATCTCTTCCTCGCTGGCAGCGAGGCTGAACGCAGGACCATCCTCGCCAGCATCGGCCCGGTGTGGGACGGCAACGAGGTCTGGCTCCTGGCCGGCGGCGGCACGCTTTACTTCGCCTTCCCGCTCCTCTACGCCTCGGCCTTCAGCGGATTCTATCTTCCCCTCATGATCGTGCTCTGGCTGTTGGTCGCGCGAGGCGTGAGCCTGGAGCTGCGCAACCATCTTGACATGGGCGTCTGGCAGTCGCTGCTCGACGGCTTGTTCGGCCTTTCGAGCGCGCTGCTCACCATCTTTTACGGGGCTGCGCTGGCCAACGTGCTGCGCGGCGTCCCCCTGGGCGCCGACGGCTACTTCTTTCTGCCCCTGTGGACCAACTGGAAGCCGGGTGTCGCGCCGGGCATTCTCGACTGGTACACCGTCATTGGCGGCGTGGTCGCGTTGGTCGCACTCACGCTGCACGGCGCCTTGTGGCTGAGCCTCAAAACATCGGGTCAGCTCGAGCAGCGCGCCCGCCGGCTGGTTGCGCCGTTGCTGGCCGCGCTCGCGGCCCTCACCCTGGTCAGCCTCATTGCCACCATCGCCGTCCGCCCCTCGAGCCTCAACAACTACTACCGTTATCCCATTACCTTCCTCGTTCCCGCTGGCGTGGTGCTGTCGCTCGCCGCCATCTGGCTCTGGAGTCGCAAGGGCCAGGCGCTCAAGGCATTCCTCGCCGCGGCCGTCTATCTCTTCTTCATGCTGGCCGGAGCGTGCTGGGGACTTTACCCGGTCCTGTTGCCGGCAACCACAGGCGCCGGCCGCGACATCACTCTCGTCCGCGCGCTCTCCGGTCCGCACACCCTCGCCGTCGGCCTAGTGTGGTGGGGCTTCGGCATGGCGCTCGCCATCGCCTACCTGGTCTTTGTCTACTCCCGCTTCAAGGGCAAAGTCGAAGCGCCCGCCGGCGGACATTGAGTGACGCCAGGGACGCTGTACCGGAGACTTAGCCCTCACATTGTCATCCTTCTATGAAAAGGGGCACACCTGTCCACCGGTAAATGCGAATAGTTGCCGACAGACTTCTATTCGTGCTCCTGGCACACAAGGGTGATTCGAACCCCGGCCGCTCCATCTGAGAGGGCCCTCCCGCACTTTCCGCGCTCCCGCAGGAAGAAGCTACCCGCTGGGAGCTGACGGTTGCTCTTTACAGCGTCACCATCCCCGCGGCGAATTCCGCTCGTCGCGCCGCAGCTACTGCGTCTTCCGT
>DATJRT010000279.1:0-8078 GCA_035504495.1 Occallatibacter sp.
AACGCGATAAACGTGACCAGCAGCCACAGCAGCGCGCCGGGATGGGAGTTGGTGGCGAAGAGCCAGGCCACGCCGGCAAGACAGGCCGAGCAACCCGCTGCGCCGATCAGGAGCAGCGTCTTGCGTCCCGCCTTGTCAATAAACGCCATGCCCACCAGCGTGAACAGAAAATTCGTAGCGCCCACGGCCATGGCCTGCTGGTAGCCGGAAACCTGGCTGAAGCCCGCGGCCGTGAAGATGAAGTTCAGGTAATAGAGAATCGCGTTGATGCCCGCGAGCTGATTGAAGGCGCCGATGGAGATGGCAAGGAAGAGCGGAAAGCGGTACTTCCAGCGGAAGACCGGCTCGTGCGCGGCGGCATGCTCCTGCTCAAGCGCGGCGCATATGTCCTGGAGCTCGGCCTGGGGGTCGGGGTCGCCCATGAGCTTGAGCACTGCCAGCGCCTCGTCGTTGCGATTCTTTGAGGCCGACCAGCGCGGGCTCCGCGGAATGCTGAACAGGAGCAGCAGGAAGACCGCCGCGGGCGCGGCGGAAACGCCGATCTGCCAGCGCCACTCTGCCGCGCCCAGGTTGAGCGTGTGGATGGCGTAGTTCGAGACGTAGGCCACCATCACGCCGAAGACCACGTTGAGCTGGAAGGCGGCCACCAGGCGGCCGCGCCATTTGGCCGGCGCCAGCTCGGCAATATAAACCGGCCCCAGCACCGACGACGCGCCGATGCCCAGCCCGCCGACAAAGCGAAAGAACATGAACGCGGGCCAGCTCCACGCCAGCCCGCAGCCAAAGGCCGAAGTGAGAAATAATGCCGCGGTGATGCGCAGAGTCTCGCGGCTGCCCAGCCGCTGCCCGGCCTGGCCTGCGCCCAGCGCGCCGATCACCGTGCCCACCAGCCCGATGGCCACGGTGAAGCCTTCTTGATGCGGGCTCAATCCGTAGAGCCTCACCAGCGCGTCGATGGCGCCGGCAATCACAACTGTGTCGAAGCCGAAGAGCAAACCGCCCAGCGCACCGGTCAGCGTTGCCCGCATCAACGGAAAATTCGGTCGCATGATTCCTTTCGCGGCAAATCCCAAATCATCCTACAGAGCGGGCGCTCCGCGGGCAAACACGGTAGCCGGCACGCCGTGCGGCGTCTGACTTCCACGGAGGAAATTCAGTTGCATTGGAAACGCGCTCGCGCGCTGCTTCAGGTGACTGCGGTCATCCTACGCCGGCAGCACCGCCAGCACGCGGCAGCGGCGCTTGTCGGCCGCGCTCCAGGCCAGCGGCATCTCGCTCTCCACGCAGGCGCAGTCGCCCGCCTCCAGAATTTCGTGCATGCCCCCCGCATCCAGGCGCAGCTTGCCTTCAAGCACGTACACCAGCCCGCTGGCTTGGCCTGAAGCATTCATGGCTACCGACGACCCGCCGGGAGAAAACTCGATCATCTGCGCCTTGAGCCGCGCCCCATCGGCATCGTTCAGCGGCGTCACCTTTACCGATTCCGGCCCGCGCGCGCTGGCCTGCAGATGCGCTTTACGCGTGACGGAGAGCGTGTGCCGCGCCGGCTCTGAGAAAAAGTGGCTCAGCCCCACGCCGTAGACGCGGCAGATGGTGGCCAGAGTGGGCAGGGTGGGAATCATCCGGTCGGTTTCCAGTTTCGACAAAAGCGCCGTGGAGAGCCCGGTCTCGGCAGCCAGACGCGACAGCGTCATGCGCTTGCGCGTGCGCAGCGAGCGCAGCTTCAATCCGATGCAGTAAGGTTCCAGCGACCATTGCGCGTACGAAATCGTCTTCGCCATCACGAGCTCCCTAAAGTTGTGAACGCAAGCTTAAGACCAGTCTAAGCGAAGGCCGTGCAGCCGCGCGCAGGCGACCCGATGCGCCCGAACTTTCGCAGTAAACCGCAGGCGCAGCCGCCCCGCCCTGGGTGCGGAAATTCAGCGCCGCTCTCGCCCCGCCGGTTTACCATGAAAGGCAGGGGCGATGCCGCAGGCCTTGACGCCGGCGGGACTTTGCCCCGGCGCCTCCGCGGACGCAGGGGCCGGTGGGCAATTTTCCCATGCACTTCCCGTTCCGGCCTTCCCTCGCGAGGCGCTCACCCGGTTGTACATTTCCGCCCCGGATGCATCGAAGGTTGCAAAAACGCCGGTTGAGACCGTCGAGTCGGAATGGCCCGGCAGACAAGCCAAATCCGGCCACCTGTCAATTCCCGTTGAAGAAAGGCGCACCGTCTGATGATCCTGTCGCTCCCCTCCCTCGTATCTGTTGGCCGCAAGGCAGCCCGGCTCTCGGCGATGGCTGCGTTGCTGGCTTCCGGCCTTCATGCCGCGGCGCCGGTCAAGACCGCTCCCAATCCTGCGCCCGACGTGCTCGTGCTCAGCGACGGAGACACGCTGCACGGAAAATTCGTGAGCGAAGTCGGCGGCAAGGTGACGTTCCACACCGATTCGCTCGGCGACGTTACGCTCACCTGGGACAAGATCAAGGAGCTGCATACGGCCGAGCCCTTCGTGGTGCTCAATAAGACGGTGAAGCTGCGCGGCAAGAGGACGGTCAAGAACCTGCCTTCGGGAACTCTGGAAGTGACCAGTCAGGCCGTCACCGTGCACCCGGCGAACGGCGCGCCGGCGCCGCCCATCCCCGTGGCCGACGCCGCCTACGTCGTCGACCAGCCGACCCTCGAAAAGCAGGTCTATCACCAGCCCAGCTTCTTCGCCGGATGGAACGGCTCGGCTACGGCCGGCGCCACGCTGGTGAGCGCCACCCAGAACCAGTACACCGTTTCCGGGGCCATAGGCCTGGTGCGGGTGGTGCCCACGGTCTCCTGGTTGAACTCCCGCGATCGCACCTCGGCCGACTTCAGCGGCTCCTTCGGGCGCATCACCCAGCCGGCCTACGTGATTCCCGCAACCGGCGCCACTGTGGCCGCGGAAAATATCAAATCCTCCATCACCCATTTCGACGCGGAACGCGACGAATACTTCTCCCCCCGCGTGTATGCGCTCGGGCAGGCCGCTTTCGATCACAACTATAGCCAGGATTTGCAGTTGCAGCAGATCTACGGCGGCGGCATTGGATGGACCGTAATCAAGGCCCCCAAACAGGACCTGGACCTGAAGGGAACGATTCAATACGAGAAACAGGCCTTCCTCACCACCCCCGGCTCCACCCCCAGCCCCGATCAGAACCTGGTCGGGTCAACGTTTGCGGCCAACTACATCCGGCATTCGAAGCTGTTCACTTACACCCAGGTTCTGGAATTCATTCCTGCCTACAACACGCCGTCAGCCTATTCGGCAACTGAGACCGACACGTTTGCCTTTCCTGCCTACAAGAATCTGAGCTTTTCCGTGGGCACGCTGGACACTTACCTGAACGATCCGCCCCTGGGCGCCGAGCCGCCCAGCAAGCGCAACTCCTTCCAGTTCACCATGGGCCTCACGTACGCCATCAAGTCGAAATATTAGACCGGAAGCACTTTCGCCCGGGAAGCTTTTTCCCAAGCGCGTGCGCCTCGTCACGACGCGTAACATTGCTTCTATAGAACCATCAACCTTTTTATAATCATGCGTATAAGTCTATTTATATGTTAACTAGTTAGTTATAAAGTAACCGCCCTGGCATTACTTTGAAATGGAAATTATTTTTTCCACTTCCCGTCTCTGTTTCCCGTTTATGTGAATAATCAATTGGATTTCCAAAAGAAAACTGAGCTCGAAGAGGCTCAGACGCTAACGGGTTTTATCGTTCACTTTCCCCAGATGTACGTGATGCGCGCCTCGCGCCTGTCACTGGCCGGAGAACTCTGTCTGCCCTGCCTTGGGGCATACAGGATCTGCGGCTAGACCGGGACGCGTGCAGTGCGCAGAAATGCGTTGGTTCGGATGGATAGGCTTGATCCGGCATCATCCGGTTCGAGGCAGGCGAGTTATCGATTTGGCGCATTCCGGCTGGAGGCCGATGGAACCCTCCTGCGCGGAGAGACGCCCGTTCCTCTAGACGCCGGCGAACTGGCCGCCCTGCGGCTGCTGCTCGCGCATCGCGGCCAGACTGTCTCCCCCCTACAACTCAAGCAGGCCCTCGCAAGCGACGAGCCTGCCGCCGCGGAAAACGTGGCCCAATGTCTCGCCTCCCTACGTAAGCGCCTTGAGCCGGAAGATTGCATTGAGGCTGTCCCCAAGCGTGGCTTCCGCTTCAGCGCAGAGATCGAATTCCCCGCCGCGGAGACCATCTCCGGCACTCCCCGTCTCGCCATCCTTCCTTTCACCTCGGGCTATGGCGTTCCCGCGTACCTGGGCTCGGCCATTGCCGAGGATGCCTGCATTCGCCTCGCCGGCGGGCAACCCCCGCCGGCCCTGATTCTCGCCCGGGAATCCGTCTTTTCTCTCGCACAGCGCGGCCTTGCGCCCGGCGAAGTGGGCGAACGGATGAAAGCCGATCTGGTGCTGAGCGGGGAACTGCGCGCCATGGCCTCGCGGTATCGGCTGCGCGTGGAGATGATGCACGTGAAGACTGGCAGCCAGCTCTGGGCCGAGGACCTGCTTGCCGGCCGCACACAGATCATGGAGCTGGTGCAGGACCTGGTCAACCGGACAATGCGGCGTCTCTCCGGCCTGGGTTTCTCGACGGCGGGGGTTTCCATTGCGGCTGCGGCAGCCGTGCCGGGGCCCGAGCCGGCTCCGCAGCAGCGCGAAGCCTACGAGCTCCTTGCCCGCGGCCGGTATGAGTGGCAGACCCTCGAGCGGCACCGCATGCAGGACGCCGTGCAGCACCTCGAGCGCGCCATCGAGCTCGATCCCGACCTGATGGAGGCGCGCGTCAACCTTGTGAACCTGTGCCTGGCCCAGTCGGCGTGCGGCTTTCGCCCCGCCCTGGCCGCAGCGGAGATGGTGCACGGCATCATCGGCCCGGCAGACGAACTCTCTTTGCGCGGCGAAGCCCTGCTGCCTGCGCTCGGCTGGACCCTGTTCCACGTCGACCGCGACCTGCCCGCCGCATTGCGCGCCTTTGCGCGCTCGGCCCATCTGCCTCACGATCCCTGGATCACGCGCGCGCGCACCATGTTTGCCCTCAGCCGCCGCCGTTTCGGCCAGGCCATCGAGATGCAGCGCGCGGCGATCCGCGTCGACCCTTATTCCGCGTGGCTGCAGGCGCGCCTTGCCTGGGCCTATCACCTGGCCGGAGAATCTTCACTGAGCGTTCAGGCCGCGCACGCAGCGCTCGAGCGTTTTCCCGAACAGGAAGGCCCCGAGCTTTACGGGGCCATGATCCTGGCCTTCCACGGAGAGGCAGCCCGAGCCGTGGAACTGGCGCAGGCGCTGGTGCAGCGCGTGCCCTATTACGACCCCGCCACGGCGGTCCACGCCTACACCCTGGCCGTGGCCGGGCGCGCGGAGGAGGCGCGCACCATCCTCGAGCGGCTGCAGTGGCTCTGCCGCGAGCGCTACGCCATGAACACTTTCGCGCCGCCCGCCTACGTGGCGCTGGGCGAGCTCGACACCGCGCTGGCCGAGCTGCGCGCGGCCGACAGCCTGCGCTGCCCGTGGTTTTTCCAGATGCTTGCCGACCCGCGCCTGCTCCCCTTGCGCGATCGGCCGGAGTTCGCCTCCCTGCTGGGCATTCTCACCGCCATGGAGGCCGAGGCAAAGGCCAGTCCCCCTGAACTGTAGCCTTCGGTCAGCGGATAAAGGGAATGTAGGCCCGCGTGCGCTGGCGATACGCGGCGTACTCCGCCGGGAAGCGCTGCGCGAGCAACCGCTCTTCGGCGTGCACGCGAATCTCGGTTCCGGCCACGAAGAAGGCCAGCGAGGCAAGCAGCATCGGCCACCACGTCCAGGCGAGCAGCGTGGCCAGCAGCATGCCCAGCATGGAAGCGTAGATGGGATGCCGCAGCCAGCTGTAGGGACCGGTGGTGATCAGGTTGTGATCCTCGCTCAGCGCGGCCTCGTAGCGCCACTGCTTGCCCAGGTGGCGCGTGGCTGCGTAGACCAGCCAGAGCGCCAGGGGCGCAACAATCATGGAAGCCACCAGCTCCGGCGCCGGCTTCGCGAACCCCCGCGGCTTTACATAAGCCCACGAGCACGCGAAACCCAGGGTCACCAGAAAAATGCCCCAGCGCGAGGCTGGCGCCCGCACCGCTTTCTTCTGTCCCCTGGCCTCTCTGCTCGGCTTGATGAACGCCAGCGACCAGGCAAACCAGCAGAGAACCAGCTCCACCATCGCGGCTACCTGGAGTGTCGACCAGACCATCTCACCCCTCCGCCCGATTCGTCTGCGCGCGAATCGTCTTTAGCAGCTCCCGGTCCTGCGCACTCAGCTCCGCCCGCTCCAGCAGATCGGGGCGGTTCAAGAGCGTTTTGCGCAGCTGCTGCTCGCGCCGCCAGTGGCGTATCTGCCGGTGATCGCCGTTGAGCAGCACCTCGGGCACGCACAACCCCTCGAACTCCGCCGGCCGCGTGTAATGCGGATAATCGAGCAACCCTCCGGCGCCGTGCTGGGAGCGCGGCACGCCCTGACGGCCTGTGCAGATTTCCGCGCCGATTTCCGCGTCGGCCGCGCCGAAACTCTCAAACTCGCCCGAAGCCTCGTTGCCCAGCACCCCGGGAACCAGACGCATCACCGCGTCGATGACCACGGCCGCGGCCAGTTCGCCGCCCGAGAGCACATAATCGCCGATCGAAAGCTCCATGTCGCAATAGAGCTGATTCACCCGCTCGTCCACGCCCTCGTAGCGCCCGCAGATGAGCACCATGCGCTCGAGCCCGGCCAGCTCCCGTGCAAGC
The DNA here is from genome assembly GCA_035504495.1 of Occallatibacter sp. Classification (GTDB taxonomy): domain Bacteria; phylum Acidobacteriota; class Terriglobia; order Terriglobales; family Acidobacteriaceae; genus Telmatobacter. The sequence goes on from DATJRT010000279.1 coordinate 6,765, forward strand.
GCCTGCGTAAACGGCCGCCCCTGCGCGGAAAGAAGGATTACCGGTGTCTTTCCCGGATCGGCAAACCTCCCGATGTCATCCTGGGCGAAGTCCGCCGCGGCGGACGCAGTCGAAGGAACTGCGGTTTTGCCTTGCGTGGCAAACGCATTCTTCGGCGCGATGCCCAGCGAGGCCAGCGCTTCGGCCAACGGCTCCGGCTTGAGCACCATGCCTTCGCCGCCGCCGAAGGGACGGTCGTCCACGGTGCGGTGCCGGTCGTGCGCAAAGGTGCGCAGATCGAGCGCTTCAATGGTCACCAGTCCCTCAGCTTGCGCCCGGCGCACGATGCCGTGCGCAAACACGCCCACGAAGAGCCCGGGGAAGATGGTGACTACGTCGAAGCGCATGTACCCATGATAGAGAGGCGGGGAGCGAAAGAGCGAGGGACCAAGGGACTTTGGGATTGAGGGACTGACGGACTGAGGGGCGATCGAAGATTTGGGACACTTGCGGAAGTGTCCCAAGTGCGCTGCCGGCGGAAGCGGAATTGGTTCACGCTGTCTCTATGACCGCTCGCATGCACGATCCCACGCCGGGAACAGAAAGCCTGGCCATGGGTGCGGCAGCCGCGCTGCATGCGGTGCAGCTTATCGCAGGGGAGGGCGGCCTATAATGGCAGCCAAAGTCATGGCCGATATTGACGCGCTGCTCGAACGCTGGCAGAACGCAGGCCTGCTCACCGCGGAGGCCGCGGCGCGCATTCGCGCGCATGAGCAGTCCCTGGCCCCGGGCGCGCCACGCGAAGGAAAACGCGCCGCCCGCCCCGATGAAGCCGGCATGCGCTGGCAAGGCGTCACCGCGCTCATTCTCGGCGCCATCCTGCTGGCCTGCGGCGTAGCGCTCTTTGTCAACGCGCACTGGAGCCAGCTCTCGCCCGGCGGCCGTTTCGCGCTCGTCGTCGCCATGGTCGCCGTGTTCCACGTCGCCGGCGGCCTGGCGCGGGATAAGTACACCGGCCTCTCGACCGCTCTGCACGCGGTGGGAACCCTCGCCGCCGGCGCGGCCATTGCCCTCACCGGGCAGATCTTCAACATTCAGGAGCACTGGCCCGCAGCCATTCTCCTGTGGGCGCTGGCAGCGCTCGCCGGATGGGCGCTTCTCGGCGACCAGGCGCAGCAGACGCTCGCCCTCCTGCTGGTTCCGGCATGGATGTTCTCCGAGTTCTCCTATTACGCCGACGGCCATATCGGTGAGGACGTCTACATCGGCCGGATGCTCTTCACCTGGTCGATTCTGTTTATGACTTTTTTCCTCGGCTCGCGCCGGCGCGCCGTT
>DATJRT010000280.1:0-18887 GCA_035504495.1 Occallatibacter sp.
GGAATCTTCATCAGCGAGCGCTTGAGAAACGCCGAGGTCCTTCCCGGAATCTGCGGCAGCAGCGCCGGCGGGTCGAGATTCGACACGTGATTGGCCATGAAGATGCACGCGGTGTGATCGGGCACGCGCTCGCGCCCGGCCACCTCCACGCGAATGCGCGCCAAATGGAACGCGGCCCGCGAAATGCTTTGCGCCGCATTGTAAAGCGGGGTCGCGTCTCCTGTGATCATTGCCCAGGGAATGAAGATCAGCGCGGCCGGAATTCCCAGGGCGAGCAGTGTGGCGAGCAATACCAGCGAAGCCATCATGCGCGCCTCTCAGGATGCGGTTTTTCCCACGGTGGCGAAGCGTTCCCTCAGGCGCGCGGGCAGCTTCTCGTAGATGCCGTCGAATCCGCCGTTGGAAAGAATCGCCACCACGTCGCCCGGCGCCACGCGCGGCACGATGCCGCGCACAATCGCATCCGCATCCGGCAACAACTCGGCGTCGGTCCCCAGCTCCTTAAGTTTCTGCACCACATCTTCCGGATGCAGCCTCTCTGCATCGGGTACCCGCTGCTGCTGGTAGACGCCGGCCAGCACCACGCGATCGGCCAGCCGCAAACTGGCTATTAGATCGGACTCGAGCACCTTGCGCCGCAGCGTGTTCGATCGCGGCTCGAGCACTGCCCACAACCGTGCCTGCGGATAGACGGCGCGCAGCGCGCGCAGGGCCTCGCGAATGGCCGTGGGGTGGTGCGCGAAATCCTCGATCACCGTAACGCCGCCGATCTCGGCGCGCACTTCGAGCCGCCGCTTCACGCTCTTGAAGCTCTTCAGCGCCGCGGCGATGGTCTCCTTGCTCACGCCGCGATCGCAGGCAAGCGCTGCCGCTGCGGTCGCGTTTAGCGCGTTGTGCTCGCCGGCCAGCTTCATTTCGAGCTCCGACCAGTGCGCTCCCCGGCGCGTGACCTCCCAGCGCATGAGGCCGGCCTCGATGCCCAGGTTGCGGATTCTCCAGTCCGCGCCTTCCGTAAACCCATACCGCTCCACGCGGCAGAACGCCCGCTCCACGCACTCGGTCACATTCGCGCTGCCATCGTAGGCCACAATCAGCCCGCGCCGCGGAACCAGGTTCACGAGCCGCTTGAAGGCCGTTTTCACCGCCTCAAGATCGGCATAAATATCCGCGTGGTCGAATTCCACGTGGGTCAGAATCAGCGCGTCGGGAAAATAATGCAGGAACTTCGGGCCTTTGTCGAAAAATGCGGTATCGTATTCGTCGCCCTCCACGATGAAGGTGCGCGTGGGCCGCAGTTGAAAACTGGTCCCGAAATTTTCTGCCACGCCGCCAATCAGGAACGACGGCTCGTATGCAGGCGCCTGCTCCGCGGCCACTTGGAAAATCCACGCCAGCATGCTTGTGGTCGTGGTCTTCCCGTGCGTTCCCGCCACCACCAGCGGCTCGCGCCCCTTGAGGAACTCCTCGCGCAGCAGCGCAGCCATTGAGGTAAAGGGAATGCGCTCGTCGAGGATGCGCTCCACTTCAGGATTGCCGCGCGACAGCGCATTGCCCACGACCACCAAATCAGGCCGCGGCTCCAGATTCGCCTCTGCGTACGGCTCCATCACTTTGATCCCAAGCGCGCGCAGCAGATCGCTCATCGGAGGATAGGCCGCCTTGTCCGATCCCGTGATCCGGTGCCCCTCGAGCTGCAGCAGTCCGGCCAGCGACGCCATGGCTGTGCCGCAGATTCCGCTCAGATGAATGTGTTTCGCCGATGCGCTCATACCCATCCCGGCGGCTTGAGCAAAGTGAGCCGCGTTTGATCGCCCGCCGCCAGCTCGGCTTCCACGCCGAAGCGCAGCGTCACGTTCGCACGCGAGACATGCCCGCTGCGCAACCCCATCGCGACCGGCCCCGCGAAACCATCCAGGGCGCTCAGGATGGCTTCCTCGAGCAGCCCCGGCGCCGCACCCGGAGACGCGCAATCCAGCATCTCCCCGAATACGATGCCAACCACGCCTTCAAGTTTTCCCGCCCGGCGCAGGTGCCACAGCATGCGGTCGATCTGATAAGGCTTGACGCCGACGTCTTCAAGAAAGAGCAACGTGCCTTCCGTTCGCGGCTCCCATGGCGTTCCGGTCAAAGAAGCCAGAATGCTCAGGCACCCTCCGTACAGCACGCCGCGCGCGTTCCCGGCTTTGAGAACGCGTAATCCTTCGCTGGCGCCAACCGTGTACGCATCTCCGTTCAGCGCCGCCTGAAAACTCGCGCCATGCACGCCATCCTCGCGATAGAAATCGGCTGCGAGCATGGGCCCGTGCAGCGCCATCAACCCTATCGCGTCGAGCAAGCGGAGCTGCACGCCGCTCAAATCGCTGTAGGCAAAAAATAGCTTGGGATGCTTTCGCATGCGCGCTGTGTCCAGGCCTTCGAGCAGATAATTTGCCCCGTAGCCGCCGCGCAGGGCCATCACCGCGCTTGTACTCTCATCCTCGAAGGCCAAGTGCAAATCGGCCAATCGCTGCGCCGGCGTTCCCGCAAAATAAAGCGGTCCGCGTTCGCGGGCGTTCGCGCCGAACCGGGGCGTATAGCCCAGTTTGCGCAGCGCCGCGGCCCCCAGCTCCACGCGCTCCGCCTGCGCAAAGCTCGCCGGCGCCACAACGCTGATGCCGGCTCCCTGCGCGACGGGCGCAATTGGCAACAGAGGCTCTCGCTCGCCGGCCATCGTCAATACGCCTCGCCTCGTGCAATCAGCGCTGCCGGCCCGGTGAGGTACAACTCGGTGCCGGGCCCGCTCCAGGCCACGGTTTGCGCGCCCCCGGGAGCCGCAACCGCAAGCGGCGATGTGCACCCGTGCAGCGCCAGGACGGCGGTGGCCGCAGCTGCGCTGCCCGTTCCCGACGAATGGGTCGGTCCCACGCCGCGCTCGAAGATGCGAATGGCGATGGCGTTCTCGCTTACCACGTGCACGAACTCCACGTTGGTTTGCCCGGGGAAATCTCTGTGTGCGAAGATCTCCGCCCCCAAGCTCTCCCATCCCCGTTCCGCCGCGAGAAACCGCTCGTCTTCGACCACGATGACGAAGTGCGGATTTCCCGTGGAAACCTCCACGCCCACAATCTCCGTTCCGTCGACGAGGCGAAGAGTATGCGGAACAAACGACGGCACACCCATGGCGGTCGTGATCTCTGCCATGAATCCCGATTCGCGGCAAACTCTGTCCACGCGGCATTCGCGCACGCCGGCGTCCGTGCCAATCAGCAGCTTGTCGCCCGCCTGGCAGCCGAGCGCCTCGGCCATCCACGCAGCCACGCAGCGCGTGCCGTTGCCGCTGATTTCGGCAACCGATCCATCGGCGTTGTGCAGCCGGATGCGTCCCGATGCCGGTCCCGTCCACGCAAAAAACTCCACCCCATCGGCGCCGATGCCGCTGTGCCGCGCGCACAGCCTGCGCGTCAGGCTCGCGCGCTCTCCCTCTGCGGCGGCATCCTGGCGCACGATGAGAAAGTCGTTGCCACAGGCATGTGCCTTGGTGAAGGAAATCAAGCTTCCTCCGTCGAGCCTGGAGTCGCAGGCAAGCGGGCCGGATTGCCGAGTCGCGTGCGCGGTGCGCGGCTGCCGCGGTCCGTGCGCCAACACCGCCGCGCCTGTTGCTGGTCCGGTCGCATACCCATCCTTGCCCGATGCTATCACCGCGCTCGCGGCTGAATGGCGATCACCGCCGCTGCCCCGGACGCCACGTATCGGAGACATAAACTGTGCCCGAAGGCTCCCCTTTTGCCGTGTACCGAGCCACCTCAGTGAGATGCGCCGGATGCGCTTTTACCGCCCGATCCACTTCGTCGCCATCGAAGGCGAGCACAATGGCCGCGCTCGCGGCCGGTGCGGCCAAAGCGTCGCGGTAGATGGACTGGTCGCTCTCGTTGATCGTCTGCCGCAGGGGAATTCCGGTGAACGCCACCAGCTCCGGATAAACCGAGGTATTCATAAGGACGGGGGCGCCGGGCCGCTCACCGGCCAGCTTGCGCAGTTCCGGTGGAATATTCCGGTCGAACGGAAGGCGCGCCTGGCTGTTCTTGGTTCCCTCCACGTAAACCAGCGGCCGCAGCCGCACCATCGCCCACGCATTCCACGCCACCAGCGCGGCCAGCCCGGCTACGGCAAATCTGACCCACTCGGGCTTGAACTCGCGGACGGAACCGATAAGAAACTGCGCCGCAAAGCCCAGCCCCAACGCCAGCGCCGGCAACAATTCGAGTCCGTAGCGCGTGTTATACCACGAGTGCGGCCACCAGACGGGAATGAAGATCGGCACCGAGCCGTACGCGACGGCGTAGGCATAAAAGGGAACGGGTACCCAAAGCAGCAGGGTCCACGCAAACGCCCTGCGCCGCGCCATGAGCGCGCCTGCCGTTCCCAGCGTCGCCAATGCGAGCAGGAAATTGCCCCACGCAGCGGCGTCCATCTCCGAAACCTTCACAAAGAATTCCAATGCGACCCAGGGATTATGCCAGCCCGGGTGCAGAGGACCCGATCCATGAGCCGTACGCAGTTCGATGGCTCGCGCCGAGTAAGGCCCGCGCGCAAAATCCAGCCAGTCTCCAAACGACGTTGCGTTATAAGCGAACCACGCAAGCGGAGCCGCGAGCAGCACCGCGCTCCAGATCCAGTACCTGCGTGCGCGCAGATTGCCGTTTTTCTTGAGCGCGATTCCAATCGCTACCCAGGCGAAGAATGCGATGACCCATCCGTCGTAGCGTGTATATACGGCCGCAACCAGCACCGCCGCGATCCAGCCCAACAGCCGGTTGGCTCGCCCCGCATCGACGCTCAGGCGCGTGCGCCACTCCACCAGCAGCAGCGCAATCCAGATCATTTCGCAGACAAACAGCGGCTCGGTCATGGCCGTGGTCTGCAGGTAGAGCAGATTCGGATTCAATGCGAAAAAGGCCAGCGCCAGCGCGGCCGCGGCCTGGTCCAGCCAGTGCCGCGCCAGCCGGTAGATGCCCACACACGCAGCCAGGTAAGCCAGCGCCGAAGGGATGGCGCCGGCAATTCCATTGGCCCACCAGGCGTACACCTGCACCAGGGGAACCATCAGCAGATGCGGCAGCGGCAGCCATACCGAACCCAGTTCGGCAATGGAGTGAAATCGGCAATCGAGGAACCGGCGCGCGATGTGCAAATGGGCAATCGCATCGCCGTAGTTGAGCAGCGCTCCGTGCTCCCAGCTCCAGCGGATGGCCGCCAGCGACGACGCCACGCTGAATGCGAAAACCGCCCACAGCTCCCCACGCGGAGAAATCGGATTCGGCAGGTTGCTGGGTCCGGGATGCGGTCGCATGTCGTCTTCAGTCGAGATGGGTGAGCTCGCGGAAGCGGGCGAAGCGCTCATCGATTTGCGCGCGCGAAAGCTGTTCCAGCCGCTCCGTGCCAAAACGTTCCACGGCAAACGAGCCCATCACGCTGCCGTAAAACATGGCGCGCCGGAAGGCGCCGGGCGTGATCTCCCGCTGCGAAGCAAGATACCCGAAGAATCCGCCGGCAAAGCTGTCGCCCGCACCCGTCGGATCGACCACCTCCTCGAGCGGCAAGGCCGGCGCGCGAAACGTCTGCTCCGCGCTCCCGCTTCTTGGAGTCGATCGGTGGAATAAAGTCGCCCCATACTCGCCGTGCTTGACCACCAGAACGCGCGGCCCCATCGCCATCACCGCCTTCGCCGCCTGTACAAGATTCTTGTTCCCCCCCAGCACGCGCGTCTCGGTATCGTTGATCAGCAGGATGTCCAGGCCTTTCAGCATCTCCAGCAGCGCCGGCCGGTGGTCGTTGATCCAGTAATTCATGGTATCGCCGGCCACGAGCTTGACGCCGGGCATCGCCTCACGCACGCGGCGCTGCAATACGGGATCGATGTTGGCCAGAAAAAGGAAGTCGGAGTTGCGGTAAGCCTCGGGAATCTTGGGTTCGAAGGCCGCAAAAACATTCAGCTCCGTCGAGTGCGTCTTGGCTTCATTCAGGTTTTCAAGATACGAGCCCTCCCAGAAAAAGCTCTTGCCGGGAGCCCGCTCAATGCCGCGCGTGTCGACGTTGTGAGCCCTGAAGACGCCTTCCTGCTCCGCGCCGAAATCCTCGCCGACCACGGCAATCACGCGCACATCGCAGAAAAAGCTCGCGGCCAGCGCAAAATACGTGGCTGCCCCGCCCAGGCAGCGCTCGCGCCGGCCTGCGGGGGTTTCAATCGAATCGTAGGCCACACTTCCAACCACCGTGATCGACATGGTTCTCCTTGCCGTCTTGAATCGATTACCAACCCAGATATTTTCCGAACAACAGTTTCAATTTTTCCTTCGCCGCTGCGGGAATCGCATCCGGCTGCGTAAGCACGGCATACTTCGCCGCCATAGCGCAGGCGCAGGTGCGCTCGCGCGGCATCGCGGCCACGGCCGCTTGCACCACCCTGCACGCGTTCTCGGCGTTCTTGTGCAGCACCGCCACAATCTCTTCCACGGTCACGGCCTCGTGCCCCTCGCACCAGCAGTCGTAGTCGGTCACCATGGCCACTGTGGCGTAGCAGATCTCGGCCTCACGGGCAAGTTTGGCTTCCTGCAGATTGGTCATCCCGATCACGTCCGCGCCCCAGCTGCGATAGAGATGCGATTCGGCGCGGGTGGAAAACTGCGGCCCCTCCATGCACACGTAAGTCCCGCCCAGCTTGCCCGCCACGCCGGCGCGCGCGCAGGCCTCGGCCGCGGCTTTGGCCACTGTCGAGCACACGGGATCGCCAAAGGCCACGTGGCCTACGATGCCGTCGCCGAAAAACGTGGAGACACGATGAAAAGTCCGGTCGATGAACTGCTCGGGAATCACAAAATCGGTGGGCTTGTGCTCTTCCTTGAGCGAACCAACGGCGGAAACCGAAACGATGCGCTCCACGCCCAGCATCTTGAACGCGAAAATGTTGGCGCGGAAGTTCAGCTCCGAGGGAAGAATGCGATGCCCGCGGCCGTGACGTGCCAGAAACGCAACCTTGCGCCCTTCCAGCTCGCCCAGCACGAATGGGTCAGAAGGCTCGCCAAACGGCGTTTCCACGCGCTCTTCATGCACGTTGGTAAATCCAGGCATCGAGTACAAACCGCTGCCGCCGATGATACCGATTTCTGCTTGAGACACGTGCGTACTCCTTGTTTCTCGAAAGCTGTTAGCCCTTAGCCATTAGCTTTTAGCTTTGACGTGCGGGAACGATCGTCATTCGATTTTCCGGAAAGGCAGCTAAGAGCTAAAGGCTAAAAGCTAACGGCTCGTCACCGTTGATCGACCAGCCGGATCGTCTCCAGAATTACGTCTCCGTCGATGGTCAGGCTGTGCGCGCTGATTTTGTCCATTGTGTCCTGCGCGGTGTGGTGATAGCTGTTGTTGGGCCCGTAATCCAGGTCGATGATGTCGATCGAAGGAACGCCCCGCTCCACAAAAGGCAAATGGTCGTCTTCGACCGCCATGTCCTTTTGAAAGAAGTAGCGCTCGTCGCCGAACTTCTTCGCCGCCTGGCCCACCAGCGCCACCAGCCAGGGGGTCGAATTCGTCTCGCGCTGAATGTCGAGATCCTTATCGCCAATCATATCCGTCAGGATGAACGCCTTGATCTGGCTCAGAGTTCCGTCGCGTCCCCAGCGCGCCGCCAGATGCCGGCTGCCGTAGGTCGAGTCGGTATCGGACCACGATTCGATCGCCTCTTCGCCGTCGAAGAAAACCAGCCAGACGGAGTAGCCGTCGAGCTTCTTCCCTCCCGCCGTCTCCTCGCGCAGGCGGTCGCCGATCGCCATCAGCAGCCCGGTCGTCGATCCGCCGTCGTTGGCGCCGACAAAATCGATGTCGCGCAGCGGGTAGTTGGTTTCGTAATGCGTGGCCAGGACGATAATGCCCTTCTTCGCGCCCTGAAAGCGCACGATGAAATTGCGCATCGGCACCGGCCCGATCGGCGTGTCGGCAGTGAAGGAGTCTTCCTCGAAAGCAAGATGCTCGTTCAGAAAATGGCCGCGCAGGAACTCCTCGGCCTTCACATGCCCCGGACCCGTAGGCCAGCGCGGCCCGATGGCCACGAACTCCCGCGCATATTCGTAGGCCTTGGCGCCATCGAAATGTTGCGCATGCAGCGCAAGTGGCGCGGCCAGCACAAGGGCTGTCACCGCCCTCCTCCAAAGGCAGGAAAAAATCATCCCGCAGCCTCCTTGGCTTTTTTGCGCGAGGGATGCACCCACCACGCCACGCCAATGCCGATGAGGTAGAGCGAGAGCATGGGGAGCGCGTAGATGCACATGGTCCACACATCGGGGCTGGGGCAGATGATGGCGGCCACGATGAATACCGCCAGAATCGCGTAGCGGATGTTCTTCCACAGGAAGCGCGGGCTGACGATGCCGAACATGGCCAGAAAGAAAATCAGGATCGGCAGCTCGAAGCTGATGCCCAGGCCCAGAATGATGGAAAGAAAGAACCCCGTGTACTCCTCGATGGTGACCATCGGATTGAAGGCCTTGCCGAAGTTCACAATCAGAATCTTGAGCGCGCCGGGCAGCACGAAAAAGTAGCCAAAGGCCGCTCCGGCCAGGAACAGCCCCACCGTGGCCGCCATGAACGGAACCACAAACCGCTTTTCTTTCTGGTAGAGTCCCGGCGCAATGAACAGCCACACCTGATAGAGAATCAGGGGTGACGCCAGAATGGCCCCGCCGATCAGGGAGACTTGCAGATACAGGTTCAGCGGGTCCATCGGGTGGGTGTAATTGAGCTTGATGTGGAGCTGGTCGAGCGGCGCCTGCACCAGGCCGTACAGCTTTACGTGATAGATGTAGGCCACAATCGATCCCGCCACCAGGTAAATGGCAGAGTGGATGATGCGCTTGCGCAGCTCCTCCAGGTGCTCCATCAGGCTCATCCCCGGGAGCTCCGCGCGCTCGGTTACCGCTTTGCGCGCCTTGTTGATGGCATCCCCGGGATCAACCATGGCGGCTTGCTTGCTCGGTCACGGCTTGAGTTTCTTTCGCCGTGGCTTCTTCTTCCGGGGCAATTGCAGCAGGAGCCGGATCGTTCTCGTTGGCATTCGCCGCAGCCCGGCCCGCGCGCGATGCGCCCACTACTTCGCCGGTGGAAGGCGGCAAGATCCGCGGTACGCCCGCTTCCGTGGGAGTTTCGGAGCCGGTCGCGCTTGCGCCTGGCGCATCGGAAACGGGTGCGAGATCTTCTGGAAGCAACGGCTGAGCGTCGGTCTTGGCTTCCGCGGTCTGCGTCTGCGCGGCCAGCGCCAGCCGCTGTTGCCGTTCCGCCTCCTCGCGCTTGCGCCGGTCGGCCTCCTCGGCGTTGCGCAGCTCTTCTTCCATCTGGAATTTGAAATCGTTGGAAGCCTTGCGGAACTCGTACATCAGCTTGCCGATCTGCCGGCCGATCTGCGGTAGCCGCCGCGGTCCGAAGACCACCAGCGCCAGCACCATCAGCAGCAGCGAGTCTGACATGCTTATGTTGGCTTGCAGAATTGGCGGCGGAGCTCCCATGAAGCACCATGATACCTGCCTGCGCGCACGCTCACCAAGCGCGAGGGCAGAGCCCGTGCCCCTTTGAAGACACTCACCACGTGTACCCGCCGGAACGCGGCGGCCACACGCCCAGAAGCTGCCGCAGCAGCACAATGCGTCCGAAGTGGTAAGCATTGTGCGCGCCCAGGCTCTCCAGTTGCTCGCGCACGGTCATTACGCGCAGGGGATGGCCAGGCCGCGACGGGCAACGCACCGGCTGATTGAGCCGCGAAACCTCGCGCGCCGCCGCGCTCGCCTCCGCGCTGCCCGCAAAGAAGCGCGCGCAAAGCGGCTCCCAGTATTCCCCCTCCGCATCGAGAACGGTGGGGAAGCCATCGCGCGCGCTGGCCGGAAAAGGCGTTTCCACGCCGCCAATCCAGTCGAGCGAAATCTGCTGCCAGAACGCGATGTGCCACAGCTCCTCGTATATGGAGTGGGGAGCATTTTCAGGCACGCGATGAACCGTCTCCTGCGAAAGCCCTTCGAGGATATGGGAAGGCGGAGCCGCCGCGCTGTCGCCGCTCAAAACCTGCTCGAGTTCCGTCATTTTGCTTCTCCCGCTGCATGACCCCGTTTCTCGTGATTCGAGGAGCACGCTCATCTCGAAGATAATCCAGTGAATCCGGGTCGCGGTTCCATGCGGACAATCCCTGCCGCAAACCTCTCTCTTGAATTGCCACAATTGGTTCGCCGGGAATTGCACAGTTGTGCCATATTCCCATTGCGGCGTTTCGTCGTATCTTAGAGTCAGGCCGTAACCATGAAGACTTTTACCCTCGATGAAGCCCAATCCCTGCTGCCGTTGCTTGAATCCCTGCTCAAGCGCGCCATCGACGGAAAGCGTTTTGCCGACGAGGTGGAGAGCGATCTCTCCGGCTTGGCGCAGCGCATCTATCTTTCCGGCGGCATGCGCGTGAACGCGAGCATGGTGGCCAAGCAGCGCGCCGAGTTGGATGCCCAGCTCAAGCGCGTCCGCGAGAGCGTTGCTGAAATTGACTCCATCGGCGTGCAGGTCAAGGATCTCGACTCCGGACTCCTCGATTTTCCCTGCCGGCTCGATGACCAGGTGGTCCTGCTCTGCTGGCGCCTGGGTGAGCCTTCAATCGAACACTGGCACACGCAGGAAGCCGGCTTTCAGGGCCGCCAGCCTCTCGACGAGCGCTTCCGCCGTCTTTCCGGCCCGGGCAACCGGCCCAACTGATTCGGACAATTTGCCCGTGGCCGCAACTCGGTCCGCTCCAATGCGAACCAGGTCCTTAGCCGGCGCCGTTCCGGCCGTACTTCTGCGCGAGGCGCAGGAACCATGTACATCTCCGAGCCTGAAGTTCACGCCCTGCTCACCTATGAAGCCCTGATTCCGGCCATCCGCCAGGCGCTGCTCGATTACTCCGCCGGAGTCGTGCAGCAGCCGCCGCGCACCATCCTGCGTGCGGGCAACGCTGAGGGCGAATCGAATGGCTGGTTCGCGGTCATGCCGGCGATCGCCGGCGACGTAATGGGCGTCAAAACGGTCACGTTCTATCCCGGCAACGCCGCGCTGGGCTTGCCCACGCACCAGGCCGTCATCGAGCTTCTGCGCCGCGCCACGGGCGAGCCGCTGGCCGTGCTCGACGGCCGCCTGATTACGGAGATGCGCACCGCGGCAGTTTCCGCCGTGGCTCTCGATGCGCTCGCCGCCAAAAGCGTGCGCAGCCTTGGCATTCTCGGCAGCGGGGTGCAGGCGCACGCGCACATCCGCGCTCTGCGTCTCGTGCGTCCCGCGCTGGAGGAGATCCGCCTCTGGAGCCGCACCCCATCTCGCGCCCAAACGCTGGCCGCGGAAACCGGCGGCCGCGCCGTCGCGATCGAAGAGGCTGCGGCCGCGGATGTCGTCCTCACCGTCACCTCCTCGCCCGCACCGGTTCTCGAAGGCCGCTGGCTGGCCCCGCATGCGCTCGTCCTTGCGGTGGGCGCCGTCGGTGCGGAGCGCCGCGAACTCGATGACGAGGCCATGCTCTCGAGCTGCCTCATCGCCGAGTCCACCGCCTCGCTTGAGCGCGAATCGGGCGACGTCCTGCTCTCCGGTGCGCGCATCTACGCGGAGATCGGCCAGATCCTCGCCGGCGCAGTTCCCGCGCCCGTGGGCCGGCGCATTGTCTTCAAATCGGTCGGCATGGCCATCGAGGACCTCGCTGCCGCCCGCCTGGTGTGGGCCGCGCGCCAGAGCGCCCGGTAGAACCCTTTCCTCTGCGGCAGGATGCGGTCCAAACCCCTCCGAGCGGACACGGCCCCGCTTGCGTCTAACCCTACAGTTGCACAGCGAATGCAGAAGGGGTGCGGTTGCAGCGGTGTTGAGTGGACTCGGCCGCCGAATCCGCAGACGCGAGCCGAACTGGAAGATCGGGAAACTTCAGCTCCGGTAAAGTTGGTCGCGCCGGCTTCTCTAAAATAGGAACGAGCCAGCTTCCACGCGAATGTGAAACCCCGTTGCCGGCAAGAAGGTTAGCCCGAATGGGCGATGCCCCAGGAGTGACCATGAAGATCGCAAGGCGCGCGAGGCTGTTGCTTGCAGTAACCCCATTGCTGGCCGGATGCGGCGATTTCTGGCAGGCTCCAAGTACTACCTCGACCACCACTACGACCACCACGACTTCGCTTTCGAGCGGTTATTTCTATGTCATCAACCAGGCCACCAGCCAGATCGTGGCGTACGACATCACCTCCGGCACCCTGAACCAGATCGCCGCCTACACGCTCGCTGCCGCGCCCACGGCCATTGCCATGTCTCCGGGAGGCGGATTTCTGTATGTGAGCACACCGGTCGGCATTTATCTTTACGCCATCGGCTCCAACGGCGGACTCACCCTCGGCAATAACGGGGGCGCGGTTTCCACTGACCCTGCTTCCGCCATCGCGATCGATCCCTCGGGCGCGTGGCTCGTGGATGCGGTGCAGGGAACCAGCGGCGTGCAGCTGGACGCGACGCCCATCAACTCTTCCGGCATTTACACCGGCGCCACGGTGGGAACCGAGCAGTACTCGCTGGCAAACGCGTCGGTCCACCATATCGCCATCTCCGGCGATGAGCATTACATTTTCGTTGCCGCCGGCGAAGGCGGCACGCTCATCGTTCCCTTCACGGTGGGCGACGCCAATCCCCTGGCCGCAAACAGCAGCGCCATCGCTCCGCTCATCGCAGGCGGCTCCGCGCTTTCCGTGGCCGTGGACCCGGGCTCCGCGCCGCGGCTGCTCTACGTGGGCGAAACGCTGGCCTCCGGCGGCACCACCGGCGGCTTGCGTGTCTATAACTACGCTTCGCTCGGCTCGGCCACCCTCACCCAGGTTTCCGGCTCGCCGTTTTCGAGCGGCGGTCTCGCCCCCAATGCCATTCTTCCCGTGGCTGCAGGCGACTACGTGTACGTGGCCAATGGCCAGGGTACGAGCACTGCCGGTGACATCACCGGCTTTTCCGTTACTGCGAGCAGCGGCGTTTACACAGTGACCAATGTCAGCACGGTTGCATCCGGCATTCAGCCCTTTGGATTGGCTGAAGACAGCAAGTCGAACTTCGTGCTCGCCGTCTCCGAAGGGGGCAGTTACGATCTCGAGGCTTACATCTTCGACACCACCACCGCCGGACAGCTCGACGACTCCATCAATTCCACCACGGGCACCGATCCCACCGATGCCATCGGCGTAGCCGCCGCTCCTTGAGCTCAGGCACGGGCCCGGGTCGTCCGCGCTCTCCATTGCAAGCCCAGCCGAAGTGCTATCCTCAAAGCGTAACCTTTGGCTGTGTCCAATCGCCTTCCAAATTGTTTTGTCCCCTGTTTCAGGCCACTGCTATGGCGCCTTCGATTCCCGGCTGTGCCTTTGGGCGCAGCGCTGTGGATGCTCGCATGGGCGGCAGGTTGCGGCCGGATCCACCGGCCGGCGGCAGAGATGGTCTATGTGTCGGCGCGGCAAATGTACCTTCACGATCGCGTGGCGCCGGTCTCCAATCGCGTGGCCGAGGTGGTGAACGGGGAGCCGCTCGAGGTGGTCGAGCATGGGCGCCGCTTCCTCAAGGTGAAGACCGCGAAGAACCAGGTCGGCTGGATCGAGGATCACGCCGTTGTTGATACCAAAACCTACGATTCCTTCCTTCAGCTCGCTGCCCGGCACAAACAGGATCCTGTCGCGGCCACGGCGACCCTCCGCGACGATCTCTACATGCACCTGCTGCCCGGCCGCGAGACCGACCATTTCTATCTGATCCCCGGCAACGCCAAGGTCCAGCTTCTTGTGCGCGCCTCGGTTGCCCGCGCGGAAGAGCCCGGCTACGGGCCGCTGGCGCGGCTGGCAGCGCCGGAAAAGCCCCGGTCGGCCAAGGCGCCTCAGCCCGAAGCCCCGCCGCCGGTGATGGAAGACTGGTGGCTCGCCCGCGACAGCCAGGGGCACACCGGCTGGCTGCTCGGGAGCCGGCTTGACGTGGACGTGCCCGACGACATCGCCCAGTACGGCGAAGGCCAGCGCTTCGTCGGCGCGTGGCTGCTGGCCAAGGTCTACGATCCCGAATCCGATGCGCCGGATCACGAAGCCCCGGAGTATCTCACGGCGCTGGCCCCGCCCAAATCGGGCCTTCCCTTCGACTTCGACCAGATTCGCGTCTTCACCTGGAGCAAGAATCACCACCGCTACGAGACCGCGTTCCGGCTGCATCCCATCGACGGTTTTCTGCCCGTTCACATCTACAGCGCGAACACGCCTTCGGGCAGCGTGCCCGCCTTCAGCTTCGAGCTTGGTAAAGGCGAGGATGTTTCTGCCGACTCGGCTACCGGCGTCGATCGCCCAGCCTCTGCGCGGACCATCGACTACGAGATGATCGATACCCAGGTCAAGCGCATTGGCCCGGACATGGCGCCCATTCAGCTTGACCGCGCCCTCGAAAAAGAGGCCGATGACAGGAAGCCGGAGAGAAAGCGCGAGTAGCCCAGGGAACCGGCAAGCCGGTAATTCCGTAGATCAAGCAGTGAATTGGACGGCAGGCCCCCCGATCCGGTTTAGATCGGGTCTGGATTGACGGCCTCACGGGTGTATGTTACCGTGAGTAGCGTTACCAGTGGTAACAGTAAACCTGAGGCAGCGTTCGCGGGTGAGCCGGAATGGCCGCCCGTCCGTCTATGGAACAAGCAGGCAGTTCTGGTTTCCCGATCGTCTGTTGGGCAGGCGGTCTTCCACTCCTCGCAACCAACAGGTGATCGCTTTGAAGAACAGGCTGCGGCTCTTCACCCCTTGGCTCATCGTGTTGCTTTCCTTGCTGGGCGCACGGCGAGGAGCTGCGCAATCCGGCGTCCAGACCGGCAGGTCGACCGGTTCCAGGTCGACTGATTACAGGTCGACTAATTCATCGACTGGCTCATTGACCGGCGCCGTCCTCGACCCCAGCGGAGCCAATATCCCCGGAGCCGGCGTCACCTTGACGCTCGGCAGCCGCGCTGTCTCCACAAAGTCAGGGCCCGGCGGCCGCTACGAGTTCCGCGCTCTTGCGCCGGGCGCGTACGTGCTCACCGCCACGGCCAAAGGCTTCGCGCCGCTTTCGATTCCGAACGTCGAGATCGTAGCCGGCTCTCTGAAAGAGTTGAATCTTCCCCTCGCCATCGAGGTGGAGCAGCAACAGGTCACGGTCGAGGACGAGAACCAAAGCGTCAGCGTCAGCCCCGACCAGAACGCCAACGCGGTGGTGATCAAGGGCAGCGCGCTGGACGCGCTCTCCGACGATCCCGACGAACTGCAAAGCGAGTTGCAGGCGCTCGCAGGTCCGGCGGCCGGGCCCAACGGAGGCCAGATTTATATCGACGGCTTTGAGGGCGGGCAGATTCCGCCGAAATCGTCGATCCTGGAAATCCGCGTGAATCAGAACCCGTTTTCCGCCGAATACGACCGCATCGGCTATGGCCGCGTGGAGATCATCACCAAGCCCGGATCGCAAAAACTCCAGGGCAGAATCAGCAGCTTCGGCACGGACTCTGCGCTCGACACCGCCAACCCGTTCCTCCCGGAGAAGCCGGGCTTCTACCAGTACGCCTATTTCGGCAATGTCAGCGGGCCCATCTCCAAAACCGCCTCGTACTTCTTCGATGCTTTCAATATCAGTCGCCAGAACCAGTCCGTTGTGGACGCATTCGACCCCACCACTCTTTCCAACTTCAGTGAAGCCTATCCGGCGCCGATGAACTACTTTGAGATCAATCCCCGCGTCGATTTCGAGCTCACCAGGAATAACTTCATCTCCATCCGCGATTTTTACAACCGGTATTCGGCGCAGGGTCTCAACGTGGGCACGCTCAGCCTTCCCCAACAGGCCTCGAGCGCCGTCAACAGCGAGAACGAAGTGCAGATTGGCGATACCTGGGTGGTGAGCCCGCGGCTGCTCATGGAGCCTCGCTTCCTGTGGCGGCGCGTCAGCAACAATCAATCTCCGAATTTCCTCACGCCCACGGTCACTCTTCAGGGAGCGTTCACCACTGGCGGCGCCAGCTCCGGAACCCTCCACGACCACGAGGACGTCTTCATGCTGCAAGACTACGGCACTGCCACTGCGGGGCCGCATACGCTTCGCTTCGGCGCCCGCGCGCGCTCTTACCGCGACGCCAACTACACCACTTCCGGCGTCAACGGCAGCTACTTCTTCAGCAACAAGGCGCAGTACCAGGCCTGCAGCCAGCCGGGCGCCCAGCCCTGCACGCCGTCTCTCTATTCCGCCACCATCATTGCAAACCGGCTCGCCCGCGCCCTGCTCTTCGACGGGTCGCTTTTCCTCCAGGACGACTGGCGCGTCAACCGCAGCTTTCAGCTCGGCCTCGGCCTGCGCTACGAGGGCCAGAACTACATCCATGACCATGCCGACTGGGCTCCGCGCCTTGCCTTCGCCTGGAGTCCGGGGCATCCCGGCAAGAGCGGCCCCAAAACCGTCCTCCGCGCCGGCTACGGATGGTTTTTCAACCGCTTCATCATGAACACCGCCTTCAACTCCGGGGTCACGCCTTACATCATCGAAGCCATTCACGACAATCTGATCAATCAGCAGAGCTACACCGTCACCAACCCGGCCTTCTACAATCCCGCGGCCGCCGAGCCGCAATCCGTCCTCACCTCATCCGCCTCTTCCATCCCCACCTACCACTCCGTCGATCCGCACTTCCACGCTGCGCTCGACATGCAGGGCGGCATCGGCCTCGATCGCCAGTTCACCAAGCGGATCACCGGCAACCTTACCTATCTCTATACCCAGGGAGTGCACCAGTACCTCACCAACAACGTGACCGCACCCGTATTTGACGAATCCGACTACACCGTCACCGGCGCCGCGCCTTCGGTCTACAACTACGAGTTCCAGTCCGGCGGCTTTTACCGGCAGAACCAGCTCATCGCTTCATCGGCCCTTCAGTTGAAGCACCTTACTCTCAACGCCAACTACGTGCTCAACGAGGCCAAGAGCGATACCCAGGGAGTCAACTCGTTTCCCTCGGTCGCTCAGGATCCCGGCTTCGACTACGGCCGTGCCAGCTTCGGCATCCGTCATCACTTCCTGCTGGTTGGCAGCTACACCGCGCCGCACGGCGTTGTCTTCGCCGCCCTGCTCGCTGCCCAGTCCGGCACGCCGTATAACATCACCATCGGTCAGGACCTCACCGCCAACAACCAATTCAACGCCCGCCCCGCGTACGGAACCTGCGGCGATTCCGGCGTGGTCTCCACGCCATACGGCTGCCTCGACACCGATCCCGTGGGCAAGGACGAGCCCATCGTTCCCTACGGCATCGGACTCGGTCCCGCCAACGCAGTCGTGCACGTACGCGTCAGCAAGGTCTTCGGTATCGGGCCCCGAATCGAAAAGGCCGGCGAAGGCCAGAGCTTCACCCCCGGCGGCGGAAGCGTCAGCGGCCGCGGCATCGGTGGTGGCGGTGCGTCCGTCCGCCTCGACGCCGCCGTTCCTCGCCGTTACAACCTCACCCTCGTGGCAGGCGCCAGCAACCTGCTCAACATCGTCAACCTGGGCACGCCCAACGGCGTCATGACCTCCCCGCTCTTCGGCCAGACGCAGTCGCTCGCCGGCGGCCAGTTTGCCTCGCCCACTCCCGCCAACCGCGTGGTTGTCTTTCAATCGAACTTCTCGTTCTGAACGGCCGCCCCTGAGTCGGATCAGCCGCGCCGGCGCAGCGCCAGCTCCACCACGCGCATCATGTCGGCCTCCGGAGCCGGTTTGCCCGTCCAGATTTCGAACTGCCGCGCGCCCTGCTGCACAAACATCTCAAACCCGCTGATTACCGCCAGCCCGCGCGCGCGCGCCAGCTTCAGCAGCGGCGTCTCGATCGGCGTGTAAACCATGTCGAAGACCAGCCGCGCGTTCAGCTCTTTTTCCTCGATCGGCAGCGCCTGCGCCGCCCCCGTCATGCCGCAGGGCGTGGTGTTGATGAGCACGTCGAACTGGTTCTTCAGGAGCAGCTCGCGCCGGAGCGCCTTGGCCTTGGCCTTGCGCGCCAGGGCAACCGCGGTCTCATGTGTCCGGTTGACGATGAACACCTCCGCTCCCTGCTCCACCAGGCCAAACACCGCCGCGCGCGCCGCGCCGCCCGCGCCCAGCACCAGGACGCGCGCCCCTTTCAGCCGCAGCCGCCGCTCCAGAGGCCGCACCACCCCGGCCACGTCGGTGTTGAAGCCGTAGAGATTTCCGTCCGCGCCCGTGCGCAGCGTGTTGCAGGCGCCAATGCGTCCGGTCAGCGGGTCCATATTTTCGAGGTGCGGCAGCACCTCCTGCTTCAGCGGCATGGTCACCGCCACGCCGCTCAGCGGCAGCTCCCGCGTCAGCGTCAGCAGATCGTTCAGCGTCTTCACCTTCAGCGGCAGCATCACCGCGTTCACGTTCTCGCGGCGGAAGGCGGTGTTGTGCATCAACGGCGAAAGCGAGTGCCCGATGGGGTTGCCGGCCACGCCAAAGATGCGCGTCGCCTGGTCCACCTGCTCCATGCGGTAGACGTCGATCAGGGTTCGCAGCGACACCTGTCCGGGCGCAGTCTCCGTGCCCTCGGCGGCGGAGGCAAACGTAAACGCAGCGCCCGCGCGCGGACCCAGCACCCGGCTCACCAGCCCCTCTTCGCCCATGGCAATGCCCACCACCTGCGTATCCAGCGTCTCGTCTTCAATCAGGCGCAGAACCGCCAGGTTGTCAGAGAGCGTGCGCGCGGTCGAAACCACCTTCACATAATCCGGATCGAACACCTTGATCCGCTCCGCGGCCTGCCGCAGCCCCTTGGTGCGCGAGTAATCGTGGAAGCTGATCAGCAGCGCCGTGCCCGCCGCGCGCAGCCCGGCGCG
>DATJRT010000281.1:0-15292 GCA_035504495.1 Occallatibacter sp.
GCGTCGGAGCGGATGGCGCCGGTGCACGGGCTGCAACCCAGCGACCGCAGACGGCATTTGACCATCTGGGGTTTTTCGCCGGGGAGAGCAACGAATTCCTGCTCAATGGGCAGGAGAGCGTCCTCACTCGAACTAACGGGGCGAATATACATCGGCCGCTCTTTGGCAAAGTAAAGATCGACCACGGGAATCTTCTCCTCGTGGATGTATTGCCACACATCCATCTCCGTCCAGTTCGAGAGCGGAAACACGCGGATGCTCTCGCCGGGATGAATGCGCGCGTTATAGAGATTCCAGAGTTCCGGACGCTGGTTCTTGGGGTCCCACTGGCCGGCTGAGTCGCGGAAGGAGTAAATGCGCTCCTTGGCGCGGGATTTTTCCTCGTCGCGGCGCGCGCCGCCAAAGGCCGCGTCGAAGTTGTAATGCCGCAGCGCATCGAGAAGCGCCTGCGTCTTGAGCAGGCCGCAGCAACGCTTGGTGTCGAGCACGATGGGATTGGTCCCCGCGGCGATGGCCGGCTCATTGCGCCACACCAGCAATTCCGCGCCGATAGAGCGCGCATACTCGTCGCGGAACTTGAGCATCTCGGCAAATTTGAAGCCAGTATCGATATGCAGCAGAGGAAAGGGAATGGGCGCCGGATAAAAGGCCTTCTGCGCCAGCCGCAGCATCACGGATGAGTCCTTGCCGATGGAGTAGAGCATCACCGGCCTCTCGAACTCCGAGGCAACTTCGCGCAGAATGTGGATGCTCTCGGCTTCGAGCAACTGCAGATGGCTCAGACGCTCAGAACGCAGAGCCTGGGCAGGCGGCGACTGCGTCTGGACTTCCGATTCGGCGACCGGCATGGGACTTCGCTCCTTGACTTCGCTCCTTGACTGGATAGCGCTGAAGGCCGGTCGGAACACGCAGACTCACCCGGCATTCAACAACGGATGCGTCTTCTGAATCGATTGTGCTGGAGGGATCAGAGATTAGCGCATACACCCGTCGAAGATGTTCGACAGGCGACAACACGGGCGACAGTGCAACGCGCTAACCATGTGAAAATCATAGTACCAGACCCCTCTTAAAGATGCAATTCCGCCCCCGCGGCAAGAAATGCGAACATCGAAGAAGGCATGCCCCCAAAGCCAAAACTCGGGCAGAACTTTCTCCTGGACGCCGGCGCCGCGGAGCGCATCGTTGCCGCTCTTGGGGACGTTAGCGGGCATGCGGTTGTCGAAATCGGCCCGGGACGCGGCATCCTCACGCGGCTGCTCGCTGGCCGCGCGCGCCACGTGCTTGCCGTAGAGCTGGATTCCGGGCTTGCCGCCCTGCTTCGCAGCCAGTTTGCGCCCGGGCAGGTCAGGGTGGTGGAGCAGGACGTGCTCCACTTCGATTTTGCCGCGGCCAGCGCAGAGGCCGGAGGCCGGCTTTCGGTGGTGGGTAATCTGCCGTATTACATGACTTCACCCATCCTTCTCAAGCTGGCGGCCAGTCACGCGGCGCTCGAGTCAGCCGTGCTGATGGTGCAAAGAGAGGTTGCCGACCGCGTTGCCGCCACGCCGGGCTCGCGCGACTACGGATCGCTTTCGGTGACGATGCAGACGCATGGTACGGTGGAGAAGCTGTTCACGCTGCCGCCGGAAGTGTTTTCGCCGCCGCCCGAGATCCACTCCACGGTGTTTCGCTGGCGCTTTGCGACCCGATTCGCCGAACTGGGCGTCGAAGAAGGGCCATTTCTGCGCTTCGTTCGCCGGGCGTATGCGCAGAAGCGCAAGACCCTGGCCAACAACCTGCGCGCCGCCGGATTTCCCTCCCAGGTCATCGCCGCGGCACTGGCTCAAGCCGGAATCGAAATGCAGGCACGCGCCGAAACCGTGCCCATTGAGGCGCTGGCCGCCTTGTGGCGCAGCCTGAGCTCGAATGCGCGCACGCCGGCCGACGGAGTGCGGCGGTGAAAGTCGAATTCGCAAAGAACCGGTTGGGCAAGCGATCGCACCAGGCTTAAGTCATCCCATGCGCGTAAGCTATCAAGAGAGCGCCCGAGGAGGGATTCTCCCGGGAAGAAATTGGGAAGCTCAGAAACGTAATTGCGCATCTGCTTATTCAGGGACCATGAACCCTACCCAACAGACCAGTCACCAAAGCTTCGAAGAGACTCTGCTCAGCGCCCGGCAAACCATGCTCATGAGCGAGATTCTGAAGCTCGCGCTGGACAGCTTTCAGGCCAGCAAGACCCGCTTTTTGCTCACCGCCCTGGGTATGGTAATCGGCACCGCATCGGTCATCCTGGTGGTCACTATCGGCTTGACCGGCAAGCAATACATTCTCGACGAACTGCAGAAGATCGAAACCAACTCAGTGGAAGTGGAATACGCCGGCGGCGGAACCACGGCCGCCGAACGCGTACTTTACAACGACTACCTTACCCGTGAAGACGAAAAGGCTGTCGATGAGCAGATGCCGGACGTCCGCTACTCGTCGCCGGTCCTGGATATGCACGAGCGCATCAGCTTCGGCAGCGGGGTGGTTAAAGACACGCTGGTTCTGGGCGTAAGCCCCGATTACCAGCACATTCGCAACCTGATCGTCACCGACGGACGCTTCTTTGACTCGACCGACGACTCAGCGCACCTGAAATGCGCCGTGGTTACGCAGGATTTTGCCCGTGCGCGATACGGCAGCGATGACGAAGCGGTGGGTCAGACCTTTGAGATTCAGGGCATCCCCTTCACCATCATTGGCGTCTTCAGAGAGGCCGTCAACGACTTTGGCGAGTCAGAGATAGCCGATCAGACCATCCTCATTCCGTTTTCCGTGGCGCGGTACTTCACCGGAACGGAAAATCTGCGGCAGCTTTACTTCTCCATGCGCACCATGGCCGAAGTTCCCGATTCGGCAAAACAGATTCTGCACATCATCCAGTCGCGGCACCGGCCCAACTCGGTCTACAAATACCAAACTCTGCGAGAAATGCTGACGATTGCCGCGAACATCGCCAATATCATCACCGCCGTCCTGGTGCTGGTAGCCGCAGTCACGCTGGCTGTGGGCGGCGTGGGCATTATGAACATCATGCTGGCCAATGTGCGCGCGCGCATTCGCGAAATCGGCATCCGCAAGGCGCTGGGAGCAACCTACCGCGAAATCAAGCTGCAATTTCTCACGGAAGCGGTCCTCATCTCGCTTGCCGGAGGGGTGGTTGGCACCATCGTGGGCCTCTCCCTGCCGCTATCGATCCGCTTCTTCACCGCCTACGTTTTTCCCTTCTCTTGGCTCTCCGTGGTCATAGCGCTCACGTCTGCCGTTCTGGTGGGCGTGATTTTCGGAACCGTTCCCGCCACGCGCGCCGCGCAGATGGATCCGGTGGAGGCGTTGAAATATGAATGATCTGGAGCCCACGCGCAAAGACGAACCGGAAGACGAGCAGGCGCGCGGCCCGAACCTCGTACTCCTCTACAGTCTCATTGCGCTGGCGCTGGTTGTGGCCATGACCCTGGCGGCGCTGATTGTTCTTCCCTTCTATCGCAGAAGGTAGCGGCTCTTGGGAACGCTCCCGTCACTCACGCTTCTGCGGAACTTCTCCTTGCCCTGCCGCTTCCGCACGCTCTGCTATCAGCGCCGGGATTCCATCGACAATCGGATAAGCGCGGCCGCACGATCCGCAGACCAGGCCGGCTGGATGCGGGCTGAGACTTCCCAAACAGACCGGGCAAGCCAGCTCCGCGGCCGTTGCCGGATCGAATCTGAGCTTAGGCGCAGCGTGCATGGGAGTGGCCTGACCGCCGGCCGAAGCCTACTGAATGGTTGCGTCAGGACCGTCCGGATGCCGGACAGAACTCGCGTGACGCCTTGAGCGGGTCGCGGCGAACTCCTGCTCGATGAGCTCGTTGGTTCCCGCGCGCGCAAACTCGTAGGCCACGCGGATGCCGTTGTAGATGGCGTTGTCATTCGAGGAGCCGTGGCCGATAATGCAGATGCCGCGCACGCCCAGGAGCGGCGCGCCCCCGTATTCGGTGTAATCCAGCCGGCGGCGAAAGTCGTTGAAGGCGCGGCGCGACAAGAGCGCCCCCACCTGCGCGGTGACGGTGCGCGTGAGCGAAGCGCGCAGCACCTCGCGCACAAAGCGGCCCACGCCCTCGCTGGTTTTGAGCGCCACGTTGCCCACAAAGCCATCGCAGACGATCACGTCGGCGTGGCCGTTGAAGATGTCGCGCCCTTCCACGTTGCCGATGAATTGAATGGGCAGCGCCTTGAGAAGGGGAAGCGCCTCGCGGGTAAGCTCGTTGCCTTTGGTCTCTTCCTCGCCGATCGAAAGCAGCCCCACGCGCGGCTGGTGAATCTTGAGCACGCTGCGCGCGTACATCTCGCCCATCACCGCAAATTGCTCCAGGTTGTGCGCCTTGCAGTCCACGTTCGCGCCCACATCGAGGAGCACGCAGGGATTACCCTTCGCGGTGGGCATCGGCGTCGCCAGCGCGGGCCGGTCCACGCCCGGCAGCGCGCCCAGAACCATCTTGGCCGTAGCCATGGCTGCGCCGGTGTTGCCGGCCGTCACAAAGCCCGCGGCCTTGCCTTCGCGCACCAGCTTGAGCCCCACGCGCATGGAGCTGTCGCGCTTGGTGCGCACCGCGTGCGCGGCCTTCTCCTCCATGCCGATCCGCTCGGAAGCATGGTGAATCACAATGGGCAGGTCTTCATTTTCCAGGTGCTCGTCCAGCAGGTCGTGAAGCTCCGGCTCCGGGCCCACAAGGTGAACGCGCACGGGCAGCGCCCGGCAAGCCAGAATCGCTCCCCGGATCTCCGGCTCGGGAGCCTTGTCGGAACCAACCGCATCGAGCGCAATGTCGTAGAGCATCACGCAGGATTCTACAGGATTTACTTGACCGCTTCTTTAACTTCCAGCACGGCGCGGCCTTTGTAGGCTCCGCACTTGGGGCAAGCGCGATGAGGCAGCTTCTTTTCGTGGCAGTTCGGGCATTCGGAAAGGCCGCTGGCGGTCAGAAAATCGTGGGCGCGGCGGTTGGCGGTGCGGCGCGTCGAATGGCGCCTTTTCGGATTCGGCATGGTGAGCAATTCCTTTCGTTTCTCTCCGCCGGCTCGGCTGCTCCGCGCACAACACGAGCGCAATCAGGCCGCCAAGAGGAACGCCCTCATCTTTCCCGGAGGGCGCTGATTTTTCAGGACTTAATTCGATCCCGCAACCCAGCCAGCGCTTCCCAGCGGGGGTCGCTTGGACCCACCTCGCAGGAACAGGGCTGGAGGTTGCGGTTTGCGCCGCAGCGCGGGCAAAGTCCCTTGCAGTCGGGCTTGCACAGCGTTCTGACCGGCAGGGAAAGCAGCACCTGCTCGCGCAGCACATCTTCAAGCGCAAGACTGTCTCCTTGATAATAACCGATTTCGGTTTCGGGCGCTGTAATCGAGCGCTCGGGCGCGTCAGAGTCGGCCCCCAGCGGCCGGAAGATCAGATCGAATTCGGCGGCTAAGGGAATCTTCACCGCTTCCACGCAGCGCGCGCAGGGAACCTGCACGTTGCCGGAAAACCGTCCCCTGAGGCGAATATCGGCAACGATCTCCCTGGGCCCGCGGTGCTCGTGAATCACCTCGGCCCGGCCCGACGTGGCCAGCGGCCCCGACTGCTCGGCCTCATCGCCAAAATCGACGGCCCCGGGCGGCAGCTCCAAATCGAATTCGACCGGTTCGCGTTCGAGTTCGCTGACTTTAAATTCCATGCGACACGCTCCAGGATCAGCCAGCCTGCGCTATCAGGAAGATGTGAATCGGAGGGTAGAGTTCTACGGCAAGCACCTTGAGCCCGGATGCTTCCAGCAGTTGTCTGCTGTTGTTTTCGTCAAACACATGGTGGTGTACCATCCGATGGTTAACATTGTTCAAAAGCAGGTCGCGGAAATCGGCATCCGATTCGGACGACCTGTCCAAGCGGGTCGTGCAGATCTCTTCGATATGCGTGAGATCGTCTTCTCCGATCTTCCGATCGTAATCTTCCATCATGTGCTCCACAGCCGTAGGGGTCCTCATGCGATCGAAGGTCCACCGATAGTATGGAAGCACGATGAGCAGATGCCCGCCGGGCTTCACGACACGTTGCCATTCCCTGAGAGCCTTTACGGGGTTAGCCATGTGCTCGAGATTGTGACTGGACAATACAAAATCATACTTGCCATTGGGAATATCCTCCAAATTGGATCCTTCACAAAAGTATATTTTGCCGGGCGGCTTGCGTTCGCTGAAACAATAGCTCCCTTTGTGGGATGCCCACGCCGTTTCCCGCCGAAAATCGCAATTGTCGAGGGAACGGACTTTGTCATAAATCGGCAGATACCATGGCTTTCTGAATACAGCGCTCGGACCACCCACTTCGATTCCTGTTCGATCGGCGATCAGGGAAAAAGCCAGCTTGCGGCAGCGGAGAGGGCCATTCATGGCTATCTTGGTTATTGTCGTAATTTTGTGAAATGGCGGGCTGGACAAACCTCTCATATGTCGACTCCGGGCAGCACTTCCACGTTAAAAAGCCTCCAGCAGAACCAGAGTTGCCGTATCCCGAAGCGGCAGACTCCGAGCCGGCGCGACCAATAACTGCAAAGTCACGCCTGCGCCGTCAGGAGAGACTCGCGCGCCTGCGCCAGCGCCTTCCTGCGGGACGCAAGCGCTCTTAACAGACTCCAGCGTTGCGCAACCATTTTGCGCATCGGCCCGTGCTGCCGGCTGGTCGCGTTCCCCGGATGACGGCGATAGAGAATCAGGCTCTGCGGCAGATAAGCCGCCTTGCCCACCAGCGCATTCACGATCCCGATCCACGAGTCATGCATGGGAATGCCTTCGGGAAACGGAAGTACAGCTTCGAGAATCTCCCGGCGAAATGCCATCGTCGATCCCTGATAGCGATTCTTGATGAGATTCGCCGCTGCGCCCAGCGGCAGGCGCGCGCCGGTGTGCAGCATCTCCCCAAGCGAACACCCCTGGGCGTCCATCAGCTCGCCGTTCGTCAGCACCAGCGTCGTGCATGGCGAGTTCTCAAAGACCGCGAGCACGCGCCTAACTTTGTCCTCGCGCCACACGTCATCCTGATCGCAGAGAAAGATAATTTCTCCGTTTGCCTGCCGCAGAGCGCTCTCAAACGCCCTTGTGACTCCGGAGTTTTGCGCGTGGCGAAGCACGTGCACACGCGGGTCGCCCAACCCCTCGAGAATCGAGACGGTTTCGTCCTGCGATGCGTCGTCGGCCACAATCAGCTCGTCTTCGGGCTCCAGCTGCCTGAGCACGGAGCCGGCCTGTTCGCGAATGAAGCGCGCGCCGTTGTACGCGGCCATGCAGACCGAAAGCAGAGGCCGCTGGCTTCGTGGATGGCTCATTGAATCTCCGGCAGCGGAGAAAGCCTGCGATTCAGCGCCTCTCGTTCGTCATCGCGAAACCAGCTCCACTTGGCAAAATACTTCATGGCGGAGTGCACGTGGTATCCAGTCAGCCTCAGGCTGACGTACGAGCCCCTGGCGTACCCATGCACGATGGAGATATGCGGGTAAAAGACGGTTTTATATCGGCTCCCGATGCGGCGGCAAAGATCCACGTCCTCCATGTACATGAAATAGCGCTCATCGAACAAACCCACTTCACGCAGGGCCGCAGCGCGAAGGAACATGAAGCACCCTGAAAGGCATGGCACCTCGCGCGGGACGCTCATATCCAGGCTGCGCAGCTCATATTGCTCAAATCGATTTCGGAAGCAGACGCTTCCGAATTTGCCCAGAAAACGGCGCAGAAACAAATCGAAGGGCGTCGGCAGCAACTTGCACAACCGCTGCTCGCTTCCGTCAGGATAGACAATCCGCGGCATCAGCAGACCCGCTTTGGGCAGATGCGCCATGATCCGCGCAAGCCCGGAGAGCGTGCCGCTCTCAAGAGAAATGTCCGGATTCAGGATGACGTGATAAGGCTCATCAACCGGGGCCAGCTCCTGCCAGGCGAGATTGTGTGCGGCGCCATAGCCAAGGTTGCGCCTGGGCTGCAGGCAGCGCCCGCCCAGCGACAAAGCCAGAGCGCACGCGCGGTCGGCCCCGCCATTGTTGACTACGGTCCAGGCGGCAAGCGCCGGATCGCGCGCGAGGGTCTCGAAGAGCGGACGCACTTCCCGGACGCTGTGGCGATAGAGAACAATACTTGCGGTCACTCGCGAAGAAACTTCTTTATCCATATATACGAATCAACCTTCTTCGGCATATCCGGGCAAACCGGTCTCCGCGGGCAATTCGCTCAACCGCCCCCGCGTGTGAAACAGGCCCGGCGTCCACTCCCGCCGCGCCAGCTCGAAACAAAGCAACACATAAATGGGATATTCATAACGCGGCTGCGTGAAGGGATTGGCCGATGTGATGATCAGGTACAACGCCATGAAAAACGGCAACGGCCGGCTCATTCTCAGCCGTCCCTTGAAAAGCGCCACGAGAAACACCAGCAGCATCGCCAGGCAGTGCAGGTGAACGACGTATTGATTGGCCAGATCGGCAAAATCCTGGCGCAGATAGCCGCTCAGCCAGTAAGTGGGCGTAAGTACGCGGCCAAAAAGCGACATCAACGCCTTCGGTATCACCACCAGGGGAAACCCGTACGCCGATTGCACCTTGTTGAGTACGACGATGGCGTTCCCCGTCTGCGCCTGGTCGACAAAAGCGGAAAGATCCACGCCTCTGGAATTGAGCGCAAGGGGGTAGGCGAAGGTGATGATCGCGATCAGAAGCAGGATGGCCGCGTAGGGATGCCGGCGGAAATAGGATCCCTCCCGCCGGAAGAACAAAAAGACGAGAGTGATGGCCGACTGTTCCCATCGCGCCATAAGGCCAATGGCCAGGATGGCGGCGAGCAACAGTTTCGATTTGCTTTCGGTGTAAATGTAGCGGCACAAAAGCAGGCTGGCCGTGAGCGCGAAGATTTCCTTGTTGAGCGTGACCAGGCTCACCAGCGTGGTTGCATTGAGCGCAAGCAGCAAGGCAAGCGTGGTCCGGCTCAGATTGTCGATGGGCGCGCACAGGCCGATGGCGAAAAGAAACAGGGCGATGTTGCCCATCATCACCCAAAACGGCGACTTCAAAAGCAGCGCCATCAGGATCGGGCCGATAAAATTGGCGCCCAGGCCGAGGAACTCAACGTGATGCGGGCCGTTCATGCGCAGCATGTCCGCAAAGAGAAAGTAGGTTTTCGAATCGGCCCCAAGCCGCAGATCGCTCTGGTTGAGGAGAATGGGTTGCTCGATCGAGAAGAAGACGAAAAGGCACAGCCCCAGGAACGCGACCAGCGGCATCAGGCGCAGCCAGCTCTCCAGGGGCGCGTGCCAGCGCAAACAGCTGGCTCCGGTGGGGAGCGTGCGCCGGGTAAAAAACTCGCCCGGCAGCCGGAGCCGCAGCCGCTTTCTGCGCATATTCATTTGCACTCGATCTGCTCCCATCGCACCCATCTCACGCCGCGACCGCTTCGCCGGTCGCCCGGCATCGTCGAAGACTCGAAGCGAAAGATTCCTGCCCTCATCCCGGCGTTGTTTGCCTTCTGTCCGCGTCCGCTCTCCACTTGAGCAAGCGTTGTTTCCTTGAGGTCGTCAGCCGGTACTTCATTTGCTCCCAGGTAATCCGCGAGAACTCGGGATTCCTGTACTTCCTTCGTTGCCTGATTGCCCGCAACAAAACCCGCAGCGTCTGCACCGCATTTTCCAAAGAGCCCTTGTAAAGATCGTTGAACGCGCTCTCTGCGTGGGAGAAGTTCCGGTATCTCCAGGGAGTCATCAGCCGGTCATAATCCATCACCGACATTTCGTGCTGCAGCTCGGTATCGGCTGCGCGCCACACGCGCATGCCGTGGAGATGGAAACGGTGAAAGAGATCGAAGTCAGAGTAATCAAGCCAGAAATCGCGGCTGAATCCCCCGATCTGCTCCACCGCAGATACCCGCACCAGCGAGCCGCTGTTGATGGCGATCGCCTCTCCCGGCGCAATGCCCGGCTGGTTTTGCCGATAGGGACTGAGCCGATTGAACCGCTGCCGGAACGGCGAGACGATGACCTTGCCGACGCGCACCGTGGGCACAACGGCCGCAATCTGGCGCTGGCTCTCTACCTGCCGGCGATGGCGCAAGAGTGTGTGCAGAAAATCCGCGCGGATCTCCATATCCTGGTCGAGCAGCAGCATCCACTCGTGGCCGCGTGCGCGCGCATAGCATAGCGCCTGATTGAATGCGCCCGAGGGGCCGAGGTTCGCGCCCGAATGGCGATAGAGAAATGCGGGAGGGAGCTGCGGATCGGTCATCGGCTCGGGTGTGTTGTCCCAGATCATGACCTTGTACGATCCGGCCAGGTCGGGATCGGAAGCGAGCGCGCTTCTCAGGCCCTGAAAGGTGCGCGACTGCCCGAGAGGCATTTGGTAGCGAACCAGTACCGCAAGAATCCGCATGGTTAAACTCCGATGGCCGAGGGGCGAAACCGCGCTGCCAGCAGATGCGTACCTGCGCCGTGGATCACGTTGCGTTCGCCGGCATCGAGATGGCCGTACCAGAAGACCGCGGCCAGTGCGGCCGCGGAGGCGGCCAGCAGCGCAATCTGTATTGCCGGGTCAGTGAACCAATGCAG
The DNA here is from genome assembly GCA_035504495.1 of Occallatibacter sp. Taxonomy (GTDB): domain Bacteria; phylum Acidobacteriota; class Terriglobia; order Terriglobales; family Acidobacteriaceae; genus Telmatobacter. The sequence continues at coordinate 10,619 of DATJRT010000281.1, forward strand.
GCATAAGGCCAGAGCCCCGGCAGGAACGGCGGCCCATGCAACGGGCCGGAGGATTCCCTGCCAGAGCAGTTGCGCCCGGTTGAAGGCCATGGAGCGCGTTTGCCGCATGCTGACCAGAAAATGGAGAGCCACGCCTACAAAGGCGCCCACGAGCGTTCCCACCGCCACTCCCTCCGCGCCGATAAAGCGCACCAGAATCAGGCTGCAGGCCACGTTGACCGCGGCCTCGACCGTGGGCGAGACCAGCATCCGACTCTGCTCGCCCGCGCTGAAGCCGATGACGCAGTAGGGCAGCAGCGTCAGGCGCACCAGCTGGGCTCCCATCAGAATCTCAGCGAACTCGAGCGCGTGCTGCGCGTACTCCGGGCCTACCCAAAGGTGCAGCAGTACCGGCATTCCCAGCATGAAGGGAATTGCGGCCAGCAACAGCAGGGCCGTGGCCAGCCGCGAAGTACGCACCAGCGCCTGGCCCATGCGCTGCGCATCTTCACCTGCGCTCCGGCTCGACATCATGGGAACCAGCGTGAAGAGGACAGCGCCGTGGGGAACGGACAGCAGGTTGCTCGCCGTGGCCGCCAGCGCATAGTAGCCTGCATTGCGGAAGTCGAAAGCCGCCACGATGGGAAGGTCGAGCCCCGAAATGAGCAGGGAGCTCAGCTGAGAAGCGAATGTGGCCCCGCAGAAGCGCGCAAATTGCCGGACCATGGCAAGCCTGACCAGGCGCAGCTTGAAGTGCGCGGCAGCTCCATGAAGCCTGGTGGCAAAGTAAAAGATGACCGGTTGCATCAGAGTGCCGGCCGCGGTCCAAAGCGCCATACACATCAACCCCTCATGATGAAAGGCTGCCCATAGCGTTCCCCCCGCCCCTGCAAGTTTTGAAACGCTCACGGCCGCGGCGTTGATCTCGTTTTTCTCCAGGCCGAGGCACAGTCCGGCGAAGGCCGAAGTCGACATGGCCAGGCCGAGCGAGCCCCCGACGAGCAGAAGCGCGGCCCGTGCCTGGGGAACGATGGGCGCAGGAATGGAGTGAAACAGGCTGCCGAGATGGAATGCCACCGTAGCCGCGAGCACGCAAACCGCGGCGGCAACCATGCCCAGGAAAACCGTGGAGCTGCTCAGGACCGTGCCCAGGTAGTTGCGGTCCGCGGCGTGTTCTGCACGCGCAACGAAGCGGCCGATGGCGAGCTGCAATCCGCCATCGAAGATGGTTGCATAGGCGCCGATCTGCAACACCAGCATCCAGGTTGCATAAGAAGCCCGATCGAGAAGACGAATGAGCAGCGGGGGAACAACCAGCACGATGATCCAGCTTGTTCCCATGCGCAACAAGTTGGCGACGGAGTTCTTGGCAAGAACAGCGAGCCTGGCCTGGGGATCGCTCAAGCGCGTCTCCGTCCCCGGGCGCTGCGATGCGTCTCCCATGAGCGGGAAGCCTTCGCCGGCGGAGCTAGTCTTCCTGCGCATACGGCTCCCGGTCGGTCGGCCTCCGCGGCTGCTTCAGGGAAAAAGTCTGCCGCAAAAATCTGAGTTTTGCATGGGCCTCGGGATCTCGGTGCATCCGCGCGAGCGAGGTTTGCATGAGGGCCAGACTGACGCCGAACAGCAAGCCCACGAAGATGCCGGCGGCCACAATCAACCCGCGCGGCGGAAACGATTTGCGATCGGGGACGATGGCGGGGTCAACGGTCTGGATCAGCGCACCCTCTCTGGCCTGGTCGAGTTTGGCAAGCTCGAGCTGGCGCGCAAGAAATTCGAAGAGGGTCTCATAGTATTTTGCGTCGCGGTACCTGCGCATGTACTCGAGCCCCGTCTGCGGCACCATGTTCTTGGGTTGGATCAAACCTGCCGTATCGTCGTCTTCGCTCCCGCCCAGCTTTTCGAGTTGTGCGCGCAATCCTTGCAGGCCCTGCTCGGCTTCAATGAGGCCTGCATTCCGGTCGCCGGCATAGGTGCGCATCATTTGAATCTGCACTTCCTTGGCCTCGATCTGCGCGCGCAGCATGGCCGCGGACTCAATGAGAGCGCGCGCCTGGCTGTCGAGCTGGAGCATGCCTGTCTTCTGCTCCGTTTCCTTCAGCGCCTCCTCGGCTTCCGCCAGCTTTTCCTTGGTGGCATTTACCTGCTGCTCGAAAAAGACCACGCGCTGCGCAGCCTCCGTGATCGCCAGTCCCTGCGACAGCGTGCGGAACTCATCCACGTAGCCGTTGGCCATTTCGGCCGCCCGCCTGGGATCCGGGTCGTCGACGGAGATGTGAATCAGTTCGTCCTTTCCGTTTCCCTCCACGTTGAATCGCTTCTCGAAAACCTTGCGCGCCTGGGAGAGATAGCTGCACTTGTACTCCTTCATCAGGCCATAGCGCTGGATCATCGCGTCTTCCACCACCTGGCTTTTCATCATGGCCACGTACATTTCATTGGGATTTCTCACGCCCAGCGCGCTGCCGGCCAGGGTTGCCAGGCTGCCGAGACCGGAGAGTTGCGAACTCAAAGCCGATGCCAGCGAATTTCCCTGCTGCGGAGGCAGGATGGTGGTTTTCGCCGTGAACCGCGTGGGCAGCAGCAACGCCAGCACCAGGGCGGCCACCGCAAACAAGGCCGTGGTCTTCAAAATGAGCCAGCGCCGCGCGGTCAGGATCACCAGCAGATCGAGAACAGATATCTCGTCGCTCTCGTCGCGGCGAGCGCCTGCCGGATCGATGGGCATGGAAACGCTTTTTAGAGTGGGCATACGAATTCAGTTGCCGTCTTCGTCAATGTCTAGCCACGCGCCTTGCGCCGCATTGGCGCGGGAAGCGGCAGTGGCGGGAAGCATGAATCTTTATTGAAAAATCTCGCAATCGCCCGCCACGTTGTTTCCCGCTCCTCTTGAAGTAAGAAGCACTCTCTCCGTCATTTGACGCATCGCTCGCAGTTTCTTCTTGCAAGGTTCCGTCGCCAGGGACACGCGCGGCCCGTGCGCCGCGAAAGGCAAACCCGATTGGGTGATGGTGCATCCCAATGCGAAGTGCAGATTTGTTGATCTGCCTGTCCTTTGTTTTGATGAGGAAACCTACAGATAAGTTGATCGCGTGAAGAGTTTTCTTCAGTCACTCAAAAGAAATTGATTGGGAACGAATTTATTTTGCAATCTTTCTCGGGCAGCCGCTCGCCTCCAACGGGCACAAATCAACACGGGGATTTCCGCCGATGAGTGTACTGCAATGCGCGCAGACTGCCGCTAAGAAAGAAAAGCGCCGTACAGACCAACCTCACACGATCATTGCCATGGAGCCGGCGCAGAAGGCGCTGGTGCATTTTCCCAGGCACCAGCCGCATCCGCCCGCCGCAGGAGCCTGGATCAATTCACGCCGGCGGCGCGCATTCGATTTACTCGTGGCTTTTGCAGCGCTGTTGGGATTGGCTCCGCTCTTTCTGCTTTTGGCGCTGGTTGTCTGCCTCAGCTCTCCGGGTCCCATCTTCTTTCGCCAGCGCCGCATGGGGCGCTACGGCAACGAATTTACCTTATATAAATTCCGGTCCATGCACGCCTCGGCTGCCTCCGGTTCTCCCATTACGGTGATCGGAGATGCGCGCATTACGCGTACGGGCGCATTTCTGCGCCGTTACAAGCTCGACGAGTTGCCCCAGTTCTGGAATGTTCTGAAGGGCGACATGAGCCTTGTAGGACCACGGCCCAAGCTGCCGCAGCATGAGGCTTTGCATTTGCGCGTACGCCCCGGCATTACCGGCCCCGCCACGCTCGCCTTTCGCCAGGAAGAAGAGATCCTGGCCGGCGTTCCCGCGCATGAACTCGACTCCTTCTATCAGGAAGTGGTCAAGCCGAGCAAGGCCTGGATCGACATGGACTACATTTCCAAGGCAACCTTCCGCTCCGATTTGCGCCTCCTGTCCGATACCTGCACCTCCTGCCTCGGCATCTCCCGGCCGCGCTCGACCGAGGAGTGGATCGCCATTTACCGGCACGTGCGCGCCAACTACGAGGTGCCCGCCAACCAGAAGCTCTCGGCGTGATCTGCGCGCCGGCTTGAGCGCGGGAGGCGGTTCCGGAGTCGAGAAGAATCTTCGCCGCCACGAAGCGAATCCTATCCATTATGATCGGGTTGGCCATTGCAGGCCTTCATTCTCGCTCGAAAATCCCACAGCCCCGAGGCATTCTGGAATGAGAATTTGTGGTTCGCTCGCATTTTTGGCCGCGCTCGCTTGCGGCATGTTGCCTACGCCGCAAGCCGCCGCGCAGGGGATCATTACCGGGCCCGCCGCCTTCGCCGATTGGAGCCAGCAAAAGCCCGGGGTGATGCGGAAGATTACCGTTGCCGATCTGCCCGCGCCCTTCGCCACCGAATCCGTCGACAACGGCCCGCAGCTTATTGAAAGGCCCAGGGACGCATGGCCGATCGCGCCTCCGGGCTTCAAGGTGGAACTCTACGCGGGCGGCGATGCTGCAACGCCCATGCAGCGCGCGGACGACGTGCGTGCTACCTACGGACCCACCTCAGGAACCTTCGTGATGCCGCGCGTGATTCGCATGGCGCCCAACGGCGACCTGTTCCTGGCCGATTCGCAGGCTGGCTCAATCTTCGTCCTGCGCGGAGTAACCGCGGATGGGCACGCCAAGACCGTGAGTAAGTTCGCCGGCGGGCTCGACCATCCCTTCGGCATCGCCTTCTATCCTTC
>DATJRT010000282.1:0-15821 GCA_035504495.1 Occallatibacter sp.
CATCGCGGCCCCGATCTCTCCGGGGTGGGGCGCAGAAAAGGAAAGACCGCGATCCGCAACCAGATTCTCTACGGCAGCAAGGTGATGCCGGCGTTCGGCGATGTACTTTCGCATGACGAGGTCAACGACCTGGTAGCCTACCTGCGTTCCTGCCGCGACAAGAAGCCGGCGAATCCGTCGCCGCCGTAGGAGCGGGGCGGATCACGGCGAGTTGAGCGGCGCGATTCGGAAGCGGGTTCAACGTTGCTAAGCCACGCAGGTGGCCGTACGAGGAAAGAATGGTGCGCCCGGAGAGATTCGAACTCCCGGCCTACTGATTCGTAGTCAGTCGCTCTATCCAGCTGAGCTACGGGCGCACACACGCCACGGGTTCTACGAAAGAACCTAAGCCAGATTATCAGGGACGGTGCGCGAGCGCAATGCGCCTTCAGGAGGCTGCGGGCGCAGGTTCCGGCTGCGGCGCGGGCGGAGGAATGAGCGAGAGTTCCTCGGCGATGCGCAGGCCGGCCTGCGCAATCAGCCTGGTGACCGTGGCGGCGTTGAGGCGCGTGGCGTCGAACTCGACGCGCAGCGTGTGCGCCTCGCGGTCGAGCGCGAGCGCGCGAACGCCATAAACGTCGCGGGTGCGGGCCAGGGCCAAGGCAACCTGCTCAGTAAGCGGAGGCGCATAGCGGTAGTGAATCTCGACCGTGGTCATAGGGACAAGCATAGCAGCCGCGGCTGAAAGACGCCGGCATGGAAAGCGCGATTAGAGGGACTTGAGAAGGGCGCGGATTTCGGGGCTGGACCAATCCTGCGCGCCGATGAACTTGCTGCGGATGATGCCTTTGCGGTCGATCAGATAGGTCTCCGGCCACATGTCGGTGTGAAAGAGCCTGGGCGCGGATTGGCTGGGATCGCGCACGGTGATCAGATCGATGTGCCGCTCGGCGATGAAGCGCTTGTAGGCGTCGGGATCCTCGTCAATGCTGACGGCGAGAATGACCAGGCTGGGCATGTCGTGATGAAGCTGGAGCAGGGAGGGCAGCTCGACGATGCAGGGCCCGCACCAGGTGGCCCAGAAGTTGAGCAGCACCACCTTGCCGCGATAGCTGGCGAGATGGACGGTGGTGGCGCCGTCGGAGATGGTGAAGTCGGGCGCGGGGATATTGAGCTGGGCGGGGCGCACGCCCCGATTGCAGGCAGAAAGAAGCGCAAGCGGCGCCAGAAGCAGGATGAGAAGAAACCGGGAAACCCGCACATCCTTATAATACGGAGCGAGAGCGCAGACGAGAAACGGTTGAGGGCAATGAGCAAGGAAGGCGCAGACGATAGCGGTTTCAAGCCGGTGCTGGGGCTCTCCGACGACGCGGATGAGCAGGCGGGCAGGCCGGAGTGGCGGAGCTGGGCGGGCAATACCGTGCCGGGCACGGTCTTCGACCAGCCGGAGCCGCAGCCGCTGATCGAGTTGACGGTGATTGTGCCCGCGCGCAACGAAGAGGATTGCCTGGGCACATGTTTGCAGTCGCTGGTGAGCCAGTCGGAGGAGATTTTCGAGCTGGGCAGGGACTGGGAGCTGGTGGTGGTGGACGATCACTCGCGCGACCGGACGCGTGAGATCGCGGGCAGCTTCAGGGGCGTGACCGTGCTTGAGGCGGGCAAGCTGGAGCCGGGATGGACGGGCAAAGCCAACGCGCTGTGGACCGCGGCGCGGCGCGCGCGGGGCAGATGGCTGCTGTTTACCGATGCGGACACGGTTCACGAGCCGGGCGATCTGCGCCGCGCGCTGCACGAAGCCGAACGGCATCACGCGGGGGTGCTGAGCTACTCGCCGCGGCAACTGGTGAGCGGATTGGCGCAGCGCACGCTGATGCCGCTGATCTTCTGCGAGCTGGCGCTGGCCTATCCGCCGGCCAAGGTTTCCGATCCGGCGCAGCGCATCGCCGCGGCCAACGGACAATTTCTCTTGGTCGAACGCGAGGCTTACCGCCGGCTGGGCGGCCACGCCAGCGTGGCGGACAAAGTGCTCGAAGACGTGCAGCTTGCTTTCGTGGCCAAGAAGCGCCGCGTGGGCCTGCGCTTCCGCTATGCGGAAGACGCCGTCTCCGCGCGGATGTACCGATCGACGGGAGCGCTGATCGAGGGATGGACGAAGAACCTGGCGCTGCTGTTCAACAATGCGCTGGCGCTGGCTTTCTGGCGCGCGCTCGATTTTTTTCTTCTTTTGGGGCTGCCCATTCTGGCCTACGAGCTGTGGAACGCTCGGCTGGCGGCGCGCTCGCTGGAGTGGCTGGGCGCGGGATGGATCCTGGCTCTCCTGTGGGTGCGCACGCTGATTCGCTTTTACATGCGCGTGGCCAAATCGAACTTTCCGTTTGTGGATTGCCTCATTTCGCCGCTGGGGCTGCCGCTGTTTGTGGCGCTGCTCTACCGCAGCTGGTTTCAGCACCGGATTCTGAAGCGGGTAAGCTGGAAGGGGCGGATTTACGGGACGTGATCGCGGCCGACTGAGTTTTTGTAACTGCGTGCTTCCGGAAAGCATCTTGTGATTGAGGATTCGATGATCTTTTTGACCCGGCGGGCAACGTTCTCCGCTTCGCACTATTACTGGAACGAAGCCTGGGCCGCGGAGAAGAACGAGCGGGTGTTCGGGCGATGCGCCAATCGCAATGGCCACGGGCATAATTACACGCTGGAGGTGACGGTGGCCGGGGAGCCCGATGCGGTGACGGGCTTTGTGGTGGATCTGAAGTGGCTGAAGGACGTGATGGAGCGCGAGGTGCTGGCTGACTACGATCACCGGCATTTGAATCTGGAGGTCGACGAGTTCAAGGCGGGAAGGCTGATTCCGACCACGGAGAATATCGCCATTGCGGCGTGGAAGCGGCTGGAACCGAAGGTGAACGCGGCGGGCGGCGCGAAACTCAGCCGCCTACGCGTCTATGAGACGCCGGAGATTTTCGCCGAGTATCGGGGGGAAGCGTGAGCGCGGCGGCGAAGGCGTATTTCGGGCGGCGTTATACGCTGAGCGCGAGTCACCGGCTGCATACGGATGCGCTGACGGGCGAGGAGAACGCGGCGGCCTACGGGAAATGCAACAACCCGCATGGGCACGGACATAATTATGGAGTCGAGGTTCTGGTGGGCGGCCCAGTGGACAGGGAAACCGGCATGGTGATGAACCTGGTGGATCTGGACAAGGTGGTGCGCGAGCAGGTACTAGACCGGTTCGATCACAGGAACCTGAATCACGACCCGGCGTTTGAACGGCAAGTCCCCACGACGGAGAATTTTTGCCGCGTGGTCTTCAGTGTGTTGGAGAGCGCGCTGGGCGAGGGAAGGCTCGAACACGTGCGCGTGGAAGAGACGGAGAACAATTTTTTTGAGTGTTACGGCGGTTGACGGAGAGGACGAAGGACAACCGCGGATCCTTCGGCTGCGCAGACAGCGAAGAACGCTGTTTGCTGCGCCCAGGATGACAAGCGTAGCTTTCGATCGGGATGACGAGGAAAATTCGGAAAGGGATTGAGAATGGCGCAACCAATCATCGTAAGCAAGAACGTGCGCAGGGCCGCGGAGAGCGTAGATGGCCTGAGCGGGTACAGCACGCAGGAGATGTACCGGGAAATTCTGGCGCGGCTGGGCGAAGACCCGAACCGCGACGGGCTTGCGGCCACGCCGGCGCGGATGGAAAAAGCGCTGGCGTATCTGACCAAGGGCTACGAGCAGAACCCGACGGAGATTCTGCGCGGCGCGTTGTTCGACGTGGACTACGACGAGATGGTGATCGTGAAAGACATCGAGATGTTTTCCTTGTGCGAGCATCACCTTCTGCCGTTTTTCGGCAAGGTGCACGTGGCCTATATTCCCAAGCGCAAGGTGATCGGGTTGAGCAAGATTCCGCGCCTGGTGGAGGTGTTTGCGCGGCGGCTGCAGGTGCAGGAGCGGCTCACGCGGCAGATTGCCGACGCGATTCAGGAAGCGATTGCGCCGCAGGGCGTGGGTGTGGTGATTGAAGCGCGGCACCTGTGCATGATGATGCGCGGCATCGAGAAGCAGCACTCGTCCACGGTGACCAGCGCCATGGTGGGCTGCTTCCGGCAGAAAGAGACACGCGGGGAGTTCCTGTCGCTGGTGAGGCAGGCGGGAACGGGCACGGCATGAAGAGGTTGTGCTTTCCCCGGTCAGGCGCGGGAACAAAAGCGCGCTGAACCTGGGGCGCCCAGATCCGCAGGCGTAAGCAGGGACCACCCTCACCGGGTGGCGCCGTTTTTTCGCCCATTTTTCAGGTAGCGCCGGCGCAGCGCCGTGGCTGCGGCCAGCGCTTCCTCAAGCTTGTGCTCCCCCATCTCTTCAATCTGCCTGAGCAGCGCGCGGTCTTCAAGCGCATCGAGCACGGTGCGGGCATAGCCATTGAGCTGCTGCCAGTCGTGCCAGTCGCCAATCTGGTCTTTCACCTTGCCCAGCGCGGCCACAAAGCCGGCGTCGGAGTTGGGAATGAGCTGGAGAATCGAACGCAACTCCTTCACCTTGAGACGGAAGGGATGAATATTCCGTTCGCTGAGCGCGGGCCAGTGGCTCAGCTCGCCCTCGAGGCCGAGAATTGCCGCCTGCACGCTCCGCGCCTGCTGCCCGTTGACGGCCGACCCGGTGCGCCCGCCATTGGCGGAAGTCTCGACTAGCTTCGCGTACTTCTTGAGAACCTGGCGGGCGGCTTTGCGCTGCTCGCTTACGGTCTCAAGCAAGGCGCCGGCGCTTTTCCTGCGCGTGGTTCCCAGGCTCTCGACGAGGCGCAGCAGCGATTCGCGATGAGAGTTCCTGGGCAGGCTGAGCGCGTTGCCGGTGAGCACGTCCATATCGCGCACGCTGCCGGCGGCCTTGCGCACGGGCTTGATGGACTTGAGCAGCCGGCGCGTCTTCTTTTCATCCGTGGACGTAAGCGCCGGGGCGATGGCCTCGATATGACGCGCCCGCGTGCGCAGCTTGTGCACCTCTTCCGGCGGCGGGTTTTTCTTGAGGCTCTTCAGGGACTTGCGCAATTTGCGCAGCGGCTCCTGGAGGCGATCGAGCTCGATGGCCATATCTCTTTAGATTGAAGCGCGCGGGGCGCAGTTGGCAAGCCGGGGCGAATACCGGGAAGGATGCAGCGCGGCGGAGCCAGCGAACCGGCACAGGCGGTTTGCCCTAGGCGGCTTGTTTTAGATTGGTTAGGTGAATGGGCTCCTGGTAGTCGACAAGCCGGCGGGGATGACCAGCCACGATGTGGTGGCGGGGTTGCGCCGCATCGCCGGCGAGCGGTCGATCGGGCACCTGGGCACGCTGGACCCGATGGCTACCGGGGTTCTGCCGCTTTTGCTGGGCAGGTATACGCGGCTGGCGCAGTTTTTTGCCGAGGCCGAGAAGAGCTATTGCGGAATCATCCGCTTCGGTTTCGCCACCGACACCTATGACGCCGAAGGCGAACCGGCGGGGCCGGATCAAAATCCTGATCTCGCACTCGATGCGGTGCGGGCCGCGGCGGCAGGATTTGCGGGCGTGATCGAGCAGACGCCTCCGCCCTTTTCTGCAAAGAAGATCGAGGGCACGCCGGCGTACAAACTCGCGCGCCAGGGCAAGCCGGTGGAGCTGAAGGCGAAAACCATCACGGTCTCGCGGTTCGCGATCGAGCAGGTGCGCGGAGCGGAGGCGGATTTTTCCATCACGCTGAGCGCGGGCGGCTACGTGCGGTCCATTGCGCACGAGATGGGTGCGGCGCTGGGCTGCGGCGCCCACCTGAGCCGGCTTAAACGCACGCAGTCAGGCGTGTTTACGCTTGCCGACGCGCACACGCTCGATGAGCTGGAACTGGCGAAGGGCGATGCGGCGGCGCTCGAAGCGAAATGCGTGCACCCTCGGCGGCTGCTCGGGGAGATGCCCGCGGTGAGCGCCGATGAGCAGGCGCTGGGCAGGCTGCGCAACGGCGCGCAGGCCAACCTGCCGGAGTTTTCTCAAGCGCCGCTGGTGAAGGTCTTCGCCGGGCAGCGCGAGCTGGCGGCGATTGCGAAACGCGTGGCGGGCACGCTGTTTCAGCCGGTGGTTGTTCTCAGTGGTCAGTGAACAGTGATCAGTGATCAGGGGTCAGTTTTCAGGTCGCAGCTAACGACGGGCCTTAGAACGGATTGCATAAATGGCTTTTGCTTATAAAGAAGCTTCCCTCAGTGACTGAAGCTCGGCCGTTTGATTGGGGGCGCTCCTCCGGCACGATTGAAGTCGTGCTTTCGCAAGGCTATCTATGAGGTCAGCGTCCCTCAGTCCCTACTTGAAGAGCAGGGGCCTGAGCGCCGGCAGCAGCGTGCGGGCCAGGATGGCAGAGCCTTTGGCGGTGGGGTGAATGCCGTCGCCCTGTATGGTTCCGGGAACCGGGATCAGATCCTTGTAGATCATGGGCACAAAGGCGTCGCGGGGATGGGCGGCGGCCACGTCGCGGAAGACCTGCTGAAAGCTCCGGATATAGTCGGCGCCGTAGTTGGGCGGCAGGGTGATGCCGCCGAGGAGCACGCGAATGTGCGCGGCGGCGAGGGAGTCGAGGACCTGATCGAGGTTGCGGCGGGTGCGATCGAGGGGAAGGCCGCGCAGGCCGTCATTGCCGCCGAACTCGACGATCACCACATCGGGGTGCAATGCGAGGATTTCGGGCAGGCCGGCGACGGCGTCCTTGGATGTGGCGCCGCTGGTACCGCGATTGAGCACCCGGTAGCGGTACCCCTCGGCGTCGAGGTCGCGCTGGAGGTCGCTGGGATAAGCCTGGCCCTCCGCCAATCCGTAGCCGGCGGTGATGCTGTCTCCATAACAGACGAGCACAGGCGGGTTTGCCGCCGCAGCGGATGAGCCCCGAGGGACCCAAAGCGCAAGCAAACCCACGAAGAAAACCAGAGATGGGCGGCGAGGACTCACGACCAACAGTGTAGGGGAAGGGGAATCGGCTTTGTTCCCGTAATGTGGTGTGATTCAAGTCACTGCAATAAACTCGGACTTAATTTATCGTATATTTAATCAAGACCGAATTGGTCGTATATTAAGGCGGTGCGAAGGCTGGGCCGGATTTTCCGGGCCCCATCCACGCCGCCGAGCCGAGGAAAGAGCGGTGAAGGATTCAAGGATTTGCTTGAAGTTTTTCGCGCATCTCATGTTTTTCATAGCCTTTCTGGCCACGGCCCGGGCGGCGGTGTCAGGCAGTATTGCCGGCACGGTTGAGGACACGAGCAATGGGGCAGTGGCGCATGCCGAAGTGACCGTCCGCGCGATGAACACCGGACTCGTTTATCGCGCCCAGACCGACGACAAGGGACTTTATACCTTTCCCATCCTGCCGGTGGGCATTTACGAGCTGGCGATCGAGGCTCCCGGGTTCGAGGCGTATGTGCGCAAGAACATCGTGCTCGATGCCAGCGCGGCGCTCACGCTGAATGCACGGCTGGAGGTGGGCAGCGTCCGGCAGACGGTGACGGTTTCCGATAACAGCCTGCACATCGACACGGCGAGCACGCAGCTGGGCCAGGTGATTACGGGCCGGCAGATCACGGCGGTGCCGCTGAATGGCCGCAGCTATACCGACCTGCTCTCGATGCAGCCGGGGGTGGCGCCGGCGACGGCTATTACATCGAGCACGGTGCAGGACGTGGGCGCAACCATTTTGAACCCCTCGGGCACGCTCAATCCCGGGAACCTCTCCGTGAACGGGCAGCGGGAGACGGCGAACTACTTCAGCGTGAACGGCAGCGACGCGGAGGAAGATGTGAACGCGGGCACGGCCATCATTCCCAACCTGGATGCGATTGCCGAGTTCCGCATCGTGACCGGGGATTTCGACGCCGAGTTCGGCGAGTACAGCGGCGGCCAGATCAGCGTGGTGACCAAGAGCGGGAGCAACGCCTTGCACGGCGACGCCTTCGACTTTTTGCGCAACACCGACGGGGACGCGCGCAATTATTTTTCGCCCACGCGCGGGGTCTTCCGGCAGAACCAGTTCGGCGGCACGGTGGGCGGGCCCATCCGCCGCGACCGGCTGTTCTTCTTTGGCGATTACCAGGGGACGCGGCAGGTGGAGGGCATCGACACCGGCGACATCGCCGTGCCTTCAGACGCGGAACGCACCGGAGACCTGGGCGCAGCGACCTCGTCTTTGACCACCACGGCGACGCTTGCGGACGGCCAGCAGATCACGGTTCCCACGGTGGTGAGCGGCCCCTATCTGGCCGCACAGGTGCTTGCGCCGCGCCTTGGCTATACGGTTACGCAGGGAGAGCCCTATTATTTCTCGGCTGGAGAGAGCTACCTCACGGGAAACAGCGTTTCCACTTATTCTCACGACTGCACGTCTTCGTCCGAGTGCGTTTTTCCCGGGGCCATGATTCCGCAGAGCGCGTGGTCGGTTCCGGCGCAGCGTATGCTCCAGTACATTCCCGCGCCTAACACTACATCGGGGGCTTTTTCCACCTCGGCCTACAACCAGACTGTTGAGGACGACAAGGCCGGCGCGCGACTGGACGCGAACACGCGCTGGGGCTACGTCGACGGCTACTACTTCTTCGACAATTTCAGCCTGGACAATCCCTATCCCGTGGCGCAGAGCGGCGCCAGCGTGCCCGGCTTTGCCGCGCTCACCACCGGCCGCGCGCAACTGGCGGCCCTGGGCGATACGAAGACCATCGGCGGAACGATGGTGAACGAGCTGCACCTGAGCTTCATGCGCGACGCGACCAACCTGGGCCAGCCGATGGGCGGGGGCAACGTGAGCCTGGTCTCGCAGGGGTTTGCGAATGCCGACGGAACGCCGAGCATCGTGGCTCTCGATCCGCGGGGCCAGAGCGTGGAGAACCTCAACTTCAACGCGTACTCCACCGGGGCAGCGGCCAACGAATTGATCCAGGTGAACAACACCTACCAGGTAACGGAAGCGTTCTCGAAAGTGGCGGGCAGCCACTCCATGAAGTTCGGCGCGGAGTTTCACGCCGACCAGATCAACGCCGCGCCCATTGCGCAGTTCAACGGCAACTTTGTTTTTTCGGGCACGGAGACGGGCGTGGATTTTGCCGATTTTCTCATTGGCGTGCCCAGCCAGTACAACCAGAGCCAGCTCAACCCGTTCTATGCGCGCAACAAATACACGGGGCTGTTCGCGCAGGATAGCTGGCGCGCGCGCGACGATCTCACGCTGAATTACGGCCTGCGCTGGGACCGCATTGCGCCGTGGTCGGAGAAGTACAACCAGATTTCGACGTTCGTTCCCGGCGCACAATCGGTGGTGTTTCCGGGCGCGCCCGCGGGCATTCTCTATCCCGGCGATCCGGGCATTCCGGCCACGCTTGCCCCGGTGGACAAGCTCGACCTTTCGCCGCGCATCGGGCTGGCGTGGTCGCCGCGGGCCGGAAATGGGAACGAGGACGGCGGATTTGCCGGGAAGCTTCTGGGCGCGCCGGGCGCCACCAGCGTGCGCGCCAGCTTCGGCATGTTCTATACGGCCATCGATGCCGCGGCCATCAGCGTGCTGGCGGCCAACGCGCCTTACGGCACGACGTATACCAGTCCCGCGCCGCCGCTGTTCGCCACGCCGTTTGTGACCGCGGCCGACGGCACCAGCTATGGCCAGCCATTTCCGTATACCTTTGCGCCGCTCGATTCCTCGCGCAATCACCCAGACGCGAATATCGACTGGGCAAACTACGAGCCCATCAGCGGCATTCCCGGTTACGACATTCACAACCGCACGCCGTACACGGAGGAGTGGATGCTTTCGCTGGAGCGCCAGGCGGGGCCGAATACGGTGCTCGAGGCCAGCTACGTGGGCACGTCGAGCCAGCACCAGCGGGTGCTGATCGAGGCCAATCCCGGCAACCCGGCGCTGTGCCTGAGCCTGCCGGGCTGCGGCCCGTTAGGCGAAAACTCCGTGTATTACACGGCAACCGGCGAGCAGGTGAACGGAACACGCGGGCCGCTGGGGCCGGATTTCGGCAGCAACGCGCTGCAGGCCAACATGGGCCACGCCGACTACAACGCGCTCGAACTGAGCGCGCGGCACACCACCGGACGGCTCGAATTTGCCGCCGCGTACACCTTCAGCAAGTCGCTCGATGAATCCTCGAACCTGGGCGAAGAGGTGAACCCCTTCAATCCGGCGCTCAGTTACGCCATCTCTGCGTTCGACGTGAAGCACAACTTCGTCCTCAGCTATGATTACCAGCTTCCGGTCGACCGCCTGCTGCGCCGGAGCCGCCTCACCAGCGGATGGTCGCTCTCCGGCATTACGCGCTTCGCCAGCGGCTTCCCGGTGACCATGATCAACAACGGCGATAACTCGCTGATCGGGACCAATCCCAACGGCGTGAACAACTCGAGCATCGACGAGCCGGATTACAACGGGGGACCGCTGCGGCTGAGCTCCAACCCGCGCACCAACGGGAACAATTATTTCGACACTGCGGACTTCAGCATGAACGCGCTGGGTACGCCCGGCGACGCCAAGCGCCGATTCTTTTACGGCCCCGGCGCGGACAACTACGACATGGCGCTGGCCAAGAGCCTGGCCATCGGCGATGCGCGATCGCTGGTGTTCCGCGTGGAGGGCTTCAACGTCTTCAACCATGCCCAGTTCAACGGCCCCACGGCGGTGGACGGCAACGTGGGCAGCGCGACTTTCGGCGACGCGATCAGCGCCGCGCCTCCACGCATTCTGCAGGGAGCGGTGAAGGTTGCGTTCTGAGCCCTCCGTCGAGGAGAGCCTTGCGGGGACGGGACATTTTCTCAAGAAAAAACGAAGCCGAGTGGGACAGCGGGCGCGAAAGGCGCATCCAACCAGAGCGGCAGCATACGCAGCCGGATGCCCGACAAGACGCATCAAGGTCCCTGTAAGGCCATCGGGCGGCGGGGAAGACCAATTCCCGGAGACCGAAGCCTGCACCCGCTTTTCCGGTTTCCTCATCCAGCAACTTCTGTCCGGCGTCCCCGCGCGGGGGCCGTCCGGACGGGCTCTCAAATCCGGAGCTTTGCCGGTCCAAATTGGCATGTTACCGATGAGGCTACGGCGCCAGCTCATTGGTGTCAGCTATCACTCGACAGGGCCGGGTATGGATGATAGCCTTCCCCGTGGCCATTCTCCGGGCGCATATGGAACCTCGCCGGAGGCGGCTTTCTTGAGAACCAAATGTGTGGAGGAGTTGTGACAGGTATGGATAGTGTTTGGTTTTTTCCGTGCGCAGGCGTGTTTTTGCTCATGGTTACGGTGTTGATGGCGCGGAAGGCCGGCGGAGCGCCGAGCGGCGCGCCGGATTTGAAGAGGACTTCTGCCCGGCGCACGGGCACGGGAGAGCGCATGCGGGGCAACTGGTTTACAGGGCGCCCGGGGAAACTGGCCGGCGCGATGGCCGCATTGGCCGTGCTTGGCCAAGGCGCGGCGTTTGCGGCGCCCGTGGAAGCAGCCGGAGGCGAAGCCAATCTGAAGCTGCCGGATCTGACCCAGGTGCAGTTTTTCGGCATCGACGGCCACAGCCTGCTCATGTGGGGACCGCTTTTCTGCATCCTGGGAATGATCTTCGGCCTGTTCATGTACGTTCACCTGAAGGGCCTGCCGGTGCATCGAGCGATGAAGGAAGTTTCGCAGTTGATCTGGGAGACTTGCAAAACCTATCTGATCAACCAGGGCAAATTCCTGCTTCTGCTCTGGTCATTCATTGCCGTCGTCATCCTGGTGTACTTTGCCGTACTGCTCCATTTCAGCGCGGCGCGCGTGGCGATCATTCTGGCGTTCAGCGTGCTGGGTATGGCCGGCAGCTACTTTGTGGCGTGGTTCGGCATCCGCGTAAACACGCTGGCGAATTCGCGCACCGCCTATGCTTCGCTGGGCGGAAGCGCGTATCGCTGCTTCAGCGTTCCCCTGAAGGCGGGCATGAGCATCGGCATGATGCTGATCTCGATCGAGCTGCTGATGATGTTCAGCATCATTCTGTTCGTGCCGGGAGACTATGCGGGGCCGTGCTTCATCGGCTTCGCCATCGGCGAGTCGCTGGGCGCGGCGGTACTGCGGCTGGCGGGCGGCATCTTTACCAAGATTGCCGACATCGGCGCCGACCTGATGAAGATTGTGTTCCACGTCAAGGAAGACGATGCCCGCAACCCCGGCGTGATCGCCGACTGCACCGGAGACAACGCCGGCGATTCAGTGGGCCCCACGGCCGACGGTTTCGAAACTTACGGCGTGGTCCAGGTGGCTCTCATCGCCTTCATCATGCTGGGCGCCAAGAGCGGAGCGGTGGGCGTGCGCTTGCTGGTCTGGCTGTTTGCGGTGCGCGTGGCCATGCTGGTGGCCGCGGTGGTGGGCTATTACGTCAACGAGTTGATCGCCAGTGCGCGGTACGGCAAAGCGCTCGATTTCAACTTCGAGTCGCCGCTCACCTCGCTGGTGTGGATCACCTCCGTTGTGACCATCGCGGTCACCTATCCGGTGGCCTATCTGCTCATACCGAATCTTGGCGGCGACCCCACACTCTGGTGGAAACTGGCCACGATTACTTCTTGCGGGACGGTAGCCGGCGCGCTCATTCCCGAGCTGGTGAAGGTGTTCACGTCCACCCATTCCCGCCATGTGAAAGAAGTGGTGGCGTCGGCGAGGGAGGGCGGTGCGGCTCTGGGGCTGCTCTCCGGATTTGTCTCCGGGAACTATTCCGCTTACTACCTGGGAGGCGCGGTCATCGCCTTGATGGCGCTCGGCTACGGGGTGAGCACCCAGGGATTCGACAATGTGATTCTGGCGGCGCCGATGTTCGCCTTTGGCCTGGTGGCGTTCGGCTTCCTGGGCATGGGTCCGGTGACCATCGCCGTGGATTCATTCGGGCCGGTGACGGACAACGCGCAGTCCATCTACGAGCTTTCGCTTATCGAGAACGAGCCGGGCGTGGCCGAGGAAGTGAAGAAGCAATTCGGCGCGAACGTGGACTTTGACCGGGCCAAGAAGATGCTGGAGGCGGGCGACGGCGCAGGAAATACGTTCAAAGCCAGCGCCAAGCCGGTGCTCATCGGCACGGCCGTGGTGGGGGCCACGACCCTCATTTTTGCCACCATCATGGCGCTTACCAACTCGCTCCAAGATCCTGTAGCCGTTGCAAAGCTCTCGATTCTCCACGCTCCCTTTCTGCTCGGCCTGGTGACCGGGGGCGCGGTGATTTACTGGTTCACGGGCGCCTCCACGCAGGCGGTGACCACGGGCGCTTACCGGGCGGTGGAGTTCATCAAGAAGAACATGAGTTTCGGCGAAGAGAAAGCTTCGACGGAAGACAGCAAGAAGGTGGTGGCGATCTGCACCCGTTACGCGCAAAGCGGCATGCTGACCATCTTCATCTCGCTGTTTTTCGCCGCCCTGGCGTTTGCGTTCCTGGATCCGTTTTTCTTCGTCGGCTATCTGATCTCGATTGCGGTCTTCGGGCTGTACCAGGCCATTTTCATGGCCAATGCCGGAGGCGCGTGGGACAACGCCAAGAAGATTGTGGAAGTGGACTTGCATGAAAAAGGAACGCCGCTGCACGAGGCCACGGTGGTGGGCGACCTGGTGGGCGATCCGTTCAAAGACACTGCCGCCGTGGCTCTCAATCCGGTGATCAAGTTCACCACGCTGTTTGGCTTGCTGGCGGTGGAGCTGGCGGTGCAGATGTCGGTGACCAGCGGGGCGATGTGGACACACCTGCTGGCGGCGATCTTCTTCCTGATTTCGCTGTTTTTCGTCTACCGCTCGTTTTACGGCATGCGCATCGCGAGCAAATAAGCCGCAGCCAAAAGTTGATTTGGTGCGTAATCGGCCTCGCGTGCTCCCGCGCGGGGCCGATTTGTTTTTGCCGGGCGCGAAGGCACTTTTCGCTTTGCACGCCGAAGGGCCCGCCCCGGGGATCGCACGGATGCCAGTTTGCCCGGTTGTCCACATTCGCACATGTACGGCATCGAAATGCACGGATTTTGCCCTGTTTTCGCGCCTTGCCGTGGCGGCAAGCCGGGTCTAGCCTTGAGTTTGGAGGGCGGGAACGCGCAAGAGGCGCATTCTGCCCGGGTTTGGGGCGAATGGAGACCGCCAAATCCGCGTGCGGCGCGGCTGTTCCGCGCTTTCCACAGGCAAATGGCCCTGTTTAGGAATCGGATGCTGCGTATGTGACGAAAATACCAGATGTTGTGGTTTGCTGTTGACACGTACCATAGACAGCGGTATTTTTTCATCTGCGGCTGTAAACGGACTGTAACCAAAGCCGGCCTTGGATAAACGCCGGTGGGCCGCAGGCGAATCAGTAACTTGCGGCATTTTTCCGATCCCTGATTCCCGTTTGCGCGTAAGCGACCGTAGCCCCCGGGCAAGAAGCCTGTGCCTGAAGCCGAGGGAGTTACTTCACTGCGCTATTTAAGCCGAGCGAGAGGATGCTATGAGCGAAATCCATCTGGTCAGTTCCGGAGTTGTCCCCCAGGCAGCCTATACCGATAAGGGTCTGGTGTTTGCGCGCCGGTTTTCCACGCCCGGCATCTCGCCTTACGACGAGGTGCAGTGGGAACGGCGGACGGCGTCGATCACCGACACCAAGGGCAACACCATCTTCGAGCAGAAGGACGTGGAGGTGCCGCAGGAGTGGTCAATGACGGCGACCAACATCGTGGCCTCGAAGTATCTGCACGGGCAGATGGGGACGCCGGAGCGCGAGTCAGGGGTGCGGCAGCTGGTGGCGCGGGTGGCTGAGACCATTCGCGACTGGGGCATGGCCGGCGGCTACTTTGCCTCGGCACAGGATGCGGGCATTTTTCACGACGAGCTGGTGCATCTGCTGCTGACGCAGAAGGCGGCTTTCAACTCGCCGGTGTGGTTCAACGTGGGCTGCGACCGGCTGGAGCCGGAGTCCGACGGGCAGAACTGGCACTGGGACGCGGCCACGGGCGGGGTGAAGTATTCGGCGACGGGCTACAGGAATCCGCAGTGCTCGGCCTGCTTCATCAACTCGGTGGAGGACTCGCTGGATTCGATCCTGACCTTGGCCAAGACGGAAGGCATGCTCTTCAAGTGGGGCTCGGGGACGGGCACCAATCTTTCAACGATCCGCGGATCGAAGGAGCTGCTTTCGGGCGGCGGCGAGGCCAGCGGCCCGCTGAGCTTCATGCGCGGCTTCGACGCTTTTGCGGGCGTGATCAAGAGCGGCGGCAAGACGCGGCGCGCGGCCAAGATGGTGATCCTCAACGTGGATCACCCGGACATCGTGGAATTCATCGACTGCAAGGCCAAGGAAGAGAAAAAGGCCTTTGCGCTCATCCGCGAAGGATACGACGGCTCGGGGCCGGACTCCGAGGCGTACTCATCGATCTTCTTTCAAAATGCGAACAATTCGGTCAGGGTCAGTGACGAGTTTATGCGCGCCTACGAAAGCAACGGCGAGTTCTGGACCACTTCGGTCAAGGACAAGAAGCCGGTGGAGAAACACAAAGCGCGCGAGATCATGCACAAGATCGCCGAGGCCACGTGGCAGTGCGGCGACCCGGGCATGCAGTTCGACACCACCATCAACAAGTGGCACACGAGCAAGAACACGGCGCGCATCAATGCGTCGAATCCGTGCTCGGAGTACATGTTCCTCGACAACTCAGCGTGCAACCTGGCCAGCTTCAACCTGCTCAAGTTCGTCACGCCGGCGGGGACGTTCGACATTCCCGCCTATCGCCACGCCATCTCCGTGATGATTACGGCGATGGAGATCCTGGTGGACAACTCGGGCTATCCCACCGAGGCCATCGCGCGCAACTCACACGACTACCGGCCGCTGGGACTGGGCTACGCCAACCTGGGCGCGCTG
>DATJRT010000283.1:0-12546 GCA_035504495.1 Occallatibacter sp.
GCCGCATCAAGAATGCGCCTCAGGCGCGCTGCCGATTGGGAAACCCATGAAGGGATCGCCGAGGAGACCCGTTCCAAAGGCGGCACTGCTCCCACAACGGACCCCGCGGGTGCAGGAAAAACTCCCGGAGCCGCATCAACCTCGCATACGGTAACTCGGAATCTGCTGTAATCCCCAGGAAAGGTCCGGAATTAACCGCCATGCCAGGACTGCGCCCGACTCTTGCGCTCGGCGTCGCCATGCTCTGCGCCGCTGCAATCGGCGGACGCGCGCAGCAGGCCGCGCCCGTCATCGGCCCCATTGACCCCATTGACCCCATTGATCGCATCGTCGGCCCCCCGGCCGATCGAGTTCTTGGATCTATCGACGAGAGCCGGCTTGTAACGCTCAAGGGTACGGTGAGCCCGCTGGCCAGCGCGGCCAACGATCGCGGCGCGGCTCCCGGCGACATGCCTCTCGACCGGCTGCAACTGGTGCTGAAGCGCAGCCCCAGCCAGGAAGCGGCGCTGCGCGCACTGCTTGCGCAACTGCACGCGCCCGGCTCGCCGCAATTCCACAAATGGCTCACGCCGGAGGAGTTCGGCGCGCAGTTCGGCCCCTCCGACGACGACATTGCCGCGGTGAAGAATTGGCTCGCCGGCCACGGATTCAGCGTAATCCGCGTCAATCCCGGCAAGGAGACGATGGAGATTGCCGGCAACGTGGACGCCATGCGCTCGGCCTTCCACACCAGCATTCATCGCTACCAGGTGAACGGCGAAACCCACTACGCCAATGCCGACGATCCTGCAATTCCCGCGGCGCTCGCGCCGGTGGTGGGCGGATTTTTCTCGCTCAATAATTTCCGGCCGAAGCGTTATAGCCGCGTGTTGGGCAAGGCCGGCTACAATCCGCGCACCGGAACGGCCACGCCGCAGTGGACCATCGGCACGGGGGCTTTCGATTATCTCGACTCCAGCTTCGTCCTCTCGCCGGCCGATTTTGCCCTCCAGTACGACCTGAATCCGCTCTACGCAAGCGGCGTGACCGGAGCCGGGCAGTCCATCGCCATCGTCAACGAATCCAATATCAACGTCGATCTCGTCAACCAGTTCCGCAGCGTATTTCTGCCCGGCGCTCCGGCCAACCCTCCACAGGTGATCGTCGATGGCAACGATCCCGGCGTGGACGGAATGAACAACTACGATGGCCCTAACTATGCATCCACTGAAGCGTATCTCGACGTGGAGTGGGCCGGCGCCGTAGCCCCGAACGCCACCATCGACCTGGTGATCGCGGCCGACACCGTGCTTGAAGACGGGCTGGACCTGGCCGCGAGCTACGCGGTGTACACCAACGTCGCTCCGGTGATCAGCCTCAGCTTTGGCCAGTGCGAGCTCTACCTCGGCGCAGAGAACCAGGCCATCGAAAATCTCTGGGAGCAGGCAGCGGCGCAGGGCATCACCGTGGTGGTCTCCGCCGGCGACGCCGGCCCGGCCGCCTGTGACGACCCCACCGCGCAGGATTACGCGCTCCACGGCCTGGCGGTGAACGGCTACGCCTCCACGCCGTTCAA
The DNA here is from genome assembly GCA_035504495.1 of Occallatibacter sp. GTDB lineage: Bacteria > Acidobacteriota > Terriglobia > Terriglobales > Acidobacteriaceae > Telmatobacter. The sequence continues at coordinate 1,556 of DATJRT010000283.1, forward strand.
TGTGGCCGTCGGCGGCACGGATTTCTATTACAGCGCCTTCAGCCAGGGCGATGCCGCCATCGACGCGCAGCTTGCGCAGTACTGGAGCACGAGTGCCTCGAACAGCACGCCGGGGGTTTCCCTCATCGCCACCAGCGCGCCCATTCCCGAGCAGCCCTGGAACGACAGCCAGTATGGCGATGACCTGATGAGTTACTTCAGCTTGATAGCGGACGGAGCGGACACCAGCATGGCGGCGGGCGGAGGAGGGATGAGCAACTGCTCCACCGGAGCGGGCGCCGGGAGCGGCGCGTGGAGCTCCTGCACGGCCGGCTATGCCAAGCCCGCGTGGCAGCAGGAGCTTGTCGGAGTGCCCGGCTCCGGCATGCCCAACGACAATGCGCGCGACCTTCCCGACATTTCGCTCTTTGCGGCCGACGGCCTCAATGACAGCTACTATCCCATCTGCGCGGCCGATGGCGATTGCCAGCCGGCAGCGAGCGGTAGCCTGGTGCAGTTTACGGGAATCGGCGGCGTCAGTGCGGCCGCACCCGCGTTCGCGGCCATCCTGGCGCTGGTGAATCAGAAGTACGGGCGCCAGGGACAGGCGGACAACCTCCTTTACCCGCTGTGGCTCGAGTATCCGGCCGCATTCTACGACGTGCGCACGGGAACCAACACCGTGCCCTGCGCCTACGCGCCTGCGCTTTCACCCGATTGCATCGGCGTGACTAATCCCATCGAAGTGGATGGCTCCATAACCGAGGGTGAGATCGGTTCGGGAACTGCCGCCGATTACAGCGCCGGTTTAGGCTACGACCTGGCCTCGGGACTTGGAAGCATCGACGCCAACGCGCTGGTAACCGGCTGGGGTAAAGTGAAATTCGGCTCGACCACCACCACGCTTACGCCCTCTTCCACCGCCTTCACGCACGGAACTGCAATTACCATCAACGGCAGCGTGACCGGCGCGGGCTCGCCCACCGGTGACGTGGCGCTGATGACCGACAGCCCGGAATATGGAAATCAAAGCGAGGCCCTCTTCACGCTGGCGAATGGAGCCTTCACCAGCGCCAACGACGCCAGCTATCCCCAGGGCATCGACTTTCTTCCCGGAGGCACGTACCACATCTGGGGCCAATACGGCGGCGACGCGAAGAATGCCTTGAGCACCTCCGCGCCCGTTCTCATCACGGTGAATCCGGAGCCGAGCGCGATCGATCTCAACATGGTTCAGGCCTACCCGTTCGCGATCTACCAGCCGGGCGCCGGACCGGGCACGCCAGTCGACTATGGAACGCAACTGCTGCTCAGCGCGGCCGTGGCTCCGGGCGCGGAGGCCGCGGACATCGAGAACTGCCTGCTCGGCCTTTCCAGTTGCAGCCCGCAGTCTTACACCGTGCCCACGGGCGCGGTCACGTTCACAGACGCGGCGGCGGGCGGGTCGGCTCCAACCATGGCCGTGATGAACACGGCGGGCGACGCGGAGTACAACGCACCGTTCGCCGTGGGCTCGCACGCGGTGACTGCGAGCTACAACGGCGATGCCAGCTACACCGCCGCGGCTGCCACTGCGCCCATCACGTTCACGGTGGCGAAGGATACGCCGGTGGTGAGCTGGGCCGCCTCGAATTCCACAAACGGCCCCATCGTTGCCGGCCAGCCGATAGTCTTCAACGTGACCGTGGAGAACGATGCGCAGTACAGTTTCTTCGCCAACAGCTTCGGGCTGGCCGTCGCTCCGGTCGCGGTGCTGCCGCCCACCGGCACGGTTGCTGTGAGCAGCGCGCCCGCGGGCATCTCCGGCACCGTCACTCTCAGCCCGGGCCGGGACCCCTACACCGCGGCCGAGCTCGGCGTTGGCGCCATTACCTTGCCGGCGACCCTCGCCGCAGGCGCTTACACCGTGACTTTCGCTTACAGTGGCGACGCAAATTACGCGGCGGAAACGGTCACCCTCCCCAACCCCGTCACCGTGGTTGCCGGCGGCCAATTACTTCCCTCCACAATCGCAGCAACCATGAGCGGCAGCCTCTCGCCCAACTCTACGATTCTGGTGACGGGAACGGTCACCGGTGAAAGCGGGCAGCCCGCGCCTACGGGAGCGGTCCTGATCTTTTCGTCGGGAAGTACCGAAGGCGAAGTAAATCTGCACCCCGGCTCACTCGACGCATCCAGCTTTTCAGCCCTCCTCAACAGCCAGGTCCTCAACCAAGGCGCGAATTTCGTCACCCTCGAATACTCGGGCGACGCGAATTACAACCCCTCCGGGTTTACGCTTAACAACGGCTCTCCGCTCGAAAATCTTCTGAGCGACTTCACCATGGTCCCCGATTCGACCATACTGCCCGTCTCAGCCGGCTCGAGCGCCTCGGTTCCCATCAACCTGAGCTCGCTGAACGGCTTTGCCGGCGCGGTCAACCTCACCTGCGCCGCGTCCACTGTAACCTGCACGGTTTCTCCGTCCGTCTCACTGGCGAGCGGCGGCGGGGCCACTGCCGCCCTCACGATCTCAGCATCCTCGGGTGCAGGCAACGGAACGTACAACGTGATGGTCACCGGCGCGGACGCGGCCACCGGCGAGCACATCCATACCCTCGGATTTGAGGCCGTTGTCAGCGGGAGCCAGCCGGTCGCTGCGAGCTTCTCGCTTTCGGCCTCCATGCCCGCGGCCATCGCGCCCGGCGCTTCCACTGCCTCGACCGTCACTGCGACGGCCGCTGGCGGCTACGCAGGAACCATCGCCCTGAGCTGCGCGCTCACGACTTCGCCCGGCGGCGCAACCGATTTGCCTTCCTGTACCGTGACCGGCGGTTCGCCGGTGACGCTGAGCGCGGGAACCACATCCGGCACCGCAACCGTGAAGGTGGCCACGACCGCGCCGGCAACTGCAAAGCTGATTCGCCCCGCGCAGGGCAACGGCCGCGGCTGGCTTCCCATCAGCCGCGCGGCGCTGGCCCTTATCGTCTTCCTTGGAGTTCCCATGCGCCGGCGCAGAGGCCGGACTGTGCTCGCCCTTGCGCTGATTCTGGCAGCTCTGGGCAGCATCTCCGCCTGCGGCGGAGGCAGTATCAACGGCGGCGGTGGAGGCGGCGCCGGCAGCCCCGGTACCACCGCCGGAACCTACATCTTTACCGTGACCGGCACAGGAAATCCTGCGGTCACTCCCGCTCCGGGCCCGGCCACTTTCACGGTAACTGTGAATTGAAAAACTACGCCCCGGCAGACGCATCGAGCGTCAGCGCGGGCACGTCCACCCAGCGCCGCTCCCGCCACGCGAGCCTCGCCAGCTCGGCCAGTTGCACGCCGCGCGCGCCATCCATAAAGTCATGCGCAAACGGCGCATCTTCAGCCACGTGGCGCAGAAACATCTCCCACTGCAACTTGAATGCGTTGTCGAATTCGGCATCTTCGTCAACCGCACTCCACTGGCTGCGGAAATCGAATGGGTTGGGCTGGTCGGGATTCCAGACCGGGCGCGGCGTATCGGCCCGCCGCTGCACCTTGCACTCGCGCAGGCCGGCGACCGCGCTCGCTTCCGTGCCGTCCACTTGCAGTTGAAAAAGCTCGTCGCGGTAGACCCGTGTCGACCACGACGAATTGATCTGCGCCACGATGCCGCCTGCGAGCTCGAACGTGCCGTAGGCTGCGTCTTCGGCGGTGCAGGCGTACACGCTTCCCTCCTCGTCCACGCGCGCCGGAATATGCGTTGCGCCGGTGCAGGCAACGGCCCGCACCGGGGCGATGGTGTGATCGAGCAGATAGCGCCAATGGCAAAACATGTCGAGAATGATCCCGCCGTCCTGCTCCTTCCTGTAGTTCCACGAAGGCCGCTGCGGCGCTGGCTGCGGCCCCTCAAAAACCCAGTAACCAAATTCACCGCGCACGGAAAGGATACGCCCGAAGAATCCCGCTTCGACGAGGCGGCGCAGCTTGCGCATGCCGGGAAGAAACAGCTTGTCCTGGACGACGCCATGCTTCACACCGGCTACTCGCGCCGCGCGGGCAAGCGCAAGGGCGCTCGTAAGAGTCGTCGCCAGCGGCTTCTCGCAATAGACGTGCTTCCCGGCCTCGATCGCCAGCATGACGTTCTGCCCGCGCAGGCCGGTTGAACCCGAGTCGAAGTAAATCTCGTCTTTGGAATCGGCAAGGCGCTTATCGAGATCGGTGCTCCAGCGCTCCAGGCCATGGGCCGCAGCGATGCTCTTAAGCTTTTCCGCATTTCTGCCCACAAGAATTGGATCGGGCATGAGCACGGTTTTGTTCTCAAGATTCAAGCCGCCCTGATTGCGAATGGCCAGAATCGACCGGATCAGATGCTGATTGAGTCCCATGCGCCCGGTCACGCCGTTCAGGATGATCCCAATTCTGCGTTCGCGCATGCTCGCTCTCACCACCGTCCAGGAAAAATTCTAGCAAGGCGGCATCGCAAGGAATGCGAGAATCGGCCGGAGGGATTCAGCCCGAAGATCGCCCACTCTTGCACTTCAAGCATGCGCGCGCCTTGGAACACGATGCCCATGTTGTGCAGGCTCAGCTCGGCGACAGCACGCTTTAATCGCCGACGGCATGCTTTAGAAGCACGATGGGGCAAACGGGTGTATACTCAGAGAGTAAGCAGTGTTTCCTTCTCGCCTCTTGCATTCCAGGCTCTGCCTCAGACGAGCACCGTTCAACCGCGTAACCGAACGACGACTGGAGCTGCGATGAGCGTCCTCAAGAAATACGAGGCAAAGCACCCTCGATTTGTAAGCTGCAAGCAGAGCAGAACAGCGCTCCGGCTTGCAACACGAGCCGACGAAGCCAATTCGTCGGACTTCATGTCCGAGAGATCCCGGACGAGCAGACTGACTTTTGCTCAAGACTTCCTCGTCGAACACTCTCACCCCGGCCTGCAAAGCACTTCGATTCGGATGGTAGGCAGTTTTTGAACCGCGACCGCATCCTGACCCCGGGTCGATCTGGCAGAATGCGTGAAAGGCGATCATCATGGAATGCCCGATTTGTAGAGACCTGGAACGAGGTTATGTTGTGAGGCTGAGGGAATACACTGAGGCGCGCTCCTCCGCCTGTTTTCGGGTGAGCAAAAAGTTTGCCGCTGTGAAGAACGTCGACATGGAGCGTGCCCGGTACGAACTGGAAGAGCACCGCCTTATGTGTGTCACTGCGGGCAAGCTCCTCGCACCTTCTGCTGAACAAAACACGCCGGCGCATTGGGCGCGACTGGCGGCGTAGTGCGCCCTTGCATGTGAGTTGGTAGCGGCAGATTTAGCGCGATGATGGGGAGAGAACGTCTTCGGTATAGCTGCACTTCATCTCTGCGCATTCCCACGTCTCAACCTTGAGTGCGTGGTCCACTTCAGCCAGGTAGAGGATCCCTCCACATAGGGGACACGCTCGACAGGACGAGCGCGATGCATCAAACTGCCCGGCGGCAAAATCCGAATATCCCTGACCATCGCGGAAGATGCGATGACAATCGCGACGTTCACACTGGTGAAGCGATCGCGTCCCTTCCGACGCCGACCCCTCCAGCATCACGCGTCGCATGGGAGCATGGTGGAGATCACACAAAGGAAAGAACTGCGTCTTTGGATGATGGTCCGTGGGTCCTCCATGGAGAGAATTCCGCGCAGCGCATCCCAACGGAGCGAAGAAGGCGCATGGACCCTGGGGGACAATGCGCCTTCGTTCAACGAGACGCGCCCGTATGTTCCGAATCGCGGAAGGACCGAGGGAGCTCCGACAGGTTGAATTCCACTCCTTCGGCAACCAGTTGTTTTGCCGTTTCCGCAAGAGATGCCCGTTTCGCAATTAGCTTGTTTTCCGCTACCTCGCGATCGGCGATCGACTCGAACTGTTCATGCTTCTCCAAATACGCGAGTTTGCGATCGTAGAAGTCGATTTCCTGGTGAAGCGATCTCAGATAATACTTGTCGTGCGGAACTTCTTTCTTCATGGGGAACTCCTCGGAGAAGGATGAGCGTTGAAGGTTTCGAGGGGGAGAGCGGCGAGGCAAGCTGCAGACACGATCTCCTAACGGCCTCGACCGTAGCCTCGCCGCCCGCCGCCGCCGGTGCTGGTCTTCCGGCTCTGGAAGCAGTTCTGGCAGTACACGGGACGGTCGCCCCGGGGCTCGAATGGAACCGTGGTCTGCTGTCCGCACCCTGAGCAGATCACGCTTGTACCTTGTGATGCACTGCGCTGGTAGCCCCCGCCGCCCGATTGTTCGTTTTTCTTGGCCTGGCGGCAAGCTTTGCAGCGCTTGGGCGCCGAATAACCACGCTCGCGGAAGAATTCCTGATCTTCGGCAGAAAACGTGAAGGATTGCCCGCAGTCACTGCAGATGAGTTGCTGATCTTCAGCCATATTTCCCTTTCGTCCATGCTTCAGGTGTGTGCTGCGTTCGGAGTATGATCGGAGCTTGCTGCTTCCGCTCGGCCGTACGCCTTCATCACCGGCCGATCCGCAGCAGAGTCCGCTGAACTCATTAGCTGGTTTCCCGCGATTGCCAGGTCAAGTGCATCGGGCCTTGTGCTCGCCACACACGGGTATCAGCTCTGTTTGGGTGCGCCAGCAGGGGATTGAGGGAATGTCCAAGTCATCGGAAAGGTCCGGTGCCTCAGCATCCAAAGAACAGCAGGAGCGCTGCCATCGCCAAGTCTTTGAATCCTGATGTAAGCCGGCGAAAGCCGGAAACAAGCTGAAGACGGCCTCATCCTGGAGTGATTGCATCAGAGAACCTGGACGTTCTCAGCCTGAAAGCCCTTCGGCCCCTTCACAACGTCGAACTGGACCGCCTGGCCCTCCTGAAGGGAGCGAAATCCCTCGCTCTTGATGGCTGAATAATGCACAAAGACGTCTTCGCCGTTGGCACGGCTCAGAAAGCCGAATCCCTTCGCATCGTTAAACCATTTCACTGTTCCCTGTTCCATTGCTATTCCTTTGTCGCGTGATGTATCGCTGAACTCACGTGGAATTGATTGCGAGTTAAGCGAGATAGCAGAACAGGCAAGAACGCCAAGTCGGATTCGACGACCAGTCTTTAGTGTATCACTCTTTCAAATCAAGCTCCCGGCGGCGATGGAATTCGGCACTGGTCAATTGACCAATACCTGGAATTCCGGCTCAGGCCACGGGTTACGGTCAGCTTGATGCCGATGCCCAGCGGGTCGAGGGTGTTTTGGCGCGGCGATTAGGAAAAGAGTCACAATCAGCGTATGCTAACTGCAAGGAATCGGCACAGCTTTTGCCTCTCTTCAGCCCTCTCTTCCTTAGTGTTTCCGGCGCAGAGCGTGAATCGGATCGAACCGGTTCAACGGACTACACCGAGACGAGCCCGGCTCCGTAGCAAACGTTTGACTACCGGAATGAGGGCACATATGCGATCTCAACTGGTGTATCTGGCCGGGCTCAAAATAGGAAACCGCTTTCTGTTGTCCACCACGGTGATGCGCGCGGCGCACCTGCTGCACGTCAGCTCCGGCAGGATTGAAGATACCGTCAACAAGGTGTTCGCTGAAGTGGCTGAAGGCCGCTACGTAGACGTGAAATTACCTGCAATCGCGCCTCCGCCTGCCATCGACGTGCTGGTGGTCACGCCGCTTCTCTGATTGACGTTTTCGTCTCTTTACATGCGCTGGCCGCGGACTCGCCATGCGGCGATACCAGCTTGCTGCATGCCTGGCTGCTTCCGCCCGCCGGCTGCTTTTCCTCGTTGCGAGGTGAGCCATGAACGCCCTCTTGATCTACCCCCAGTTCCCCGAGACGTATTGGAGCTTCAAGCATGCGCTGTCGTTTCTGGGCAAACGCGCTGCGCAGCCTCCGCTGGGTTTGATGACCGTAGCCGCCCTGTTGCCTCGCTCCTGGAACAAGCGCCTCATCGATGAGAATGTCGAGCGGCTGCGCGACCGCGATCTCCGATGGGCCGATGTTGCTCTCATAAGCGCCATGCACATCCAGAAGGATGCGCTCTTCGCCATCCTGGCGCGCTGCCGCGCCCTCGGCCTGCGCACTGTAGTGGGCGGTCCCATCGCCAGCAGCCTGTGCGCCGCGGAGATCAATGCCGACCACGTGGTAATCGGCGAAGCCGAAAGCCTGATTGACCCTCTCGCTCGCGACCTGGAGCTGGGCGCTGCCAAGCCCGTCTACCAGGCCGTCGAACGACCGGCGCTCCAGACCAGCCCCCTTCCCGATATCAGCCTCATCAAGTTGCGCCGCTACTCCACGATGGCCGTGCAGTACTCGCGCGGTTGTCCGTTTAACTGCGAGTTCTGCGACATCATCGAAATCTACGGCCGCCGTCCGCGCACCAAGACTGTCGAGCAGTTGATCGCCGAGCTGGATCAGTTGCGCGCTGTCGGATGGCGCGAGAGCGTTTTCATTGTCGACGACAACTTCATCGGTAATAAAACACGCGCCAAGGAGCTATGCGCCGCGCTCGCCCGTTGGCGCCTTCAGCACAAGACCTGCTTCGGCTTCATTACGGAGGCCTCGCTGAACCTGGCCGACGACCCCGAGCTCATGCAGCTCATGCGTGACGCCGGCTTCGTCTCGGTGTTTCTGGGTATCGAGACACCTGACGAATCAGGCCTTGTAGCCGCCAACAAGCTGCAGAACACGCGGCGCAGCCTGCTTGGGAGCATCGCCATCATTCAGAGCTATGGCATGCAGGTGATGGGCGGCTTCATTCTCGGCTTCGACACCGACCGCGAAGATATCTTCGCGCGCATGACGGACTTCATCCAGAAGAGCGGCATCCCCATCGCCATGGTGGGGCTGCTTCAGGCCATGCCCGGGACGCAGCTCTTTCGCCGTCTTGGTCGGGAACGACGCATTTTGCACGCCGGCGCCGGCAACAACACCGGCATCAGTCTCAACTTCCTGCCCCGCATGGACGCAACCAGGTTGCTCGAGGGCTATCGCTCGGTGCTGAAACAGATCTACTCGAGCGAGGCCTACTATAAGCGGATCAAGCTCTACCTGAGCAGAATTCAATGCGCGCCCCAGGAGAAACGCTTCAAGCGGCGCTGGTTCACCCGTGGCAACGTCCGCGCTCTGCTCACTTCCATCGTGCGCCAGGGAGTCTTTGGCCGTCAGCGTTGGATCTACTGGAAATTCGTCGCGTCCGCGGCCACGCGTTACCGGCATTCCTTCGCCACAGCCATGACCTTGGCCGTAATGGGTTATCACTTCCAGGTGATGACGCGCAGGCTCTCCAAATTCAACCTGCCCGCACTCCCGTCAGCCGGGACTGAAGCGAACTTGCCCGCCGAAGCGGGCAGTCGGAAGTAAATCACACATTTAACGTTGAACGTGGCATGAGCCCGAACTCGTGGCTATGCCGCGTTCTCGCGTGCTTCGCGCGCATTCACGCCGCGCACGCGGTAGTGCGCCATGCGAATCGAAAGCGCGCGCTCTATTTTTCGCAACTCGCCGTGCTCCGCCGGCCCGGCAAAAGTGGAAGCCACGCCTTTGGCCGAAGCGCGGCCGGTGCGGCCCACGCGATGCACAAAGTCTTCCGCCACTTTGGGCAGATCGAAGTTGACCACGTGGGCCACGTTGGCCACATCGAGGCCCCGGGCAGCCACGTCAGTGGCCACCAGCACGCGATGCCGTCCCTCGGAGAAGTTGCGCAGAGCCTGGTTGCGCTGCGATTGTGAACGGTCGCCGTGAATCTGGATAGCCGCATGGCCGGAGCGAGCTAAGCGCCGTGCGACCCGGTCGGCGCCATGCTTGGTGCGCACGAAGACCAAAAAGCTGCCCTTTTCCGCGTTCAGCAGGTGCTCCAGAAGCTCCTGCTTTTTGTTTGCTTCCACGCTGAAGGCCCGCAGTTCGACGTTCTCGGCCGGCTTCATCACCGAGCCGATCGCGATGCGAACCGGGTCTTTGAGATAGTTGCGCGCCACTTCCTTCACCTTGCCTTCGAGCGTCGCCGAGTAGCACAGGGTCTGGCGCTGGGCGGGAAGCATCGCCGCAATGCGGCGAATCGCCGGCTCGAAGCCCATATCCAACATGCGATCCACCTCGTCGAGCACCAGGATTCGGACCGCGTTGAGCCGGACCAGCTTGCGCTTGAGATAATCCTCGAGGCGACCGGGCGTGGCGACAATGATCCGCACACCGCGGCGAAGAGATTCGATCTGCGGACGTTCATTCATGCCGCCGACCACAAGCGCCGCCGAGTACACGGCGCTGGGCCGGACCGCCCTAAAGGCCTCCTCGACCTGCATGGCCAATTCACGCGTGGGCAGCAGGATGAGAGCTTGCGCTCCAAGTCCTTCCATCCTCTGCGATTCCGGCCTTTGCAGCATTTCTACGATTGGAATGAGGAAGCTGAGGGTCTTGCCTGTTCCGGTCTGCGCCGTGGCCAGCACATCGCGGCCCTCGAGCGCGGGAGGAATGGCGCCGGCCTGCACCGGCGTGGGGGTTTCGAATTGGTTGGCGTTGAGCCGTGCCATCAAGGCATGGGAGAGAGAAAACTGAGAGAACTGAGTCGTCAAAATTGACAATCTTTCTGGAGGTTCCGGGAGCCTCAGATTTCAGAGAGGCCTGCAAACGGAACCGGACACAAAAGGCGCGCTGCCGCATGGATGGGCACGAGCCTTCTTCAAAAGAATATGCGTAAGGAAGAACCGAAAACGTCCGTTGGACCGGCGGAATGCGTTCAAGAACGCAAGCGCCCGGAACTGACCCACGCTAACACGAATCGCCTGTCGGCACGATGCCGATCGGCTCCCTTGGCCGCGCACTGCAAGCGCTGTCCCAATTGGACCGCCATTCCGCTTCGGAGTGGCCAATCCGCTCGTGATTCCTGATCCTTGCCTGACCTTTGCCAGGTCAAGTTTTGCCGGATCAAAAGTCGAGTCACCGGGACCGGAACTCAAGGGCTACGCTGTAGGGCTTTGGGGAAATCTGTGCAAGGCAGGGTTGCCTTCAGAAAGGCAAAACGCCGCTCACGACCAAATCACTGAGCGCAAATCTAGTATAACATGGTTGCGCATCGCGCGCGG